>DAIQOA010000087.1:0-17553 GCA_036788095.1 bacterium | reverse complement strand
AGAGAGAAAACGCGGTTGCGCGGCCCGATGATGCGAATGACGCCGATGGAGGGCGCCGGCTCTGTCCGGACAACCGCCTTCACGCCGGCAAAGGCCAGTATCTCTTGATAAGGCAGTTCAGTCAGGCCGTAAAGATAACGATCGAAAAACGCGGTAAAATCCTTGCCGGTAGCCTGTCTCAGAATATCAGCCCACTGGTCGTCGCCAACGCCGCGGCCGGCCCTGCTATAGGTATGATACAAATAGTGCAAGACATGATCAAGAGATTTTTCGTTGCGCGTGGCCTTGCGGATCATGACGTCCAGCAGCAGTCCGAGCAACTGGCCCTTGTTGTAATACGAGATGCCCGGACCGGAGAAGCCGTTCTGCCACACGCGCCAGCTCGCCTGCGCCAGGGTGGTGCGCAGTCGGTCGGGATTCTCCTGCAGGCGCTCTATCTCCCTGGCCTGATGACGTAAAAAGTCATCCATGGTCCAGATGCCGCTGCGCAACAGCGCTAAATCGGCGTAATAGCTGGTCACCCCTTCGAACCACCACAAAGATTCTGTGCGCGCCTCCTGCTGATAGTTCAGCGGCGTAAAGGCCGCACTGGTGATGCGCTTGACGTTCCACAGATGGAAAAATTCATGGCTGATGATAGAAGCCGCGCTGCGCACATCTTTCATCACCTCCAGGCTCGGCAAGCGGATGGTGGTGCTGTTGCGGTGCTCGAGACCGCTGCTGCCCCGTTCATCGGCACTGAGAATGAACTGAAACACATAGCGGTTGTAGGGCAGTCCGCCCATCAACCGGGATTGGGCGGCCACAATCTTGCCGACCATGGCGGTGAACGCCGGACGATCGATCGTTGCCTCACCGTGAAAATAGAGTTCGTGGCGTGCGCCGTCGACGACAAAAGCGGTATCGCTGAGCGCGCCCAGCAGCAACGGACAATCCGCCAACTCATCATAGTCGGCAGCAACCCAACTCCCCCCTGCTTCCCCTGTTAGACCGGTGGCGATGCGCCAGCCGGCCGGAGCATGCACCCGCACTCGAACCGGCGCCTTCTCCGAATCGCGCACGCGCATCCAGGTGGCGGCGCCCTCCAGGAGCGCGCCGGTGGAATCCAGACCAGTGCCCCAGTACGATCGGCTGAAAGGCTTTAGCGTGTAGGTGACGGCGATCGGACCTTCTCCTCCCTGCACTTCCCAGTCGCTGCGGCTCAGCTTTTCCCAGGCCAGTTTTGCGCCGCTGCCGTCGACCGCGGAGAAATCGACCACCTGGTCGCCGAACGAGCCCCATTCATAGGCGCCGGGGATCCACTGGGGCATTGAAAACAGCAGGCGGCCGCCGTAGGGATTTTCCAACTGTATGGTTACCGTGAGAAACTTCCAGGTGAGTTGATCGAAAGCGAGCGTATAGTTCAGGCCGGCTGGGTGCAGAGGCGCAGGAAAAACCAGGCAGCCCCACAAACAGAGGAGGACCAGGCAGCGGGAAACGCTGATTCGCTGAAAATAAACCGAATGCATCCGCTGTGCCCTGTTTCTTTCGCCTAGTCGGTGTGCCAAAAGCTGCCCCTAAGAGTGATAAAAAATCCGTTTCACGTCCGAGCGGCCATCGCGCAAAAAAGCCTGAATGCAACGCAGCGCATCGGCCGCGGTGAGCACGCCGCGCATATCGATGCTTTCCGCCTGCTCTTCATGAGCCGACAACCAGGTGACAGCGATCTCGGCCCGTTCATCCGGCGCCGGTAAGAGTTGACCAGGCTTAAAAAAATAACCGTCGATCTCAGCCAGCAGCTCCTCATCGGCATCCGGAGACAGACTACTGTCAAAAATAGTCCATGGCGCAGGGGGCTCCTCCCCTGTCGCCAACAAACAACAAAAAAGCGCCTTATCCGGATGCAGAAAATAGAGCGCCCATGAATCATCATAGGCAGCGGGCAGAAGAATGATGCGCGAAAACCGGCTTTTGCGGCGATGCGTGCGACGGAACACTTCCACCTGGGTGTTGATGAGCGGTTGCAGTTTCTGGATCAGCCGGTTCTCCAACAGCAGAGCCTCCAGTTCAGAACCGGTACGGATGATCTGCAATTGGTGAATACGATCCCACAGAGTCTGCAGCTTTTCATCCACCGCGCCTCTGGCGCGAAAATAGGAGCCCACCCGCTCGAACAGGTCCGCGGCTTTGCCGACGTAAAGGATTCGCTCTTGACGATCGCGCATCACGTAGACGCCCGGCGCATGCGGCAAGGAGGCGATAAAGCCGTCATCAAAGGCAAAAGCGGAAAAATCGGGCTGATGACGAACCTGAGGATAAATCCGTAAAAGATCGGAGAGATGCGAAACGCCCTTGTCGTGCAGGCGCTCGAGCAGCATCAACAGCAGAGCGGCCTCTGCCTGCAGTTGCACACCGGGCTCTCCCTCCGCATAGCCGGCGCCGGGCAGTAAGCGCGTCAGTTCCGCCATGGCAGCCGGCGACTCTTCCACGAACACCAGTTCCGCCAGACGTCGCAGCGTCAACAGGGGTTCGGCGAGATTCAGGCCGATGAGCGTGCGCAGAGCGGTGCGGAGTTGAGCCGCGTGATGTTCGAATCCAGAGAAAACCAAAGGATGCGTTTGCCGGTCCGCGACAAAAGCGGCAAGAGATTCGGCGAGGGTTCCCTGCTGTGATTGGTCCGCAAGTTGAAAGACGCCGTTCGCCAGCCGTCCGTAACGGATCCCGGACCAGCGGGACCAATGACCGGCCTGCTCGGGATACGGCCGCAGCAGAAAAAACGTCTCTGCCGTCAACTCTGCATCAACGGGTTGAGCCCGTTCGCGCAATCGCCACAGACCATGGCCGTCATGCACCAGGCTGTGCTCATCGCCGGCGATGGATGCCAGCAGTTTCTCAGCCAGGCCAGCTGACGGCACAGAGATTCTCAGCACTTGGCGGACCAGTTCTTCAGCCGAAGCCGGCTCTCCCTTCTGCTGCAGATACGCAACAAGCTTGTCCATCATAGTGGCGGGGCGCTGGAATCCCGCTTCGGGTCTTCGGGCAACGGCTGGTCCGGCTGTGATTCATAGGGCGTCCTGGATTTGCCCACCAGGCTGACACCGATCAGGCCGCCGAGCAGGCCAAAAAGGGTATAAAAGACCAGATTGACCAAAAAGCCGAAAAAGAGCAGACCGCCGGTGAGCATGTCCGGTCGAAAGCGATCAAACATCTCCTCTATCTCCGGGTCCTGAAGGTAGGTGGTGATGATTTTGTGCGCCATCTCATAGCTGACCGTGGCGAACACCTGGCTCAAGGCCGTGGCGATAACCGCGCCGAACAGACCCGCCAGCAGCCCGAGCTGAGCCCCGTCCGAAAAGTCCATATGGTAGCGGGAATCGAGATCACGGCGAAAAAGATACACGGCGAGAAATCCGCCGCCCATCACGCCGGCGCAGCAGGCGCAATTGATCCAACTTAGAAACGGCACACCGCTGATGATGCCGATCACCAGGCCGCCGTATACGGCGGGCATTAACTTGCTGGGTGGTTGCGGCACAAGTCCCTCCTGTCACAATTTTACCAGTGCAGTAAAGCCCATTGGAAATCAACAACACCTGCTCACGCCGAAATAGAGGTTGGGGTTCCGGCGCAGACCGTTGCAGAAAAAGCCGAAGTAAAAACGTTCAATGGGTGATGATGATTTTCAAGACAGAGAAGAATGATCCGGGCTGCAAAAACAGTTTTGGCAAAAGTTACACTTTTTAACACAATTTGCCAATAAAATTATTGCCCTGCGTGGAGCAATAGAGCGGCTCATCGAACAAGCGGCAAAAAAAAGCCGTTGCTCGCGTTGCTGCGCAGACTTGTGGAAAACGTACACTCGCAAGTGCATGGAACAGGCCGAGCGCACCCCCAAAAAGGCCGGACCCACAGAAGGGGTCCGGCCTTTACGGCTAGTATTTTGCCGGTTTGGGCAGACCGTTCAACGCTGCGATCGATTTCCTGAACTCCTCTTCCGGCAGTGGATAGTTCACCAATTCCCCACGGAAAAAGAGATCATAGCCGCGCAGGTCCATGAGGCCATGTCCGCTGAGGTTAAAGAGGATCACGCGCTCTTTGCCCTCTTCCTTGGCCTTGCGCGCTTCATCGATGGCGCCGGCGATGGCGTGGCTGCTCTCCGGTGCGGGAATGATGCCCTCGGTGCGGGCAAACTGAACCGCCGCCTCATAGCAATCCAGCTGATCATAAGAACGCGGCTTGAACAGGCCCAGGTTGATGCCGTGGCTGATCATGGGCGAAACCCCGTGATAGCGCAGACCGCCGGCGTGGATGGGCGGCGGCATGAACCTATGGCCCAGGGAGTGCATGGGCAACAGCGGCGTCATCTCAGCGGTATCGCCGAAATCGTAAGAAAAGGGCGAACGGGTCATGGTGGGGCAGGAGCTGGGCTCCACCGGAATGATCTCCATATCCGCTCCGTTGATCAGGTCCAGGGCAAAGGGAAACGAGATGCCGGCAAAATTGCTGCCGCCGCCCACGCAGGCGATGATCCGGTCCACCTTTTTCTCTCCGGCCATGGCCAACTGCTTCTTGGCCTCAAGCCCGATGATCGTCTGATGCAGCATGACGTGATTAAGCACACTGCCCAGGGAATAGCGGGTTTTTCCGGTGCTGTCGCTGACCGCCTCTTCAACCGCTTCACTGATGGCCATGCCCAGGCTGCCCGGGGCGTCGGGAAAATCAGTGAGGAATTTTCTGCCGGCGTTGGTTTCCGGGCTGGGGCTGGGAATGCATTTGGCGCCCCAGGTTTCCATCATCAGCCGGCGAAAAGGCTTTTGTTCAAAGCTGATGCGCACCATGTACACCTTGCACTCCATATTGAGCAAACTGCACGCCAGCGCCAGAGCGCACCCCCATTGGCCGGCGCCGGTCTCTGTGGTGATTTTTTTAATGCCGAACACCTTGTTGAAATAGGCCTGTGGGATGGCGGTGTTGGGTTTATGGCTGCCGGCTGGATTGACGCTTTCGTTTTTATAGTAAATCCGCGCCGGCGTGCCCAACGCCTGCTCCAGTGCGCGGGCGCGGTGCAACGGCGACGGCCGATACATGGCGTACAGCTTGAGCACCTCTTCCGGAATGTCAATCCAACGATCGGTGCTGACCTCCTGTTCGATGAGGTTCATGGGAAACACCGGCGCCAGTTTTTCCGGTGTGAGCGGTTTGCCGTCCGGACCCAGCGGCGGCAGCATGGGTTTGGGAAAGTCGGCGTTGAGATTGTACCATTGACGCGGCATCTCATTTTCAGTCAGCACAAACTTGGTCGTTTCCATCTTTTTACTCCTTTGCTTGTATGGGTTGTCTATTTTACGGCTGTCGTAATCAATTTTATTCGAAACCGCTTGGCGCCGGCACAAATTGGCCGGCCGCACCATAAAAAAAAGGCCCGCTACTGGATGAACGTAGCGGGCCTGAAAGGGCGTGGAGTATTTATCAATAGCGGATCATGCTATGCTTTTCTCCCACTACGTCCGGACATACGCCACCACCAGCTCCACCACAGACCTCTTTGCGCGTTCACGGACGATGTGTAAGAATTGGATAACATGAACATTCCTGTTTTAATTAGTCCAATATACTACTTTTTCATTTTGCTGTCAAGGGTTCTTTTTGAAAAATTCACGCGCCTTTTGTCCGTAGCGGCTGCACGCCAGCAGACATTCGATCATGCCGGCGGGATCGGCGATGTTTTTTCCTGCCTCCGCCAGTGCGGCTCCGTAATCCGCGGCGATATGCAGGAACGGCAACCCCAGGGTCAGTTCGATGGTCCGCTGAGGATCACAACAATGGGCGGCGATGCATCCCTGATCGTAGTACAACGCAAGCACCGCATCATACCTGCCCGCAAGGGACTGACAGAAAACCAAATCAGCGGGCGCCGGGCCCTTCACATCCAGCCCCAAACGGCAGGCCTGCGCAACCGCCGGAGCGAGAAGGGCGGCCTCTTCATCACCGAAAAGACCATTCTCCCCGCCATACGGATTGAGTGCTGCCACCACCAGACGCGGGCGTTCTATACCAAGCTGGCGCATAGCCGTATGACCGCGCTGCAGCGCAGCCACAAGGCTGTCGACGGAAAGATGCTCCGCTACCTGGCGGAACGGCATAGGCCGGCCATAGAGCAGAATGCGCAGTGGGCCGGCCATGAGCAGGGAGATGGAGGTTTCGGTCTGGGTTAACTTGGCTAATATCTCGGTTTGGTCCAAGTAAGGGATATGGCCCGCGCGAAGCGACTCTCTGCTGACCGGCGCAGTGACCATGGCCTGGGTGATCCCGCTCATGGTCCAGTCGATGGCGTTGGCCAGATAGGAAAAAACGGCGCGTCCGCACAAACCCTGAACCACACCCATCTGCACCGGTGTGTTGATCATATCGCTTTCCACCACCAGAATGGTGCTGGGTTCGAACTCCGCTTGATCGATGCGCTGCAGGGGTTGCAGATTGAAACGCAATCCGGTGATCTCCATAGCCTGGCGCAACACCTGTACGTCGCCGAACACCACCGGCCGCACCGCCTGCTGCACCCGTTCATCCTTCAGTGCCTTGAGCGTGATCTCGGGCCCTACTCCGGCAGGGTCACCCAGCATAACGGCGATGATGGGCTTGTCCGTTTGATTCATCTGTTTCCAATTTTCATTTTCTGAACGCTCGGGCCAAAGACCGAGATCGGAAGGTCCATCCGCTCACGCAACCGGCCGGCGATAGCCTGCAGCGTTTTGAGTGGAACCGGGGTCAGACCGCGGACCGGAGCGGTTCGATCCAAGGTGTAAATCTGCACCGCCTGGGGAAAAAGCTCCGCCACTCGGTCTATCCAGGCTGACACGCTTCGTTCATCGACATTGCTATAGCGGCCGGCGACGAACAAGGACTGCAGAGAATAATGCGAAAGGCTTTTCATGCAGCCCATGATGTCGGCGAGCGACAGTGGGGCCGCCGGCCGGTTGATCTGTTGAAAGGTCTCCTCCGTTCCGGCATCGAGCTTGAGGATGGGAAGATCAATCAATGACAGCGCAGCACGCACGCTCTCCTGCCCCAGACCGGCTGCGTTGGAAAGCAGGACCAGCTTGAGTCCCGGCGCCCGTGTGTCGCGCAATCGCCGCACTCTGGCTGCGATCTCGGCAAAGGCGGGATGCAGCGTCGGCTCGCCGTTGCCGGCAAAGGTAATGCAATTCACCGCCTGCACACGCTCCAAAGCCTGAGACAGCGCCTCCTCAACCTGCAGCGGAGTGGGCCATGCTTCGGACGCCGTTGCCGCCAGCACCGGCTGCCGGCTGCCGCACTCACAGTAGATGCAGTCAAAAGAACACTGTTTCCTCGCCGCTGGACAAATGTTCAAACCCAGGGACAGGCCCAGTCGTCGTGAATGCACAGGTCCGTAGACCAGGCCGTCTTTGGCGATCGCTTTTCTGGTTTCGTTTCTTTCCATGGTCCTCGATGGCCTGCAGGGGTCAAGAGATGCCCAGGCCCTGCAAGTATTCCACGCCGGCGCGGATCTGTTCCGCGGTCGCCGGAGGATGAATCTCTAAAATATTGATGGTCGTATCGCCGATATAATGCTTGAGCATTTTAAAATCCAGATCGCCCTGTGCCGGCGCCAGATGATCTTTGAGTTGGAGCACGTCATGCAGATGAAAACCCGCCAGATGTTCCCGGTGGCGGGCCAGCAGATCGTTTTCATGATCCAGGAAGCCAAGACGATGGTTGATCTCCGCATGACCGCAGTCATGCCAGTAGCGCAGCCGGCCGCCGCTAAAAGTGCTGAGGATCTGTTCACATTCATCGCCAAAAGGGATTTCATTGAAGCGCAGACGGTTCTCCGCGCCGATGTTCACCCCAAGGCGGCAGGCCTCTTCGTGGATGGGATCCAGGGTGGACAACACCGCATCCATATAGGGAGCAGCCAGGTTGCGGCGCTCTGCCAGTCTGGCCTCGCGCCACGCCTCGGCCGGTGCGGAATGAATTTGTTCCTGAAGAAACAACTTTTTCAACTCATCCAGGTTCGTGGTCATCTCCACGCGTCCCAGATGAAAAACCACCATGGAGGCGCCCAGGTCTGCAGCCAGCTGCACGGTCCGGATGGAATGGCGTATGGCCAGACGGCGTTCGTCCGCATCAAAGGTAGACAGGGGGAAAAGGCGGCTGGCCTCTTCCCGGCTGCGGCCGTCCGGCAAAGGACAATAATTGTGCACGGAGAGAACCGTGAACTCGCCGTTCATCAGATGGGGCCGCATCTGCCTGAGCATCTCTCCGCTCACGCGATAGTCGATCTCGAGATGATTCAGGCCGGTCCGACTGATTTGCGACAACAGCTCGACGCCGTCGTTCAAACGGCCGGAACACCAGGCGGTGGATATACCGAACATTCTTCTCCTTGAAAAAATGTAAAAAGACAATTTACGGCAAACAAAAGGAATAGTCAAATGGTTTCACAGCGGGGGATAGAGTTTTTAGGCAGGAACCGGATGCAACCGCTGCACGCGGAACGCGCAGTGGCGGGCGCCGCCGGGCAGACGGTCGGCGAGAGAGATCCGGCCCGGCTCAGAGCACAGAAAAGGCGCGCAGACCCCGGGCCATTTTACGCAGCCGGCTGTCCACCCGGCCAAAAACAGAGGCGGCGGGATAGTGGCCTGTCCGGTTCGCCTTGCCCGCCGGCCGGCCGGTGAGGATCTCGATGCCCTGATCGATGGTGTCCACCGGATAAACGCTGAACAATCCTTTTTGCACCGCCTCCACCACTTCGGTGTGCAGCATCAGGTCCGCCACGTTCTGACGCGGGATCAGCACACCCTGGGTTCCGGTCAATTTGCCCTTGACCTTGCAGGTGTAGAAAAAGCCTTCGATCTTTTCATTGACGCCGCCGATGGGCTGAATCTCGCCGTTCTGATTGACCGACCCGGTCACCGCCAGGTCCTGGCGGATGGGCAGATCAGCCAGGCGGGATAACAGCGCATAGATCTCGGTAGAAGAGGCGCTGTCGCCGTCCACACCGGCGTAGGACTGCTCGAAACAGAGGCTGGCGCTGACGGCCAGCGGTTTGTCCTGGCTGAACTTGCCGCGCAGATAACCGGCCAGGATCAGCACGCCTTTGTCGTGAGTCGGCCCGCTCATCGCCGCCTCGCGTTCGATGTTGATGATGCCGCTGCGGCCCATGGCCACCTGGGCGGTGATGCGCGTAGGCATGCCGAATGCGTAATCGCCGGTGTTCATGACCGACAGGCCATTGACCTGGCCGACCCGGCTGCCGGTGATATCGATCATCAAAACGCCCTCGCCGATCATCTCGCGTATTTTTTCCTCCACCAGATTGAGACGGTGACGGCCTTCGCTGAGCGCCCGGTCCACATGAGCCGCCTGCACGCGGGACGCCATTTCCTGGGCGGCGAAATAATGGGCCTCGCGCATAAGGTCCGCGATATAGGTAAAACGGGTGGAGATCTTGTTCTGCCGGCCGGCCAGGCGCACGCCGTGTTCCGCAACCTCGGCCACGGCGGAGCGTTCAAAGGGCAGCAGCTTTTCGTCAACGATCAATCGTTTGATGAACTCGGCGTAGCGATGCAGGTTGGGCGTATCTCTCACCATGGTGGAATCGAAATCCGCACGGATCTTGAAAATCTTCTGAAACTCGTCGTCCGCCTCATAGAGCAGGTGATACAGGCGGCTGTCGCCGATCATAATGACCTTGACGTTGACGCCGATCGGCTCCGGCTTCATGGCGGAGGCGGCGAAGAAAAACGCCACGTCGTAGCCGACGATCTCAATGGCGCGGTTTTTAAGCGCCCGCTTTAGCGCGTTCCACACACCCGGCTCCTGCAGCACGTCCATCGCGTGCAGCACCAGATACCCCCCGTTGGCCAGCAGCAGAGAGCCGGCGCGGATTTTGGTAAAGTCGGTCCGCCACTGGCCGTTGGCATCCGGCACCCGCTCGATGGCGCCGAACAGTTTGGCAAGAGTGGGCGAGTTCTCAAAGATCACCGGTGCGCCTTTTTTGTCCGAATTGTCCACGATCACATTGACGCGATATTCGAGAAAGGGATCCTGACCCGGAACGCCTTTTTTAGCCCCCTCCTCCTCGGACTCGCCTCTTGGTTTGAACAGGTCCAGATTATCCAGCAGTCCGTTCAACACCGCATCGAGATAGCCGTGCAGCTTTTCACCGGTGAATTCCAACCGGATCTCGCTGAGCGGCTCCTCGATCACCGGCCGAATGATCTCTCGATCCAGAGCCGCCAGGCGGTTGCGCTTTTCCTTTTGCAGTTTCTGGCTGGCCTTGAACACCTTGGCCAGCTCTTTGTTCAGCTCTACGTACTTTTGCTGGATCTCCGTCACCTTTTCCGCGGTGATCGCGCCCGACTGAACCAATTCATTGAGCGATTCCAGCGGCGCCGGCTGATCCTTGATCAACGGCAGCACATCCGGCTTGGAATAGGGGCCCATCTGCACCTGCACAATGGTAAACTGCTCCTGGCCGGCGCGCTGCTCAAACTCTTTGATCATCTGGGCCTGTTTCTGATTGAACGATTCCGCCAGCGCCTCCCGCCGTTCCCGAACCTGTTCGCTTTCCATCAGCTGAGGAATGGTGGTGCGCAGATGGTCGATAAAAATCTCCATCTCCTTGCGAAAAGCGGCGCCCCGTCCTGCCGGCATGACCAGGGCGATGGGCATGTCCGGGCTTTTAAAATTGTTGACATAACAGAGGTCGTCCGGCTCTTCCTTTTGAAAGCGCGGGTCCTTGAGCAGATATTTGACGGTGGTGGTGCGGCCGGTGCCGCTGGCGCCGGCCACATAGATGTTATAGCCGGGATACTCCATCTGCAATCCAAAGGTGATGGCGCGCACCGCCCGGTCCTGACCCAGGATGGCGGGAAAGATGGAAAGGTCTTCGGTGGATTCAAAACAGAGATCCGAGTCGGTGCATTGCCAGCGCAGCCGACGGACCGGCACGGTTTCATATTTTTTTTTCATGGGATTCTCATCGTTTAAGGGTTCTGGCAGACCTCAGCCAAGGAGCGATCCTCAGAGGTCCTGGTTCATTCGGCCGTGCTGCGGTGAAGGCGCTGCCGCTCCTGAATGCGCTCCTGATATTCCTGCAACAGCTCCGGTGTGGCCTGGTTCTTCTCCTTCAACAGCTGCCGGATTTCCTCGATGCGCTCGTCGATCCGCGTCATGCGGATGATCTTGATGCAATCGAAGGCGAACTTGTCCGGATTCGGATAGTGTGCCTGGCGCTGAAAGGACTGCGAAAGACTGGTGGCGATGTGCGGAGTGCGGATGCAGGCGATGTACCGGGCCGGATCGATGGCCGCACCGTCTACGACATCCATCTCTATCCGCTGAAACAGCTCGCGAATCTCTGGAAAAGCGAGATCCGTAAACGAGATCATGCGCGTCAGAGTGGAGGCGAGGTCCGGATGTTTCAGAACCACATCCAGCAACGCCAGCTCCGCCGCACCGCGGCGCGTCTGAAAATACTTTTCCTCCGTCGACAGCTCGGGCTCCATGGTTTCCTTGCGCAGGACGGTGCGCTGCATCCGCTCGTGTTTGCGTACCTCCTGCCACAGCACCGGTTCCTCCAGCTGCAGTTTCTCCGCCAGGTCACGGACGTAAAACGCCTTTTGCAACGGGTCCGACATCTTGGCGACCGTAGCCAACAGATCGCGCACCGCCGTCGCCTTTAAGCCGGGCGTAGCCAGCAATCCCTGATCCCGCAGTCGGTGCAGTTTGAAATCCTGCAGCTGTACCGAGGCGGCCAGCACAGCCTCCACCCCGCTGCGTCCCTGAGAGCGAGCGAATTCGTCCGGATCCTGATCAGAGGGCAGCGTGCCGATGCGAACGTCCAGACCGTTGGCCAGCAGCACATCCGCACCACGCAGGGAGGCCGAAGCGCCGGCCGCATCGCCGTCATAGAGCAGAAAGGCGTTGCTGGTGTAGCGGCGCAGCAAGCGGCTGTGCTCCTCGGTCAACGAAGTGCCGGCGCTGGCCACCACGTTCAACACGCCGACCCGCCGCATGCTGATCAGATCGGTGTAGCCCTCCAGGATGACCGCTGCGTTTTGATCGCGCATCGCCTGTCGGCCCCAGTGCAAACCATAGAGCACCAGCCGCTTCTGATAAATATCGGTCTCCGGGGAGTTGATGTATTTCGGAGAACTGTCCTCGATCAACCGGCGGCAGCCAAAGGCCACCACCTGTCCGGTGAGATTGTGAATGGCAAACGCCACCCGGCCACGAAAGCGGTCATAGTAGTCACCCCGTTCGTTCTGAATCACCAGGCCGGCGCGCAGCAACAGCTCCGTTTGCACGCCCAGCCCTTTGGCGTGCTCCAACAGTCCGTTCCAACGGTTGGGCGCATAGCCGATTAAATACTCCTGCCACTCCTCCTTGGTGATGCCCCTCTGCTGCAGATAGCTGCGCGCCGACTCCGCTTCATCGGATTCGAACAGCTTTTTCTGAAAAAACTCGGCCGCCATCTGGTTCACGTAAAACAGCGCCTCTTTTTCCTGCAGACTGGCCAGGTCCTCGTTCTCCTCCGGCAGCAGAATCCCCGCGGCTTTAGCCAGCCGCCGGACCGATTCCGGAAAGGTCAACCGGTCCATGCGCATGATAAAGGTGAACACATTGCCACCGGCGCCGCAGCCGAAACAGTGAAAGATCTGCAGCTCGGGATTGACGCTGAACGAGGGGGTCTTTTCATGATGAAACGGACAGAGACCGAAATAATTTTTACCTCGGCGTTGCAGGGTGACATAGGTGGAGACCACCTCCACAATATCACTGGCCTGCCTTACCTGATCAATTTTATCCTGATCGATGGACACGAAAATAAAAAATCCTTGCTTTTTATCCGGATTATTGATATCCTTTTCCGCCATGAAACCCATTCACCAACCGGAGAAAACCGTGGACCAACGAACCCTGCCCAGGCTGCTGGAATCCAGTACCGAAAAGTACGGCAACAACGTGTTAATGTGGGAGAAAAAGGACAAAGCCTATCAACCCTTGACCTACCGGGAGATGCGCGAGCGGATCCATCAGTTCGCTGCCGGGCTTTTGAGCCTGGGAGTCGCCAAAGGAGACCGCCTGGCTCTGATCTCGGAAGGCCGTACCGACTGGGTGACCGCTGAACTCGGCATTCTCTACACGGGCGCGATCAATGTACCGATTTCGGTCAAACTGGATGAGCTCTCTGAGCTGAAATTCCGCCTCGCTCATTCGGGCGCGCGCATGGTGGTGGTCTCAAGCGGCCAGGTCGAAAAGATCCAAAAGATCAAAAAGGATCTGCCTGAACTGGAAAAGATCATCCTGCTGGATGAATCCGAAACCTATGACCGGGACTGGATTACTTTACAAAATCTGTTAGACAAAGGCAAGCACTATCTGGACGCCAATCGCAGCCAATTTGAAGCCGGCTGGCAAAACATCACGGAAAACGACCTGGCCAACATCTGCTACACCTCAGGCACCACGGCGGATCCCAAGGGCATTATGCTGACCCACCGCAACTATACCGCCAATGTGGAACAGGCCAACTCTGTGCTGCCCATTCCGGAATGGTATCTCTCGCTGCTGATCCTGCCCTGGGATCATGCCTTCGCCCACGTGGCCGGCATCTACACCCTGATGAGCAACGGCGCGTCCATGGCGTCGGTGCAGGTCGGCAAGACCCCGATGGAGACTTTGAAGAACATTCCGCTCAATATCAAAGAGACCAGGCCCACCTTTCTGCTCAGCGTGCCGTCCCTGGCGCAGAATTTCCGCAAGAACATTGAAAAAGGCATTCGCGCCAAAGGCCCGCGCACCGTCAAGCTGTTCGAAAAAGCCCTGGCCACCGCCTACAAGTATAACGGCCTCGGCATCGATCGCGGCAAAGGCAGCCGCATGCTGCTCAAGCCGATGATGATGCTCTACGACAAGATCCTGTTCAGCAAAATCCGCGAGAACTTTGGCGGACGGCTGCTGTTCTTCATCGGCGGCGGCGCGCTGCTGGATATCGACATGCAACGTTTCTACTATGCCCTCGGCATTCCCATGTTTCAGGGCTATGGCCTGTCCGAAGCTGCGCCCATCATCTCCGCCAATGTGCCGAAACGCCACAAGCTGGGCTCCTCCGGCATCGTGGTCGCCAACCTGGCGGTGAAAATCGGCGATGAAAGCGGCCGAGAACTGCCCATCGGCGCCAAAGGTGAGATCGTCTGCAAGGGTGAAAACGTCATGGCCGGATACTGGCGCAATGAAAAAGCCACTGGGGAGACCATCCGCGATGGCTGGCTGTACACCGGCGATCTGGGCTATATGGATCCGGACGGCTTTCTCTATGTGCTGGGCCGGGCCAAAAGCCTGCTGATCAGCAACGACGGCGAAAAATACAGCCCCGAGGGCATCGAAGAGAATATCATCGCCAATTCAGCCTACATCGACCAGATCATGCTCTACAACAACCAGTCGCCCTATACCGTTGCGCTGCTGGTGCCCAATCGCGAGGCGCTGCTGCGGATGCTGAAAAGCGAGAATCTTTCCCACCAAAGTGAGGCCGGACAACGACGGGCACTGCAACTATTACAGAAAGAGATCGACCAGTATAAGGAAGGCGGCGCGTACAGCGGCATGTTCCCGGGCAAATGGCTGCCGGCCGCAGTGGGTGTGCTCGGCGAACCGTTCACGGAACAGAACCGCATGCTCAACTCTACTCTGAAAATGGTGCGCGGCAAGATTGTTGAATACTATAAAACCCGGCTGGATTACCTGTTTACCCCAGAGGCCAAAGACATCTGCAACAAACAGAACATGATCATCCTATCCAGGATGGAGCAATAAACAAAAGGGCCGGGATGTGCATCCCGGCCCTTTCGGCGTCTGAATGAAACAGAGGAG
The DNA here is from genome assembly GCA_036788095.1 of bacterium. GTDB lineage: Bacteria > Zhuqueibacterota > Zhuqueibacteria > Residuimicrobiales > Residuimicrobiaceae > Anaerohabitans. Next base: position 2,670 of record DAIQOA010000087.1, on the reverse strand, counting down.
GAGAATGGTGCGGAGGTTGGACTCTTTTATGCCTTAATCTACATAGATGCCAGACGGAACCTCACCGGCGGTTTTGCTCGTTTTGCACGTTGTCCCCGGAACCCCGGGAGCTGGTGCATTGCCCAGACCCTCTGTTTGAGCTTTGGTCGCCACCAGCGTCTCTTCGACTGACGATCGAGGCGCCTGTTTTTCTATCTTGATCGACGGCAGAATGATCTCATCCTGGACTGCCGGCGCATCGGCCCCCGCAGCCAGCGTCATTCCAGCCAGCAACAGCATCAATGACAAAATTTTCTTCATATGCGATTTTTCCTATTATTTCATTCCAGACCATTGCAAGTTCAATGCCAAAATCGTAATTGCTAAATTTATCTATTTTTAATTAACTTAGCCCTTCAACTCCACACGCTTCTCGTATCATTTGTTTCAGCCTGATACAAACAGCCCGTCCACTGTATCAGAGGAGAACGCCGGCAAAAAAAGCGCCCCTGTCAGCAGGCGAACAGCGGATCGACAGCCAAACTCTGAGGCAAGGAGACACCCATTGACCAGCCATGAACGCATGGAATGCACATTAAGACGTGAACCGGTGGACCACATCCCAGTGGTGATCAATCCCTGGGAGGCCACGATTCGCAAATGGAGAGAAGAAGGACATCTGAGTGCGGAGGAAGACGTCTATGAGCATTTCGGACAGGACCTGCGCACCGGCGGCTGGATCAATTCCATCGCTGACCCGGTTTTTGAGCCCGTGGTGCTCGAAGAGACGGAGGAGACCATTCTGACCTTGAACGGCAACGGCGCCAAACTGCGGCGGCATAAACTGCACGACAGCACGCCGGAACACGTGGCGTTTGCCGTCCAGGACCGACAGGGATGGCTGGAGCTGATCAAGCCGCGTCTGCTCGACGTGGATGAACGCCGGCTGCCCTATGAAAAATACCTCCGTGAGCGCAGCCTGGCAGCGGACAAACAACGCTATTTCTGTTGGGCCGGCATCGCGCCCTTTGAACAGATTCACCCCATGTGCGGCCATGAGAACATGCTGGTCGGCATGGCCCTGGATCCGGATTGGGTCAAGGACATGGTGATGACCTATGCCCGGTTCACTCTGATGCACCTGGAGACGCTGTTCGCCAAAGCCGGCAAGCCTGATGCCCTGTATTTTTTCGAGGACATGGGTTTTAAATTCAGGCCCTTCATGTCGCCGGCCATGTACCGCGAGATCGTTCAGCCCGGCCATCGCCTGCTGTTCGATTTCGCCCACGGACACGGTCTGCCGGTGATCGTCCACTCGTGCGGATTTGTCGAACCGTTGGTAGCCGGACTGATCGAGGCGGGGATGGATTGTCTGCAAGCCATGGAGGTCAAAGCCGGCATGGATTTGCTGCGGCTATTCCGTCTGTTCGGCGATCGCATCGCCTTCTTTGGCGGAATCGATACGCGTACACTGATCAGCAACGACAACAGTAAAATCGAAGCCGAGCTGCTGGAAAAAATACCCCCCATCATTCAGGCCGGGGGCGGCTATATTTTACACAGCGATCATTCAGAGCCGCCGGAAGTGGAATACAGCACGATGCAATTTTTCGTTAACCGGGGAAAAGAGATCGGCAGAGGGCTGCTCACAGCACCTTGGTCATTCGGTTGATCTCCTGATCGGTGAACACATCCGCTTCATCCCGGCTTTTGGTCGAAAACTCGGAGACAATGGCGCCGTCCGGGCCGCCCTGGAACCAGTGCAGCGTGTCAGGTAAAAGGGTGTACTGCTCGCCGGGATTGAGCACGATCTCTTGCCAAACCGTGAACGTACCCTTTTTATCCTGTGGAATCCGGGCGCGAGGCGCAGCGGTGGGTGTGCCGGGAACGTAGAGGTACACTTGTCCCATTCGGCAGCGAAAAGTCTCCTCCTTGCCCGGTTCGCCGGCCACCGTCGGATGGCGATGTTCAGGACAGATCTGCCACGGAAACAGCACCAGTTCTTTGGCGCAGCAGCGGTCGGTATTGACGTACACCACCAGCTCCAGGCCGATCTGTTCGGTGCGGCCGAGATTGAAATCCGCCACCTCGATTTCCGCGGCCTCTTTAGCAGTCAGCACAATGCCCGCGCGATCCAGAAAGGCCTTTGCCCGTGACTGATACTGCTCCAGTTGCTCTTGGGTAATCATAATAAGCTCCTATCTCTCCCTGTATAATGCCAAAATTAGTTCACTATTTTCCACGGTTGCCTCTTGTGCCGACAATAAATTACTCGTCTAACTCTCTCCCTCGCCATATCCTATTATGCCGGCCATTCATCTTTTTTACCCAATACGTCGTTTGCTCTTACAGCGATTGCTCAAAAGAAGCAAATCGGCAATAAAACAATGCATGGCCCGTTGATTACCTTAAAACCAACAACGAAATGCACGGAAGGCACGAAAAGAGCTTCATGCTGTCCTCAGGTTTGGCTGTTTCGTGGGTTTCGTAGTTTACTCTCTCTTCAAAGGCCGATCGTTCATTTTTTTTACCCAATACGTCGTTTGCTCTAACAGCGGTTGCCCACGAGGTGCAAAACGGCATTAAACAATGAATGACCCCGTTGATTACCATAAAACCAACAACGAAATGCGCGAAAGGCACGAAAAGAGCTTCATGCTGTCCTCAGGTTTGGCTGTTTCGTGGGTTTCG
>DAIQOA010000086.1:0-18013 GCA_036788095.1 bacterium | reverse complement strand
AAAGGGGTTGATCATCGACGTGCGCGGCAACGGCGGCGGCTGGACCGAGTATTTTCTTATCGACAAACTTGAGCGCAAGCAGGTCGCCTACAACGTCATGCAGGGCATGGAACCCTTCCGCTATCCCAACAGCGCCTCGCGCGCCCATTATGCGGTGGTGACCAATGAGGCCAACGGCTCCGACGGCGAGGCGTTCATAGAGGATTTCAAGGCCAACAAACTCGGTACGGTCATCGGCGTGCCCAGCTGGGGCGGACTGGTCGGCATCATCAACGGCCAGAAGACCATCGACAACGGCATAGTGCATCAGTCCAACAACGCCTTTTTCGGCCGTGAGGGCAAGTGGTTGGTGGAGAATCACGGCGCTGATCCCGACATCCTGATCGAGAACGATCCCGCTTCGGTCATGGCCGGCCGGGACCCGCAGCTCGAGAAGGCCATCGAGGTACTTCGCAAGCAGATTGCGGAAAAACCGTGGAGTTTCCCGGAGCGTCCACCCTATCCGAAAAAATAACCACCCTCGTTCGAGGGCGCAGAGACAGAAGAACTGCTCTCACAGGGGCACAAAGAGTAATAAATTTGTCTTTGTGCTCTTTGTGGCTCTGTGAGAGATAATTTTTTATATCATTTTTTTCAAGTCTGAAAACAAAACCGGCCGGCCTTCTTCCGCCGCATCCACTCAAATTGGAAATACCATCTCGATGATGAAAAAAATATTCGCTCTATTCATTTGTCTCTTTGCCGTGCTTATCTTGCGCCGGGACGCCGGAGCGCAAGCCGTTCCCTATCCGGATCAGCACTTTGTCCTCAGCGGCGCCGACTCGCTGCTGGCGAACGCCCAATCCCTGATCAACCTCATCCGCACGAATGACGGCAAAAGCCTGACGATGGCTGACGGCGCCACTGATGCGATGATTATTTTAAAACCGCAGAATGCCCCCTATCCGTGGAACCTGGGCCTGCCCTCGTGGAACGGAACAGCGCCGGGCGACAGCGGCGGCTTTCGCGTCAGCGTTCGCGTCCCCTACTTGTCCGGATGGTCCGCCTGGTTGGATGTGGGCTATTGGAAAGATGATTTCTGGCCAACGGTCAAGCGAACCGCGTTCGGCGGAGGAATCGTCGATATCGATTTCGTTAAACTCGATGCGTTCACCACCACCTGGCAATATGCCGTCCAGTTCAAGCGCAAGAGCGCATCGGTCTCTTCTCCCACCCTGTCCAGACTCTCCTTTTTCGCCGGCGACAGCCGCACCACCGAAACCGTCGATCATGCGGCGCTTCTGGCGGACAAACCGGCGGCTATTTTCATCCCCACCTCTTTTCTGGCGCAGCGAGACGTCTCCGCAGAGTTCGGCGGCAGAATCTGTTCGCCCACCACGGTGGCGATGATCCTGAAGAGCTATCACATTCCAGTGGACCCCCTGCAATTTGCCCTGGACACCTATGATCCCTATTACGATATTTTCGGCGGCTGGCCGCGGGTGGTGCAGAACGCCTCCGAGTACGGAGTGATCGGCGATGTGGTGCGCATTCGCAACTGGAGTCAGGCTCGTGACGTTCTGGCCAGGGGCGGCCGCCTCGCCATGTCCATCGGTGAGCCGCTCTATGGCGGTCATCTGGTCATGCTGGCCGGTTTTACCGCCAGCGGCGACCCGATCGTTCACGATCCGGCCCGGCCGAACGACGGCTATGGCCACGTATTCAACAAGAGCGATCTGTCGCATGCGTGGTTCGACAAGGGCGGCGTGGCCTACTGCATCTTCCAGGATCATTCGTCTTCGACGCTTGTGGCCGAACGGCCGCACTGTCTGCCGCCCTCGAGCTTGAGGCTTGCGCAGAATTACCCCAACCCGTTTAATGCAGTTACAAACTTTAAGTTTGAAACCGATAAACCCGGCTTTGTGGAATTTACCATCAGCGATGTGACCGGAAGACGCGTGGTCACACTGCTCAGCGGCCACCAGCCGGCTGGAACCCATCAGCTCAGATGGGAAGCCAGAGATGCGTCAGGACTTGCCGTCGCCGGAGGCCTGTACCTTTATCAGGTTCGTCTTGAAGATAAGGAGGTTAAAAGCGGCAGGCTGTTGTTGCTCAAGTGAACGTGAAATGTTACCGGCCGGGTGACGGGCTTGCGGAAGGCGGGGGCGCGAACAGCGCCCGCTTTTGCGGCGTCTTTTTCATCTTGAGAATAAAAGTGGAATCAGGCCCTATCGCAACGGCCAGAGAGTGAAGCGAATCGCCGGACTGCCACGCCAGCAGCTGTTTGCTCTCCAGCAAAGCCAGCTCCCGGTTCATCACTTCAAACGACTTGTGGTCCATGATGGTTCTCAGCTTTGGATTGACGATCACCCGCAAGCCGCTGTCCGCGGTAAAGGCGAAACCGGATCGCAGCGCGCGATAGGCGCGGTCTTTTTGCGCCCATTTTTTATATTCATCGTGGAACGTCTGCAATCGCCGCAAACGTTCGGCCAATTCGTCGACCTCCGCTCTCGCCTGAGGCGACGCGTTGATGTGAATGCGAATGTCCGTCCCAGGCGGCGGAATTTCAGACGGTGTGTCGCCTGGTTCAGCGGCAGAGGCCGGAGAGGCCATGAACAGCATACTTAAAGCATCGCGGCTGGATACCACCGAGTCGGCGGCGGAAAGATTGAGAATGTCGGCAGCCACGCGCTCGATTTGCGGCGGTGGAATCTCCTGCCGTTCCGCTTTAGCCACGAATTCGTCGTAACGATGCCTGAGCGCCTCCTTTTCCGCATCCTCCGCCACCGCGGCGTACAGCCGGGCGCCCAGCTCATCCAGTGTGGGCCTCAGCACCGACCGTTTGATCCCACGGAGGTCCACCAGCAAAGCATAGATGGCGGCTGACAGCGCCAGGACCAAAGCAGCAAACATCATTTTTTTAAAGAGTTGCATAAAAGCTCCCAGTCTCGCTCATAGGGGATCATTGCTATTTGACTCTAAAACCGGTTAAAAAGTTTCATTTTTACCATCAATACTTCATTTGCTTTTACAGAGTTTGCCCCATCAATGGTTCATAGGATTCATCCGGCAATGGGGCGGTTGATCAACCGCCAAGAGCGATCCTAAAAGTGTTTTCATTCCCCCGGCGTTGCTTTGCGCTTTCTCTGCGGTTCAACGAGAAGGGTACCGCACTATAATCAGAAAGGAGCTTTGTATGAGTTGGAAAGAGTTAGTCACCAGAGAACTCGAGGACGCCTACAGAGTGTCAGCAGGACTCTTTGACCTGGTGGAAGAGGCGGATCTCAACTGGAAACCGGCCACAGGCGGCAATTGGATGACCACCGCGCAGCTTCTCAAACATATCACCGATTCCTGTTCCGTCTCCTTTAAAGGCGTGGTCACCGGCGACTGGGGCATGCCGGATCACGGCGATATGAGTGAACTGCCGCCTGAGGAGATGCTGCCCCCGGCTGAAAAACTGCCCAGCATCGAAAGCCTGGCGGAAGCCAAAAAGCTGCTGGCGGAGGATCGCCGCGGAGCGCTGGACATTCTTTCCTCGCTCGACGAGGAGAAATTGGCGACTACCAAGGCGCCGGTGCCATGGGACCCCACCGAGATGATCCTCGGCCATCGCCTGCTGCAGATGGTGGAACACATGAAACAGCACAAAGGCCAGCTGTTTTACTATCTCAAACTGCAGGGCAAACCCGTTCATACCGGCCATCTATACGGAATGTGACCGCGACACTGATCAAGGAACAATGATCTTTAACGCCTTGTGGCTGACGGTAATATCGACGCTCTGGCCGGTTTCATCAGGCTCACCGTCCACATGAAACGGTCCCGGCTTTTGCCGAATGATCCTCAGCGCCTTGGTCTGATAATGCTCATAATGCCGGATCCGGTCGATCTTGCCGGTGAAGAGCTTGGGAAAATGATAGAGCGCGGTGAAAATGCCGACACTGTGAATGATGCAGACGTCGAGCAGTCCGTCATCCGGCCGGGCATTGGGCGCCACGATCACGCTGTTGCCCCATTGCTGGGTATTGGCGATGGTGACCAGCAGCGCCGGTTTGCGAATGGAACGGCCGTCGAATTGCAGGGTGAACACTTCCGGCTGGTAGAAAAAGAACTCGCGGACGCCGATATAAAAATAGGGCAGCGGACCGCGCAGGCTGCGGTCGTCAAATAATTTTCCGATCAGCGCGTCAAAGCCCATGCCGGTGGTGACGAAAAAGTTCCGATGCGCGATCCTGCCGGCGTCAATGGCGCGCACCTGCCCGTCGAGCAGCAGGCGCACGGAACGGCGCACAGAGACCGGGATGCCCAATCCGCGCGCCAGTCCGTTGCCGGAACCAATGGGGACCAAACCCATGACCACCGGTGTGTTCAGCAGCGCGGACGCCACCTCATTGGCCGTGCCGTCGCCGCCGATGGCCACCACGGCATCATAGCCCTCCTCCTGCGCCTTTCCCGCCATTTCGTGCGCGTGGCCCTTGTACTGGGTTTCGAAATAATCATAGCGAAAGGGCGCATCAGCCAGAATGTATTCGACGACTTTGCGGATGATACGGGGATTCTTGATAAATCCTGATTTTGGATTGTGGATGATTTTTATCCGGTTAAAGTTCAAAAGAATTCCTTTGGTTGAAAAACGGTTCTATGCCAAATGGCGCATGGCCTGTGGGTCTAGGCCGCGGTCATGCCTCGGCTTGCGGTTGAGGCCGGGCGAACAGCCGCACTCCGCGCCGGTCTAATCCGAATCCCTAAAAATCTCAATGGACGAATGCTAAGGGGAGCAGCCTTGTCCCTTGCGTCACAGCGCTTTTTCCAGATTGGCCAGAAAGCGATCGGCATCGATATAACCGATCTCGCGCAATTCGGTGATCTCCTGGCCGTCCGGTCTGATAAAAATCAACGTCGGCATGCCGGTGACTTGATGCAGGGACATAAAGGCTCGGGTGGCGGCATCCGGTTTGGTGCAATCCACCTTGAGAAGATAAAAGGCTTCGCTTTTCACCTGCACCCGGCTGTCGCTAAAGGTCTCACGATCCAGCTGTTTGCATGGCGCACACCAATCGGCGTAGAAATCGACGAAAATTGGTTTGCCTGAAGCGAGGATCTCCTCCATGGATTGGCCGCTGTAATAGTTCCACGACAACTCGTTTGTTTTCTCCTGCAGGGAGTGATGGATCCAGACCGAACCCAGGATCAGGAACAAAACGGCTACGATCTGTTTGAAAAGCTTAAAGCCTCTGCCGCCGCCGGCGGTATGGTCAAACCAGCCCAGCAGCAATCCGCCGACCAGACCGGTGATTCCGGCCAGGAAGAGAAATTTGTTGCCGATCCGTTCCACCTGAGGCGCGAGGAAATAGAACGCTACGCCGAGCAGAAGAAAGCCGAACAGTTTTTTGATCCACACCATCCATTCTCCGGACTGCGGCAGCCGCTGGAGCAATCCAGAAAAAACAGCCAGCACCAGATAGGGAAGACCCAGGCCCAGACCCATGGCAAAAAAGAGCAGTCCGCCCTTGACCACCAAACCCATCCGCGCCACCAGTGTCACCAGGCCGATGATGATGCCCGCGGCGCAGGGAGCGATGATCACGCCCACCGTGAGCCCCATCACCAGGCTGCCGATGACTCCCTCGCGGGCGGCGCCGAACTTGTTCAACAGAAAAGAGGGCACGGTGATTTCGAACGCGCCGAACATGCTGGCGGCCATCAGGATCATGATGACGCTGATGGCGACCACAAACCAGGGGCTGGCGAACATAAACCCCCACTGCCGCCCGGCCAGGCTCGACAGCAGGCCCAGCAGCGCGAAAGAGAGGGCGATGCCCAGCAGATAGAACAACGCAGCGCCCAGGGTGGAGGAACGCCGGCGGCCGCTCTGTCCGCCGAAATAACTCACCGTGATCGGGATGATCGGATACACGCACGGCGTGAGGTTCAAAGCCAGGCCGACGAGGAAAAAGGCCGCCAACGCGTAGGGCAGCCCTTTTTGCAGGATCTCTGCGGCGCGGGCTTCATCCCCGGACAGACGGGCTTGATCAGCGGACCGCTCCGCGGATGCCGATTCAGTGTCCGGCTCCTGCGTTTCGCCGGCGTTTGCGGCGGCCGCGTCGAGGACCAGTTCCACCTCCAACTGCAGGGTGTCCTGCTGTGGAATAAAGCAGCTCTGATCATTGCATCCCTGATAGGAGAGCACCGCTTTCAGCCCTCGCCTGCCGGGCTGCGCCTGCGGGGAAATATCCGCCTGGCCGGAGAGGACCACCCGATCTTCGTACACTGAGAGCTTTTCCGGCGAAAAGGCAAAGCGCTTCATCTCGGGCGCCGGATAGACCGGGTCGCGAAAGCGCACGCCTTCGACGTCGAGAAAGCGCAGGTCCGTGGGGATGAGAAAATCCTGCGTGGGGGTATGGGAATTGATATGCAAACCGGGGGTAATGGTCAGAGCGACCGTCCAATCGATACGGCCGCCCACGGCGGCCGTGGTCGGCGCAGCTGACAGCTCCGCCGTCAGGATGCGCTGGTCGCCCAGCGGTTGGGCGCTCGCTGCGCTGAAAGCGAGCAGCAGGTTGAACAGCGTTATGACGCTTTGCAGTACGATTCTTCCGGCTGAGCTATTCATTCTTGATGTATCCTTCCCGACGGGCGTATTTGTCCAGCGAACGCTGCAGCATGTGCCGGCCGCGGAACAGCCGGGACATGACCGTGCCGATGGGCCGGTCGATCATGTCGGCGATCTCTTTATAGGAGAACCCCTCGACGTCGGCGAGGATGATCACCATGCGGAACTCTTCGGACAGTTGCGACAGGGCCGCTTTAATGTCGTCGTCGAACAATTCGTGGTAACGTTCCTCATCATAGCCCTCCCAGACCGTGGCCTCCTGCTGGGTTTCTTCTTCGGCCAAACCGAACTCGACCTTTTCCAGCTGTACGGATTGCGGCGTGCGCACTTTTTTTCGGTATTTATTGATAAACGTGTTGGTTAAAATTTTAAAGATCCATGCCTTGAAATTCGTGCCCTCTTCGAATTTATCAAAAAAACGGTAGGCGCGCAGATAGGTGTCCTGCACCAGATCCTCGGCCTCCATGGCGTTACGCGTCATCCGCAGGGCGGTGGAATACAGGGAATTCATATACTCAAAGGCAATGGCTTCGAACTTTTTTTTAGCTTCATCCGATAAAGCGGTCGTATTCTTTTTCATAGGCTGCTTTTCGTTTAAAACATCATGCAGGATGCAGGCGCGCCGGGGCCGGCTACATCTGTGATTCATCCTTCCAGCGGGTGATGCGCCATTTGCCGTCCCAGGGGCTTTTACGGAAATTAAAGATGGCGTTGCCGGTCAAATTGTACTCTCCTCCTTTGCCGAACAGGCTCAGATGCAGAGTTTTGGACAATTCCGCCGCCCGTTCCTCCATCAGTTCATAGATCGTGGTGTTCCAGGTCAGGGTGATGGTGTCGAAATTCCGCAGCAACCGGCCGGTGGTTTTTAATTCCACATCACGATTCCATGAAACAAACAGGCCGGAGGAGCCCAGATTCGGATCAAAATAGACGAATACGAAAGAGCTGTCCAGCAGCTGTTCGTACACCAGGGAATCTTTAAAGGTGTAGGCGTAAATAAAATTCTCCAACACCTCCGCCGGAGACGCCTGTTCCGTCAAGCGGGCGGATGCGCCCGGCGACCGCTCCAACTCTGGGGCGAAGGGGTTGAAACAGCCGCTGAGCGCCGCCCACAGACTGAGAAACAGAACCAGTCCGGCGGCGCGGCATCGTCCTGTCACAGTGAAAACGGCCATCGCCTTCATCGCGTTGGGATTTGCCGGTTAAGTACCCACGGCCGCGTATTCATGCCTGGGCTGTCAAAGTGCCCTGTAGAATAGGCGGCCGATCGAAGGGATCAATTGCCCGCCTTCCATTTGCCTAGTTTTAGCAATTTCTGCGCAGCCGGCATAAAGGAGACCGCCTGCCGCACTTCAGGGTCGGCATACTTCATCATCATATAGTAATGCCGGCTGTCCCACAGGTTCCTCGCCATCTCGGCCTTGACCATGGTCTTGATGATTGCGAGATCTTTTTTGTAGGCCTCGTCGCTGAATTCCAGACCATGCTTTTTGCACGACGCCCGAATGTCTTCCGCCAGTTCTTCGCCGAAATTGAATTGTGAATAAAAACGGTTGAAATCAGCCGCCTGTTCCTTGTGCTGGGTCGCGTAGCGGGCGCCGAGTTCGAAAAAGATCCTTTTGCCAACCAGCTGATTGAAAAAACGGGTAATGCGCTCGGGTTGGGTGGTCGAGTCGGGCACAATGCCGCCGCCGCCCAGAACCGTGCGGCCGGCGCGCGTTTTGTACGGCTTGTGCAGGCTGTCCGGCTTTTGCTCCTTGCTGTCGTCATAGGCATCAGCATAATAATCCACCAGGCCGTTGTCGAAGGGGCGCTGTATCAACCGGCCGCTGGGCGTATAGTAGCGCGCCACGGTCAGGCGGATGGCCGCCCCGTCCTTAAGACGGATCTGATTCTGCACCAGCCCTTTGCCAAAGCTGGTCTGGCCCACCACCAGGCCGCGGTCCAGATCCTGCATGGCGCCGGCCACGATCTCCGATGCGCTGGCCGATCCGTGATCGATCATGACCACCAGCGGCGTGATGGCGCGGTCGGTGCTGTTGGTGGAAAAGAAATCCTCATCATTGGCTTTATTGCGGCCACGCGTGTACACCAACCGATGACCGCCGGGAATGAACAGGTCCGCCAGCTCTGTGGCCTGTTCCAGCAGGCCGCCCGGGTTGTAGCGCAAATCCAGAATCAACTGTTTCATCCCCTGGGCTTCAAGCTCTTTGAGCGCCGTCTGCATCTCTTCAGAAGAGGTTTTGGCGAAACGGGCCAGCCAGATGTAGCCGGTTTTATTGTCGTCCAACATGAACGAGGCGTACACACTGTAGATGGGGATTCGGTCGCGCGTGATCACCACCTCAAAGGGCTCCGACTGGCTGGCGCGCAGCACGCTGATCTTGACCTTGCTGCCTTTGGGGCCGCGCAGCTTTTTAAACACCTCATCTTCGGTGATGCCATAGGCCGACTTGTCCTCGATGCGGATGATCTGGTCCCCCGGCGCCAGGCCAGCAGCCTCCGCCGGACCGCCGACAATAGGAGACACCACGGTCAGCACCTTGTTCAAAACCACAAACTCGATGCCGATGCCCTCAAAGTGGCCCTCCATGCGCTCGCTTTCCTGTTCCAGGCTCTTGGGCGGCAGGTACACTGAATGAGGATCCAGCTTCCCCAGCAGTCCCTCGATGGCGCCGGTGATCAGCTTGTCGCTCTCCACCGGTTCCACATAATATCGTTTCACGTACATAAAGACTTCCATGAAACGATCCAAATCGGTGCGAATGTTCTCCTGGGGATAGAGCCGCGTCGGTTTGATCTGCATATAGAGAAGCACAGCGCCCATTCCCACCAGCGCAAACCACAACACCTTTTTCAATTTTCCGTCTACTCGCAAAGGGTTCATCAACTCGTCCCACTCCTTAAGCCAGTGATTCAAAAACAAACTGCACCTGGGTCTTCCAGCTCTCCCCCGGCTTGAGCGTCAGTTTCCAGTGCGGCATGACCACGGAGCCCTGGTACACGCGCTCAAAACCGGCCTCGGACAAAGAGACGGTCTCAATGGGCAACCGCCAGAAATCGGCGGGTTGTCCGGTCCGCACGCGAATCCTCAAGCCCAGCCATTCATCGCACAGGTCCAATTCGCTCAGGCCGGTCAATTCACCGAGACTCGCCAGCTTGGCATCCGCTATCTCGCACTGGGGGCTGGCGTAATAGCGATCCGGCGCATCGCCGGCCATCAACGCAAAGATGGATTCGGTTCCGAACCAGAGGGAAATTTCACCGTGGTGCTGATTGGTGATGCAATACTCGGTCTGCAGACGGTTCTCTTTCGCCTGCAGACAAACCGTTTTGCTGACCCGTACCGCCGCCCAGTCGGAATGCACCCAGACGTGTCCGTCGCGGTGCAGCTGTACCTGCACGTTGCCGCCTTTTTTAACGATCCGGCATTGATAGGGTTGATCGACAAAATCGCCCTGCTCGCCGTAACCGGCCTGATAAAAAGCCTGCAGGGTGGTATCCGGCCGCAGAAAATGGTCGATCAAGGAGGAACGGCGATACCAATCGTAATGAAGGTGCTGATCCAGGTTCTCCTCCTTCATCAACACCAGATCATGAATGCTGGCCACCTCGCCTGTTTTCTCCGGACTCTGATGGGCGATGGCGTCGCGCAATTTACGATGATAGGCCTCCTCCCTCCGGGTCATGGCGTCCAGCAGGTTGATGGCATGACTCTTGAGATCCAATTCGAACAGCGCGCCGCCCCGCTCCGGTTTGAAAAACAAATTGAGCCGGTCGCTGGTTGCGACCACCTCATCGAATCCGTCCTTGTCGAAATCGACCGTGCGTGCGCTGACCCACCCCTGTTTTTGTTCCGCCGCGGTGTGCTCCAGCCGGTCCATGATCACATCCGCCTGAATGAGATTCCGGTAGATTGGAAAGCGCAGGTTGGGCAGGTACAGGCCGCCGAACACGCCATGCCAGTAAGGACAGTTGCACTGGCCGGCGTAGACATGATCGCGCGCCTGCTCCAGCGCTTTGCTGTTTTTCGTCTTGATTGTTTGCAGCCGCTCGACGCCGTTCAGCATGCGCTTATGCAGGTTGTTGGATTCAGGATATTTGACGAGAAAATTGCGCCAAAAGCCGCCGCGCAGATAAACTTTATAAGCCTCCTGCATGCCCTGTTCTTTCAACCAATGCTCAAAATCCTCATAGCGCATCAGGCTTTGGGCCGGCAGAGCCCATTCCATCATCTCGCGATACGACGCGGTGGGCAGATAGACGCGACCCGCCGGCGGCAGCGTCTGCAGCGCCTCGCTGAAGGTAACCAGACGGATCCAATCGCTGTGCTGCTGCAGCAGACCGAAAAAAGCTTCCAGCCAGCCCTGTTCGTAGCACTGCTCATAGGTCTTGGGCCAGACGCCGAACTTTTCGCCATCGTCGGCAAAGGTCGCCAGCCGCCTGCCGTCCTCATCCGCCAGGCCGGCCAGATAATCGATGGTGGCCTCCGGCGGCATAAAAGGGATGGTGTAGCGCAGCTTTTCACTGATCGGAAAGATGTTGACCATATGGCCGTTGTTCTCGCTGACGAAAAAGCCGGAAAGCTGCGCTTCTTCCAGGCCGGCATATTTGAAATGGGCATCGTCGATGACCGTGTAATGGACACCGGCCTGTGCTAAAGGCTGCGGCAGGTCCGGCTCCCAAACCCGTTCCGCCACCCAGGCGCCGATGGCATCGCACCCGGTCTCGTCCTTGACGAACCGGGTCAGCTTTTTGATCTGGCCGATTTTATCCGCATCCGGAATCGTGGCCAGGATCGGTTCATAAAAACCGCCGGTCATCATCTCCACCTGCCCCTTTTGCACCAGCGCCCTCAGCCGCGGCAGGAATTCAGGATGATTCTCCTTGATCCACTGCAGCAGAATGCCGCTAAAGTGATGGGTCAGTTTGATTCCCGGAAAACGTTCGTGAACCGTGAGAAACGGCAGATAGGCTTTTTGGTAGGCCTGTTCAAAAACAAAATCAAAATTCCCAACCGGCTGGTGGTTGTGAATGCCGATGGCCAGATTAATCTTTTTCACAAAAGTCTCCTGTTTAGGCACAGACGAATGCAACTTGTGTCATTCCGCTCAGGACCCGAGGTCCCGTCCCGCGGAACAAGGGCACGCATCAGGCGTCCCTTGTCAACCCGCCGCCGTCACAGGGATCCGCACCCCTCGCGGCTTTACAGCTTTTCCGCCACCGCGCGAGCCATGTCCAGCGTGCCGCTCTTCCCGCCCATATCATAGGTGGCGATTCTGCCTTCACGCAGCACAGCGGCCACCCCATTTTCCAAACGGCCGGCCTTTTCGCTTTCACCCAGCCAGTCCAGCATCAGCTTGGCGGTGAGCAGCATGGCGGTGGGATTGACCTTGTACTGTCCGGCATATTTGGGCGCTGATCCGTGCGTGGGTTCAAAGACCGCGTAGCTGTCGCCGATGTTGCCGCTGGAGCTGAACCCCAATCCACCCACCAGCTGTGCGCATAGATCAGAGATGATATCGCCGAACATGTTGCTGGTCACCAGCACGCCATAGTCCTGCGGATTTTTAATCAGCCACATGCACATGGCATCGATGTTCGCCTCCCACAGGGGGATGTCCGAAAAATCCCGGCTGACCTTGCGCGCCTCGCGGACAAACAGACCGCTGGTTTCGCGCAGCACATTGGGCTTTTCCACTACGGTGACGCTTTTATAACCATGCCGCCGCGCATATTCAAAAGCCTTGGCCACAATATTCCGGCTGGCCTGTTGGGTGATGACGCGCAACGAAACCGCCACTTCATCGGCAGCGGCCTGGTTGAAGCGCTTCATCTTGGGTTGATGCTTACACACCGCCTCGCGGACCTCGTCGGGCAAAGGATAAAACTCGATGCCGCTGTACAAGTCCTCGGTGTTTTCCCGGAAAACCACCAGATCGATGTCATCGCGATAGTTCAACGGATTGCCGGCATAGGCTTTACAAGGCCGCAGATTGGTGGCCAGGTTGAATTCCTGACGCAGTCGTACGATCGGACTGCTGTACACCAACCCCTTATTGCGCAACGCAGGGACTAATTCAGCCTCCGCCTCTTCCTTGGGTTTGGAAGTGATGGCGCCGAACAGACAGCAATCGGTTTGTTTCAGCAGCTCGATCGTGCGCTTGGGCAGCGGATCGCCTTCCCTGCACCAGAAATCCCAGCCGATATCGCCGGGAAGATACTCTGCATTCAGCTCCAGTCTGTCCAGCACGATCCGACAGGCATCCATGACATCCCTGCCGATGCCATCGCCCGGCAGCACGGCGATACGGTACTTGGCCATCATCGATTCCTTTCCATCAGGACGGAATATAGATATTTTAGCTATTTACACGGATTTATTCAAGCAAAATGTCGCCTAGAGGTCAAAGGTGATGGAAAACTGATGAGTAGTGCCAAGGCCCTGTTTGAACGGTACATACGCATAGTCCATGACCAGCGAATTCAGCGCCAGGCCGAACCCCATGCTCAAGTCGCGATTGCTGTGATTGGACGCATAACCGGCGCGCATGGCCAGCATGGCCAGAGGCCAGAGCTCAACGCCTGCGTTCACATAGCTGTCCTTGTCAAACACCGTTACATAATCCGCAGCCAACAGCAGGCGCAAACCGCCCTCAGCCAGAGGGATGGTGTAGCCGGCGCCGATGCGCATGGTTTCCGGCAGATTCAGCTTTTCGCGGTACAGCGTGGATGTGGAACCCAGGTTCTGCACAGCAGCGCCCAGCCTTAGCCCTGACAACGGGGTCTGATACTGAGCGCCGAAATCCACGCTATAGCCGTTTGCGCTTTCAGTGTAGATCTTTTCATATAGATAGCGAAGGTTCAAACCGAGCGATAGCTGTTCACCCAGCGGACGAGCCAGGGTCACACCCAGGGCCACGGTGTGGCTGGAGAAAGTGGATAACGGCTCTTCCGAGGCGATGGTGCGTTGTTCGATGCCGTCAACGCTGGTCAACAGTGCGTGAACGCCCCAACTCCAGCGCCGGCTCGAGGCGGCCACAGCCACCGCCTCGTGGCGGATGCCCTGAATCCATGCGTTATGCGTCACATGCAGCTGACGTTGATCAAGCCAGGCCAATCCCGCCGGATTCCAAAACGACGATGCGGCATCGCGAGTCACGGCAGTGGCGGCCTCGGCCATCGCGGTGGCGCGGCTGCTGCTGCCGATCTGCAGCGCGGTCAGGCCGCTGCCGGACTGTGCGGACAACATAGAGGCGAGTGCCAAAAGAAAGCTAAAGGCGTTGCGATACATGGTCCATTTCATAAACCCATCCCTTGATTAAAAATCAAATCCCCAGGTGAACAGATGATCTGCGCCGGGCTCTTCATCCGGAAACAGGTAGGCGTAATTCAACGTGGTGCGGCGATGGAACAGCTCTGTGCCGAATAAAAGTCCAAAGCAGGGCCGGCCGTCATCCATTCCCAGCTGAAGAGCGCCCAGCTCTTGATAAGAAAACTCCATGCCCATATGATAGCGCGGATTCTGTTCCTTGCTGTCCTCCAACTCGGCGACGACCATGAGCCATTTCTGCGGAATACGGTAAGCGGCGGCAAGGCGCAGAACGCGTGGAAACGCATAGGTCGTGCTGGTGCCTCGCTCCCACAGTTTGTCGGTGTTCCAGGTGTATTTGGAATTGATATCGCGCGCAACCACGGCCAACGACAGATCGGTGAACGGCGAATAATAGGCGCCGACGTCCATGCCAAAGCCCAGAGAGGAGACGGCCGAGTTGTCATTGGCAATGCCGGGCATGCGGTTGTACAGCACTTTGGCGGACACGCCGATGGACAACCGGCTCATGGGCGCCAGGGCAAAGGAAAAATAAAAAGCATCTTCTGAATTGGAAAAAGTGCCGATGGGATTGCCGGACAGATCGCGGCCGTCGATGTTGTTCACTCCGGCGCGCAGCCAAGCCAGACTAAAGCCCGCCTTGAGCGGCCCGCGGCTATCCTGGCTCTGCGGCGGCGTCAGCGGCATGGCAAAACCGACATAGCTGGTATAGCGATCCAGCGTGCGATGGCCATAGGATAACGTGGCCTGCCGCTGCTGCAGATGCGGCAACAGCGCGGGATTGTAAATGCCGGCCATGGCGCCCTGGGGGACGGCGGAATACGCATCGCCCAACGCCTGCGCCCGGCTGCCGATGCCCATGCGTAAAAAAGCGCCGGCATAGCCGCCGTCGCCGTCCCGTGCAAAAACCATCGACCACCCGGTCAGTATCATCATATAAAGAAGTGTCTTTTTCATGCGCGCTCACTTGTTAAAGGAATTTTAAAAAACCGGCCGTCACTACCGCTGGGAACGCGAAGCGTCAATTCACCACCATCACCTTGCCCCAGTGGGCGCCGTCGTTTTCCACATTGATGCGGTAAAAGTAAACGCCGTTGGCCACCGCGTCGCCATAATCATTGCGGCCGTTCCACACATCGCTGTAATCCGCCGGACCGTGACGAAAGGCATCCCGGCAAATGGTGGTCACCAGGTCCATGGCATAATCGAACACCTGGATGGTCACCCGCGTATCAGCCAGCGTGTTATACTGAAAACGAACGTGGCCGTCGCCGCCCAGCTGGTTGTGCCGTGTGGGCGAAAAGGGGTTGGGATAGGCATAGGTGCGCGGCTGGCCGGCCGTGCCTGTGGGCTGAAAGGCGCGAAAGATCTTCCAGCTGTAGCCGTTGTCGTAGGTGCGCGCCAATCCATCGGTGGTGCCCACCCAGAGCACGCCGTCCCTGCCCCAGGCCGAGTCGGTTTCCGAGTCGTAGACCCGGTTGCTGCTCTCCGCGTCTTTGATGGCGGGGAACAGAAACCAGGTGGCGCCATAGTCCGTTGATTTGAACAATCCGCTGTTGCAGGCCACATAGACCACGCTGCCGTCAAAGGCAAAATTATGCGCCTGTTCGTCTCTGAGCATGGTCTGCCAGGAAAGCCCGCCGTTCTCGGATTTGGAAACCGCATAAAATTCTTCGTCGCCCTCCGCTTTCCAGGATGCGGCCCAGATGATGCTCTTTTCAGCGGTTTTTTGAAATGCCAGGGCAGTGACAAAATTTCCGGAGATCGGCTCCTTCTGATTGGTGTGATTAAAATTCACCCAGGTTTGGCCGTTGTCCAGCGATTTATTTACGCCCTCGGCAGTGCCCACATACAAAGCCCCGTCGCCGACCGTCAGGCTGAACGCCCGATGGTTCAATCGATTGTTCGGGTTAAACACAAACGTGTCCGGCGGCGTGACCTGCCAGGTTCTGCATCCATCCTCCGACTTGATCAGGCCGCCGCCAAAACAGGAGATCCAGACCACGCCGTCCACCACCTCCACATCATACGCCAGATTCTGCACCGGCGTTACGCCCGGCTGGGGAAAGTGAGTCCAACTGTCGCCGCCGTCCAGGCTGACGCTCAGCCCGGTGCCCTTGGACAGATACTGGTCGGACACCGCTGTCAGGGTATCGGTCGCCGTGGCCACCATGATGGTGTCGCCCTGCACATAAAGGCCGCTGACCGATCCGTGGCCCAGACCCTGGGCCGGCAGAAAGGTTTCAAACGTTTCGCCCCCATCCACGGTGCGCGACAACCCATGGCCGGTGCCGAACCAGAGCACGCCCTTGGCCTCCTTGATGTCGGAAATACCATTGCCGGCCAATCCCTTTTGCAGCGAGGTTGTTTCGCCCAGGCGATAGGTTTTCATCAACCGGTTCTGCGCCAGACCGGCTGTGGTCATCAACAAAAGAATAAAAAATTTTTTCATCAATCGGTTCCGCTTCGGGTTTAGTTCAGCATTGACGGATCAATCGTCTATCAACGTCACTTTATAAAAAACTTCTTCGGTTCGGTTTCCCACCAGATCCTCAGCCTGAAATCCCAGCGTATACTCTCCCAACAGATTGCCGCTGTCAAAAACGCCGCGAATCGAGTACACGCCGTCATTGGCCGTGATATCGCCGCGATAGCCATAGTCCCATTTGGACAGATCAAAGGGGAGCCCATTGTCATACATCTGATAGGGACTGGCTGAAGGATAGCTGTTGTCCGGCTTTTTCCACGAGAGCCTGACCCACTTGATGTCTCCAGCGCCCTGCGGATCGCTGACCTGGGCTTCGATCAAAATCGTCACCGTGCCGGACGCCGGGCGGTCCACCTGCTGAGCCATGGTGACCTTGACAACGGCCGGCGCACTGTTGTCGATCGTTATCTTTTTACTCACTATGGCGCTGCTCAGCCCTGCTTTGTCCAAAGCATAAAAACGGAGATCAAACTCGCCCTGTTTGCCCGCGGCGTAGGTGCTGTCCATTTGCAGCGTGCACACACCGTCGCCGGCGTTCAGGTCGCCGTCGACGCCGTTGTCGTACAGCGTGTCGCTGAAAAGAACAACGCCATTCTGAAATCCGGACATCAGAACGCACAGAATATCATCAAGCCCGGTGGAATCAGCCACCGTCACCGCAATGGTTTTAAAACCACTGAAACCGCTCGGCAGAGCATCCGGACAGACCAGGGAGGTGATTTCAGGCGGATGCACATCCAAAGACTGAACGGAAATTTTCAGTGGAGAGACAGATCCGCCTGGAATGGAAAATTCAAAGATCAGCTTGCCCGGCCCTGCAAGGGCAGACGGCCAGAGCAGCTGCCCGGTGTACACGCCGTCAAAAGCGATGACATCGCCGTTGCCCGGGTGCGCCTTGTCGCCGTCGTCATACAGATTCACGCTCATCAGTTTGGTCATCGTGGTTTCCGACAGAATGTCCAGGGTGACCGAGCTGATATCGCCGGCGGAAGCGCCGTTCACCGCCACCGCCAGCACATAGCTTCTGCCCGGATTGATGACAGACGGTACGCTCTTTCCCACCAGCTCCAGATCCGTTAAATCCGGGGAATTGACCACCATCTTTCGCTCCAGGCATCCGGCCAGCAAAAGCGGCAAGAGTGCCAGCCAAATTATTTTTCTCATATCGTGCATACTTTCATGGCTTTCGAGGTCCGGTGAAATAAGTGGCTATAAAACCATTGTTTCCAAATACTTTAACAATTCAGCGTGTGATTCTAATATAACGTCGGCCTGAAGTAAATGTTCCCTAGCCAGGGTGGTGGTCAGAGCGATGCAAAACATGCCGGCGCTTTTAGCTGCTTCGATGCCAAAGGGCGCGTTTTCCACCACCACACAAAATTCCGGTGCTATGCCCAGACGTTCAGCGGCCACGAGAAACGGATCCGGCGAGGGCTTGCCGCGGGTGTAATCCCCCTGTTTGATCACGACCTGAAAACGTTGCAGCAACGGGGGATCGATCACATGCTGCACGTTCTCCAGGGTAGTGCCCGTGGCAACCGCGCGGACCAATTGGTGGCGGTCGCAGAAATCCAGAATGGCGGCGATTTCAGGATAG
>DAIQOA010000085.1:0-18197 GCA_036788095.1 bacterium | reverse complement strand
AACATCTGGCCGCATGCAGGTCCCTGGGCGGAAATTTTTTAATCAACGTCGGTCCTAATCCGGATGGCGAGATGCACTCCAATTTCTATAAGAATGTGGCCGGCCTGGCGGAATGGATGAAACACAGCGGAGAATCGCTGCTCGGCACAGGACCTTCCCCGGGGCCGGAGCGAAGCAATGCCATGATTACCACCAGGGACAAGGCCTGGTATCTGCACCTGCTGCCCGATTTAACCAAACAGGTTTCCGTGAAAACAGACAAACGTCCGAAATCAGTCACTCTGTTACGGACGGGAACGCCCCTGCCTTACACTTACCGGAATGGTTTTATAAAATTCACGCCCGCAGGTGAGCTGCGCACAGAAATGGATGATGTAGTCAAGGTGCAATTTTAACCAGCGGCAGCGGGTGAACAGGATCAAAGAACCAACATAAGGAAGAACATGATATGAAAACATCCTTGCTTTTGGCAGCGCCTCTGTTGCTGACCTGCCTGACCACAGCCGGATATTCAGGGCAGCAGCTCATCGGCAACCTCCAATGCGAGTATCTGGTCAATCCCCTCGGGATCGACGAAAAGAGTCCTCGGTTGTGCTGGCAGATGCTCAGCAGCCGGCCTGGAGCGCGGCAGCAGGGGTTTCATATCTTTGTGGCCTCAGACGCGGTAAAAGCGGCCGCCGCGATTGGGGATGTCTGGGATTCAGGCAAACAGTCCGGCGATCGTGTGCCGGTCGTGTACCAGGGGCCGCCGCTCAAGCCGTTCACCCGCTATCATTGGGCGGTAAAAATTCAGGACGAAACCGGCGCCTGGTCGAACTTGTCGCCGGTCGCCTTTTTCGAAACCGGAATGATGGACAGCGGGAACTGGAAGGGCGATTGGATTACAGACACGCAGGATTATTCGCTCAAGCCGGCGCCCTATTTCAGACACGCCTTTAATTTGCAGAAAAAAATTGAATCAGCCCGCGTTTATATCGCTGTGGCCGGACTCTATGAAATGTATGTGAACGGTAAAAAGATCGGCGACCAACGGCTGGACCCGATGTACACGCGTTTCGACCGCCGGACGCTGTACCTCACCCACGATGTGACGGAAAATCTGACCAACGGCGAGAACGTGGTGGGCGTGCTGCTGGGCAACGGCTGGTACAACCATCAGTCCACCGCGGTGTGGCTGTTCGACAAGGCGCCCTGGCGCAGCCGTCCTAAATTCTGCCTCGACCTGCGCATTCAATACACTGACGGATCAACGGAGATCATTCGCTCGAATGATCAATGGAAAACCGCGTTGAGCCCGATCCTCTTTAACAGCATCTATACGGCGGAGCATTATGACGCACGCCGGGAACAACCGGGCTGGAACCGGGCCGGATTTGACGATACGCAGTGGAAAAAAATTTTGCGGACCAACGCCCCTTCCAACTTTATTGTCGGCCAGGCGGTGCAGCCGATCCGCAATGGGGAAGAGATTCAAGCCGTCGATATGATCCGCCAGGATGAGCGCACCTGGCTTTATAACTTTGGCCGAAACTTGGCCGGTGTGACCCGGATCCGGGTCAGCGGACCCGCAGGCACGACGCTGCGACTGAAACACAGCGAACGCCTGGACAGCCAGGGTCGGGCCGACCTGTCCAACATCGAAGTCCATTACCGGCCCACGGACGACCAGGATCCCTTTCAGACGGATATCTTTATTTTAAGTGGAAAAGGCGAAGAGTGTTTTATGCCCCGGTTCAATTATAAAGGATTTCAGTACGTAGAGGTGACCAGCGACAAGCCGGTCACTCTGAGTAAAGAAAGTCTTACCGCCTATTTCATGCACAGCGATGTTCCGGCTGCCGGCGCCATTCAATCAGCAAATCCTGTGTTGAACAAAATCTGGCAAGCGGTGAACGCCTCCTATCTCTCCAATCTGTTCGGCTATCCCACCGACTGTCCACAACGCGAAAAGAACGGCTGGACCGGCGACGCCCATGTTAACGTTGAAACCGGACTGTACAATTTCGACGCCATCACGGTGTATGAAAAATGGTTGGCGGATCACCGCGATGAGCAGCAACCCAACGGCGTGCTGGCGGCCATCATTCCCAGCAACGGCTGGGGGTATCACTGGGCCAACGGACCGGACTGGACCAGCACCATCGCCATTATTCCATGGAACGTCTATCTTTTTTACGGCGACATCCGCCTGCTGGCGAACTGTTACGACAACATCAAGCGGTATGTCGACCACATCGACGAACTCTATCCCAGCGGCATCACCGACTGGGGGCTGGGCGACTGGATTCCGGTGAAATCAAAAACGCCCAAAGAGTTCACCTCATCCATCTATTACTTTGTGGACGCCCAGATCCTCGCCAAAGCGGCGGGATTGCTGGGCAAACAGGCCGATGCCGAGCACTACACCTCTCTGGCGGAAAAAATCAAAAACGCCATCAACGCCAAATATCTAGACCGCCGTAGCGGCCTCTATGGCAGCGGACTGCAGACCGAACTGAGCTGCGCGCTGAAATGGGGGATTGTGCCCGAGGAGCTCATCGCCCGGGTGTCGAAAAACCTCAGCGACCGGGTGATCGCGGACGACCGGCACGTGGATGTGGGACTGCTCGGCAGCAAAGCCATTCTAAACGCGCTGAGCGAAAACGGCTATGCGGACCTGGCCTATCAGGTGGCGTCGCAGGAGAGCTTTCCCTCCTGGGGATGGTGGATCGTCAATGGCGCAACCACGTTTCCGGAAAACTGGTCCCTGGATGCGGACGAGGACATCTCATTGAACCACGTCATGTTCGGCGAGATCAATGCCTGGTATTATAAAGCCCTGGGCGGCATCCTACCGGACGAGAATCAGCCGGGATTCAAGCGGATCCTGCTCAAGCCGAACTTTGTCGCCGGCCTGGACCACTTTGAAGCAACCCATGATGGACCGTACGGAACCATCCGCTCTGCCTGGAAAAGAGCGGGCAAAATGGTGGACTATACCGTCATCATACCGGCCAACAGCCACGCTCTATTGCAGGTGCGGGCCCGGGAGATTTATGAAAATGGAAAACCTGTTGGGAAGAATCCGCTAATCACAATGCAGGAGCAGAAGGATGGAATGATCCGGCTCGCTCTGGCTTCAGGCAGCTATACGTTTCGCATCAAACTGTAATGCGCAGGCGGCCGTGGCGGCTGACTTCTGCCGTCACGGCTCGGACAAACGGCAAAGATCAGAGTATGATGGCGCCCAGGTCGGCAAGATGACGGCGCACCGCCGCAGCATCCACATGGGAAATGGCAATGCCCTTTGCGGCGGCCAGAGCGGCGGCCACTCCGGCTGCTTCGCCAACCTGGTTCAAATTGACCATGACGCGAATGCCGCCGAACGCGCTGCGATCGGCGGAAATCATTCTGCCCGCCATGACCAGGTTGGGCGCGTGATCAGTGACCAGAGTTGACAGCGGTATTTGGTAGAAATCACCCTCTGGTTCCTTGAATTTAAATTCACCTGTCTCCGGATCGTGCACGTCGATATGATACGTGCCATTGGCGATGGCGTCCGGAAACCGTTTGCAGCGCACCACATCTTCTTCCGTCAGCGTATAGTTGGCGGTGAACGATCGCGTCTCACGGACGCCAATGGTGGAGGCGATATCGACCAGACAGGGCTTGTTATCCGCTCCGCCGTACTTGCGCGCCAGGTCCATATAGGCGCGGATCTGGCGCCGCCCCTCGATCTCTGCCGCGGTCAGCTGATCGGCGTTGCAGGCGATGGTGTCGAATGCATGGGTGTAGGCGCACATCTCCACGCCGGGCGAGCCGGGAACCGGAGCGCCCCAGCCATGATCCAGCGCCAGGCCGAATTCCTCGCGATGGGCATCGATGAGCTTATGGATGCGGGCCGGCAGTCCGGATATTTCGGCGCAGGTGGTGGGCGGCTGCAGTCCATCCCGGATGGTAAAGGACAGTCCTGCGTCCCGGGCCAGATCGCCGTCGCCGCTGGCGTCGATATAAACCTTGGCCCGGATCGCCTGGCGGCCGTTCTTGTTTTCGATGAACACCGCACTCACCCGCCGGCCATCCAGGTGCGCTCCAGTGTAATACGTATGCAAAAAAGGCGTAACGCGGTTTTCGACGATGAGCCGGTCCAATTCAATCTTGAGTTCATCGGTGTTAAGGATAAAGCCCTGCTTTCCATGGACGCGGGCGGCGTCGATTTTCATCAGCCGCTTGATCACCTGCAGGGTCAGACCGGCGATGATCGGTCTCTTCTCCTGATTGCTCTCCAATTTATGCCAGACATTCACCAGCCCAGAGCCGGCCACGCCGCCAAAGGCGTTCTGCTTTTCAACCAGCGCCACGCGGGCGCCCATCTGGCTGGCACGCACGGCCGCGAATACACCGGTGCAGCCCCCGCCCACTACACACACATCGACGTCCTGCACCACCGGCGTTTTGCGCGGACGCTCCTCGATGCTGTCCGACTGTGGCTCTGCTGCATCCCGCCATTGACTGGGCCTGTTTCTAGCCATCAGATCGGCCGCACCGAGCATGCCGGCAAACTCGAGAAAAGTTCTTCGTGTGATCATGGCATCCCTCATTCATTTGCATGACGCCGGCCGTTCGCTCAACGGCTGCCGACGTGCAAAAATATAGCCTTTTAGCCAATGGAGGTCAAGACAATTCTCATGCCGAGGCAGCGCTAAACAGGGCTTGGAGCACAAGTCCGGCGGCACGCAAAAACACCAAAATCAAAACTTTCTCTATATCTCATGATCCCCTAACCCGGGTAAAATGGAACCAACAAGTTAAAACGACCTATACCGCAGAGTGCGCAAAGGTCGCAGAGCGAGTATTTCTGTTTCTTTGTTAGTTCAAAATTCATATTTTCTCCAAGGCAGATTTTTAAAAAAAAAGTTTGTTAAAAGTGATGGTAACTATGAAATCAAAATTTTCCTTCAACACGCTGATCATGATCTATGCCATTGTGCTGGCAACCGCCGGCCTGACCTGGCTGGCGCCTGGCGGAGAATATCAACGCCGGGTCGAAAACGGTAAAACCATGGTCATCGCCGGCTCTTTCCACTTTGTTGAAAGCCGGCCGCAGGGGCTCGGCGCTGTGCTGACCGCACCGCTCAAGGGATTTGTCCAGGCCGGACAGATCATTGCGTTTCTTTTTGTCATTGGCGGCGTCTTTACCATCATTCAAAACACCGGTGCGGTTTCCGCCGGCGTGCAGCGCATGGCCTGGTTTTTCAGCCACAAACCTCATCTGCAGAAATTTTTTATCCCAGTGACCATGGTTATGTTTTCGCTGGCCGGCACGCTGTTCGGCATGTGTGAAGAGACCATCCCTTTTGTGCCGATCTTTATTCCCCTGGCCCTGTCGCTGGGTTACGATTCGCTGGTGGGCGTCTCCATCCCGTTTCTCGGCGCAGCCGCAGGTTTTGCCGGAGCTGTGTTCAATCCCTTCACCGTCGGCATCGCCCAGGGCATTGCGGAACTGCCGCTCTATTCGGGCATGGCGTACCGGCTCTTTGTCTGGTTTCTCAGCACGGTCTTTATGATCCTGTTTGTCCTTCGCTATGCCGCCAAGGTTAAAGCGAACCCCAGGATCAGTCCGGTCTACGATATCGACCAGCGCCGGGGACTGCATTTCGAATCGGCGAATCTGACTCCAGCCCCTTTGGAAAAAAGACATCGCGCTGTGCTGCTCGCCGGATTGCTGGCTCTGGGACTGCTGGTGTTCGGTGTACTCAGATACAAATGGTACATCAATGAGATCGGCGCGTTGTTTCTCGGATTAGGCATTGTGGCAGGCGTAGTCGGCCGGCTTTCGGCGGATGAAATCACCGACAGTTTTAAAGCGGGCGCCCGCGATATGGTGGGAGTGGCGTTTATCATCGCCATCGCCCGCGCCATTCTGGTGGTGGCCGGCGACGGTAAGATTCTGGATGTGATGTTATATCAACTGGCGGGCCTGATCGCTCATCTGCCGCGTGTCGTCGCCGCGCAGGCGATGTTCGTCACACAGGGGATCATCAACTTTTTCGTCCACTCCGGGTCAGGCCAGGCCATGCTGACCATGCCGATCATGTCGCCGCTGGCGGATGTCATCGGCATCACCCGGCAGACCGCGGTGCTGGCTTTTGTCTTTGGCGAAGGCTGGATCAATCCGATTCTGCCCACCTCCGGCGTCACCATGGGCGTGTTGGGGTTGGCGGCCATTCCATGGGAAAAATGGGCGAAATGGCTGCTGCCGATGCAGATTTTCTTTTTCATTCTGGCTCTGTTGCTGCTGATCCCTCCGGTGGTGTTCCACTGGTCATAGGCCATATCGCCTCAGCTCCCTCCTCTCCAACCGCTTCGTGCCGCCCTAGGCGCTGCAGCTGCGCTTTAGCGCCTATCTGCGACAGGGCTGTGCCCAAATCGGGATGCTTTAACCGCCAGCGCATACAATCCCAATTCCACGGCGAACAAAGCCATCAAGCACAGGGGAATGACCTCCAGGGATGTGCGTCGCGCCAGAAAGCCCACCAGGCCGGGTATGATCGCTGCGCCCAATCCGCCGGCCGCCAACTGCATGCCGATGGTGTTGGCGGCAAAGCGCACTCCCACGCGGCCGCTGGTTCCCGACATCAAGGCGGCGAACACCGGAGCGATGGCCAGGCCGATCAAGGCC
This sequence comes from bacterium, assembly GCA_036788095.1. GTDB lineage: Bacteria > Zhuqueibacterota > Zhuqueibacteria > Residuimicrobiales > Residuimicrobiaceae > Anaerohabitans. The sequence continues at coordinate 11,536 of DAIQOA010000085.1, read as the reverse complement.
ACAGCCCACAGGTTGGCCCGGTTGCCTGGGTTCCACCACAACCAGGCCGCGCCCAGCAGGGCCAGCATCAGACTAAAGGTCACCATAAAATGAATCCCCATTCGTTCCGCATACCATCCCGCGGCCAGTCTGCCGATGGTAAAGAAAGCCCAATAGCTGCCCACCCAGAGTCCGGCTGATCCTGCATCGATGCCGCGGGATTCCACCAACAGCGTATAGGCCCAGGCGCCCAGAGCCACCTCTGCGCCGGTGTAGATAAAAAACAGTCCCGCGCTCATCCAGGCGGCGGGCCGGCGCAGCGTTTCAGCCAGCGACGTTTGATACTCGGTCAACCGCTTGGGCTGTTTCTTTTCCGTGTCCGCCTTTTTATGCTCCCATACGGTCAAGGTCGAAGCAAAGCACAACGCCAGAAAAAGCTGAAACAGCCCGACCATGATGTATCCCAACCGCCACGAGTTTAGATGGGTCAGTGCAAAGGTCATGATCACCGGGCCGCTGGTGATGCCGATGCCATAGCTGGCATGCAGCCATTGCATCATCCGTTCGCCGAAATGGTCGGCCACATAGGCGTTGAGTCCTGAATCGATGGCACCGGCTCCCAAGCCTGACACCAATCCGAGGAGAACCATCATGCCCCAGACTGGGACCAGAGTGTAGCCGATCAAACTGGCGCCGGTCAGGGCGCAGCTGGCTGCCAACACCCGTCCGATGCCCCAACGGCCGACAACAGGACCGCTCAACGCGCTGGAGACCAGATAGCCGGTCATGCCGGCCATTAAAAACATGCCGAGAGCATCCAATGGGATGGTAAAATTTGCACGGATGGACGGCCAGGCCACGCCGGTCAGGCCGTCCGGCATGCCAAGAGCGATAAAGGCTATAAAAGCTAAAACGGCCAGCACGGCTTGCGGATGGCGTTTGAGCGTCAGTCGCATTATCATAAAAAATCTTGTTATAAATGGTTCATCAGCTACCTGCTGGATCAGGGCAGAAACTGAAAGGCGTACAATTTGGCGCTGCGCATGCGAATGTGCAGCCGGATGGCCCTGCCCTCCAGCTTCGACAGGTCTGTTCCTCCCTTCCAGGTAGCTGCCATGCGCACACTGTTGCCGTTCAATGTATCGCTGTCATGCAGCGTAAAGCCGGGCACCGGTTTGCCGGATTCATCCAGAATCTCGATCCGGGCATAACCGCCGGCGCCGGTGTCCAAATTCAATTCCAACCGCTTTCCCTGAAAAAGCAGTGGCGGCGTGATCAGGCTGGCGCCGGCATAGTCAGCCACCGCGGCGATAAAGCCATCCAGACGGAGAATGGCGCGGGAGATGGCGGACTCTCTCTCCACTGCCTGCGGATCCAGTCGAGAGGCGTGATCGCGGTTGGTTCCGAAATAATAGATCCACAATTGATCGCCCATGCGAATCGGCCGCAGAACCGGATAGATCCATTTAGAGTCCCAGGAACCATTCTCACCGGTACGCAGAAAAGATGCACGGCCGCCTGGACGGAGAAAATGCCGGCCGTCACGACTGACCGCCAGTTGAATATCAGAGGTGTTGGGCCACGCCTCATTGGCGCTCCCCTTCCAGTGGTAAAAAACCGGAACCAGAGCGAGATAAACGTTTTCATAGGGAAACACGCCGGGGCCGTAGAAATCCAATGGCGCCGCCGGAGTTAGAACCTGGTCGTCTCCGCCTTCAGCCGCAGCCGTTGAGGACTGCCGCTGCGGCAGAATATTTTCCCCCCGCACTTGCATACGGCTCACATCCAGACGCATGGCCGGGGCCGCGGCCATGTCTCGTTCATCCGGCTCCAGGACCATGGCCATATTGTCCCAATGAAACAGATCATCTGATTCATTGTAGCTGGCGGCGCGGACACCGAACCCGCTTTTCTCGCGGATCCACTCCCGGCTGTAGCCGATATAGCGGCCGATGCGCGGCTCCTAGAACCAGGAGGGCTGCGTGTCCGCGGCGCGCAGGCCGGTCACCAAGCGCTCATCCAGCTGCCAATGGATGCCGTCCGGGGAAATAAAAACACGATGAGGGCCCTGGATGCCGGAATGATTGCGCGGGTATACTTTAATCCATGATTTGTAACGCGCCTGTTCAGGACAGTTAGGATTGTCATCCCGCCAGACAGAGCCGCCGCCGATGGCCAGCACTTCGGGATCAGGCGGCAACACAAGATTATTTTTTTTTGATCCGTTCCACTTGACCAGATTCAGCACCGGCTTGGTAAAATGGATCCCGTCCTGGGATTCAGCATAAGCCACACCCATATAGCGGGGGTTTTTCTCACCCGCCGGCGGCGCTCCGGCGGTTATATCGTACCAGAGCCGGATCCTCTCGCCCTCCTTGATCACCGTATTATAGCTGGCCAGATAGGCATCCTTTTCCCAGGGCTGATCGACGACGACCAGCTTTTCACGAGTCTGGTACGGCTGCTGAACCACCAAGTGAATGCCCTCCGCCGACTCGATGAATTTGTAATCGATAAACAGCTGTTTCTGCGAACCGACCACCAGCGGGGTCTGGGCGCCTAAATAACCACAAAGAACAAGTATGAACAGCAACGGCATATCAACAGTCTCCTTAAAATAACTCATAGCGCAGCGGGATCATTCATAGGGCGAATAGCTTGCCAACGAGATCATACTTTGCTCTATTTATTTTTGACCCGCGCCGGAATCCGAACTCTACTCACCGCTTTGACGATTACGTGGATCGTGACCGGGTGATAAAAGAGAGCACACGTTCCATCAGGGCGTTCAGCTCGAGAAAATGCTCCGCAGGCACTGACAGAATTTCCTTTTCCGTCTGAACGAATTCAGCCGGCGTCAGCTCGTGGCGGCCATGAGTCAGAATGGACTGTACTGACTCGGGAGTCATTTCAAGATGAAATTGCAGCCCCATCACCGAATTCCCGACCTGATAGGCCTGGTGTGTGCAGGCCCGGCTTTGCGCAAGATGAACCGCTCCGGCAGGCAGCTCAAACGTTTCTCCGTGCCAGTGAAAAACCGGAACCGAGGGTGGAAAGCTAAACCGATCGGCATCGCCAGAAGCAAGCCCCTGTATGGGGAACCAGCCGATCTCCCGCTCACGGTTTTTATACACACGAGCGCCCAGTACGTCGGCGATGAGTTGCGCACCCAGGCACACCCCAAGCAGCGGCTTTCCGCCATCGATCATGGCTTTGATGAACCGTTTTTCCTCCTTGAGCCAGGCGTACTGACATTCATCATGAACGCTCATAGGACCGCCCATGACGATGAGCAGATCGAGGTCGGCAGAATCGGGCAACAGGGCCGATGCAAAAAACCGGGTTCCGCTGATCTGATATCCGGCTTCGTCCAGCCAGCGTTGAATGCTGCCGAGTCCTTCAAAAGGAACATGCTGCAGATAATGTGCTCGCATAGAAATTCCAAGAATAACTAAAGACCTGTGCCAGGCCCGATGGCGTGAACAACACGACACGAGAGTGGGAATAAATACTTGCCATCGCCTCAGGGACGCCGGCCCTTAATCTTGATCGGGACGACACCGGCAACCATTTTTATAACGTCCGGCCTCCCTGTGGCGCGAGGATATATTCTTTAAAGGGACATCCGGCGCGTGATAACGCCCCCAGAACGGCAGATGCGTCATGGTCGTATGGGTGAACAGCCAGTTGACGACCCGAAAGCGCAGCAACGCATGAAACAGAAAATAGGAAAGAAAAATGGCCGGATAGGTGAGCAGCAGCTGCAGCGCCAGACCAAGCCCGCTTTGCAGCAGGCCTTGCTCTGCAGCCAGACGCCCGCCCAACCAGACGGCCAGGGTGGCGGCGACGGGCACAGAGGTCAAAAAATAGAGCGCTACGCCCCAGGAATGGCCCGCTTCAATGGCTTTGCGAGGACAGAGTGAAGCACAGCGCATGCAGCTCTCACACCGGTAGGTCCAAAACGGTCGCGACGGTCTGGATCCCCACATACGGATGGCGTGGACAGGGCACTGCGCCGCACAAATGCCGCAGCCATCGCATTTTCCGTTGGCGAAAAACAATTTGGCGAGAAAAAAACGGCCGATCAGCAGATAAGCAACGGAGATCCATGAAAGCAAAAGGCCCCAAATGATCTCGAAAAAATTGTTGCGCGTGCACCATACCGAACCGCCGTCGAGCAATCGCTCTATAAATCCCATGACCCGTGGCCGGGCGCGAAGGATGATCGCCTCCTGCTTTTTGCGGCTCTGGATGGGATGCAGCGAAAACCAGTTCGAAGGCATGTCCACGCTCATAACGCCGCGCACCCGGTAGCCCTTGAGAAAGAGCAGCAGGCTGACGATGAACGGAGCGCTAGCGCTGATTCCGGGAATGAAAAGCGGTCCGAACTTGAGACCTGCCCGGGTAGTTGCACAAAACGCACGGCCGGCCCGGCCACGCGGCAGCCGCCAGGCCGATTTCAGCACCTGCCAGGGCGCGGTAAAACCATGCGTGGGAAAGACCAGCCCCATCAGCCGGCCGGCGCTGTCCGTAGTTTTCTGCGCCAGGGCGGCCTGCTCCAAGGTCAGGACTTCCGCGGTCACGCCCTTTTTCTCAGCCTGCTCCGCCAGCCAGCAGGCCACCTGGTAAGAGTTGCCGGTGCCGCTCCAAAAGTGAAGAACCACATTGCCGTAAATCATGATCGCCACAATCAGTGAAGGTATTTCGCAAAGAGCGAATGATCCGGTGATCCGTCGGCTCAACGGCCGGCACGGCGGTCAGCGGGCGCTGGACGCCTGCTTGCGCTTGGCTTTAATGTACATCACCGAATTGTTATTGCGCATCTCGATCTCAAAAAGATCGCTCACCCGGATGAGCTCGCTCCATTTCTTGTAGCCGTAATTGATCGGCGAAACAGAGGTGTTGTTTGAAATGTATTGTCCCACCCGCCCAAGATGGGACCAGCCATCGTCCTCCGCGGTTTGTTCCACGGCCATGCGCAACAGATTGACCAGCCCTGACTCGCCGCGCAACTCCTTGCTGGAGCGCTTGGCATCTTTGCGTTTGCGCTCGGCCTTTTCCGGTTCATCGTCCATGCCCTCGAGATTTTCCGTATAGATGAACAGCGAACAGGCATTGACAAAAGGTTCCGGCGTTTTCTTTTCACCAAACCCATACACTTTCAGTCCGTTGGTCAAAATCCGCATCACGATGGGGGTGAAATCGCTGTCGCTGGTCATAAACGCAAAGGCGTCCAACTGCTGCGCATAGAGCAGATCCATCGCATCGATGATCATCGCGGCGTCGGTGGCGTTCTTTCCCGCTGTATATGCGAACTGTTGAATCGGTTTGATCGCAAACGGATAGAGCTGCTCTTCCCACCCCTTCATGTTGTTGCTTTTCCAATTCCCATAGGCGCGACGGATGTTGGTCACGCCATACTTGGCCAGCTCGTTGAGAACGCCCTTGATCGCACGATAGCTCACATTGTCGCAGTCGATCAGCAGAGCGATTTTTTGTTCTTTTTCCATCACAAGATCCTGTCGTAATATTTTGATCCGATTATTTAAATAGGGACGGCAACCTGCCGATTTAATATAGGCTTTTACCGATTCGCATTCAAGTTGTTTATCAAAACACCGCCGGATCACCCGGACAATCAAATGGATCCATTCTCAAAGAAACTAGCCTCATGGCAATAGTATCGAATTTAGCAGGCGCCCCATGGTTCCGCCTCCTGCGCCCTGACGCGCGGCTACGGTTGCAAAAGAACAAACGCTTAGTGGCTTGCCTCTATGCGGTGCAGTAATTTTATTTGTATTTAGGCCTTTATTTGGCTACATTTCCAACCCTCTGCAGAAGCGCATCTTCACTCTGATTTAAACGGAGAAAAACCAATCATGATCAACAAAAAAATTGCACTGACGTTCCTTCTTCTGGGATCGCTGATTGCCGGAAGCTTCGCCCAAAAAACCGTATACAATGTGTTGGATTATGGCGCGCGGGGAGACGACCAGACCAACAACACTCGGGCGATCAATGCAGCCATCGAAGCGGCGGCGCAGAATGGCGGCGGCACGGTCTACTTTCCAGCCGGCTCGTTTTTATCCTATACGATTCATCTGCGCAGCAACATCACCCTGCATCTCGACCAGGGCGCTGTGCTCATCGGAGACAAAGAGGTGAATGGCGTGGGCTATGACCTGCCGGAGGAGAACGCCTGGTATAAAAAATTTCAGGACTTTGGCCACAGCTATTGGAGAAACAGCCTGATTTACGGCGACAGCCTGCATAACATCGCTATCACCGGCCAGGGGCTGATCTGGGGCAGAGGGCTGTACACCTATGACAAACCCGAGATCAAGGGATCGGGGAACAAGGCGATCAGCCTGAAAAGCTGCCATAACGTCACTATTCAGGACATCTCGATCCTCCACGGCGGCCACTTTTGCATTCTGGCCACCGGCGTCGATAATATGACCATCGACAACGTGCGCGCCGATGCCGACCGCGACGCTTTTGACATCGATTGCTGCCGAAACGTCACGATCTCAAACTGCTTCATCAACTCGCCCACCGACGATGGGCTCTGTCTGAAATCTTCGTTCGGATTGGGGTATGCCCGCGTCACGGAGAACATCACCATCACCAATTGCCAGATCTATGGCTATGACCACGGCACTTTGCTGGACGGGACCTTCCAGACGGAATTCAAGGATGAGCAGCCGGGCGCCGGCCATTGCATCACCGGCCGGCTGAAGCTGGGCACGGAATCGAACGGCGGGTTTCGCAATATCGCCATCTCCAATTGCGTATTCGAACGGTCGCGCGGCATCTGCATCGAGACCGCGGACGGCGGCGCCATTGAAGACATCACCCTGAACAACATCACCATGCGCGATGTGCCGGATACGCCGTTCTTCATACGGTTGAACGCCCGCCTGCGCGGGCCGGAAGGAACACCGGTCGGGGTCTGCCGGCGCATCACCATCAGCCATTTCAACGCCTACGACGTGGGGGGACGTGCGAAATTTCCGGAGCTGGGCGCCGCCATGGTGATGGGCATCCCCGGCCACTTGATCGAAGATTTGACTCTGAGCAACATCCGTATCGTCTACCGCGCGGGAGCAACGAAGACGGCGATCGACCGCGAGGTTCCAGAACACGTCGACATATATCCAGACCCCTATCGCTGGAGTTCCATGCCCGGCTACGGGATGTACTTTCGCCATGTGAAAGGGCTGAAGGTAAACAACGTGGTGCTGCGCTATATGAATCGCGATGAACGTCCCGCCTTTGTGCTCGAGGATGTCCACGACGCGGAATTCAACCACATCGATGCGCAACAGGGCGAGCAGGCGCCGCAGTTCATCCTCAAAGACGTCAGCGGTTTTTCCACCTTTCGCGTGCGGGGCGTCAATGACATCACCCTGAGCAAAGTAAAGGAAAAAAAGCTGTAACCCCCAGGGAAAATCGATTTTCTCAAAACAATCGAACGATGGGGCAAGGCTTGCACTGGCGTTTTCAGTTGGCCTTGCCCTCCATTTATGGATTCTGAATAATCCGGCCGAGGAGAAAGAATTTACGGTCAGGATACCAGAGCACGGGCACGCCGTTGCGAACGGTGAAACTGGCGTACAGCGCGAGATCGAGACGGCCATTGGTTCCGGGTTTGCCAAGGCTGACGCCGTTGTGGTCAAAGAAAAACTCGGGCTCCTCGAACCAGACCGGCTGATCCGCTCCCGGCTGAAAGATTCCGCGAACGATGTAAACCGGCCGGCGGTGAAAGCTCGAGTCTGTGGGCTTGTAGCCCATATAGTGGCCGTCGTGGTTATGGATGAAAAGAACATAACGGCCGCTGCCAGCTTCGTTGCCGCCCACATCATAGATCGGGCAGGGCGAAAGCGGATGCAAAAGCGGCCGGCCGCCGTCTTTCACTAACAGCGGCCGGGGCGGACTCCAGGTTTCGCCGGCGTCGCCACTGACGCTCCAGTAGGGGCTGCCGGCCACAGTGCGCATGACGCAAAACAGACGGCCGTCCGGCAGTTTGACGATCGAGGGCTCCTGGCAGGCGCTGACTTCCGGATGTCCGGGATAACCGACCGCCAAGGCCTGTTCGTCGAACGCAAACCAGGAGATTTTGATTTCCCCTGGCTCTGGATCCTCATCGATGTTCTCGAACCGCATGAATTCAACCCGGGCGTCGGCGGACATCCACGAGTCGGTGGGATTCCGGTAAAGCGAAAAACTGGTCCAGCGGGTAACACCCGCAAAGTATCTGCCCTCTTGAGCGTTGCGCAGCGGTTTCTGCCAGCAGAGAATGTTGGGCGGCATGGTCGAGTCCGGGTTATCGTGAATGCTGCGGCGGAGCGGTACGTTCTGCGGCGCCGACCAGGTGACGCCGTTGTCGTCGCTGTAAATGCCATGCAGCCAGCCCGTGCTATGCGGAAAAGTGTCGATCCGGCCGGTGCTCTGACTGTAAAGAACATAAATGCGGCCGTTCCGGCTCACCAGCGGATAACCCCAGCTCGCCATATAGCCGTCACCAGGTTTCTTCGGCCCGGCGATGACGCGCGGTTTGGTCCAAGTCCGGCCCTCATCATCGCTGCGGCTGAAAGCCATGTGCTGATCCGGCTGCGATTCCGCGGAACTCTGAGTCCACACCGCCATAAGCGAGCCGTCGGGACCGTCGAACACCAGAAAATGTTCGTTGCCGGTGTCGTTGACGCGCTCATCCGTGCATTCGGGAACAAAGACGACAAAATCAGGTTTGGTGATGGCAAGCTGGGAAGGGATGCGCGCCTTGAGATCCGCCGGTGTGGCGATAAAAGTGGCGTTCCCATCCGACTTTCGCAGCTTGGTCCCTGGAGTGCACACACAAAATAAAAAGAAAACCGCACAGAGCCAGAGTCTAATTTTCATGATTGCTCCTTACATGATTACAGTGCAAACAAAAAGGTCTGTGAACGCATAGGATATGGCCGCAATGGGGACAGGCCCACTTTTTTTCCTCTTTCGCCAAAAAATTTTTCATGCCGAGTTGCTTGATCGAGGCAAAATTTTCCATCATGCTCATGCCGTAGCGAGTCCGGTATCGCTTGTCGATATGTTTGATGCTTTGGCAGGGATAGCTCTCGCACTTGAAACAAAAAAAGGATGCGCTGTCGACCGACTTTTCACAGTTCCTTATTCTACAGCGTTTGCGGCAATCGGACTCTAGCCGTTCACTGTCCCGGCAGCCGGAACAACCGTTCCGCTTCCTTTTGTAAGCGAGGCAAAGCCGGCAGTTCATGCCGCAGGGAGCGATCAATTTTTTCGACATCTTTTCTGTGTTCATTGCCAAACCGCCGTTTGCATAGGGGGAGACAGGCGCTGTTGCCCCCTTCGAGAAGGTAAGCCGAAAAAGGCCAGGCCCGGCGTTCGCTTCAATGCCCGGCAAGAAAAGCCTCTACCTCTTTAATCCATTTGAGAGCCGCTCCCTCGATTTTTTTATTCAGGCCGTTCACATCGGTGAAATCAGGATCATCCACCAGAACCGTTTCCAGGATCGCGTCTGCGCCCTTGATCGTAGCGACCAGAGACGATGGATTCCAGCCCGATTCCTTGAACCATTTCCAGTATTTTGCCTGAACCTGTTTATTAGCAGCTGCCAGCCACGCCTCAAAGCGACAGGAGTCATGAACGAACACAATGGCGATTTTCAATTTCTTTTGTTGCAGAGACCGCGGCGTGAAGGCGAAATAGGTCATATCCATGTAACCTTGGTAAAGACTGGAGGAGAGAAAAAAATCCGGATGCTTCTTTTGCAATTGGGTCCGCAGCGCCATGAGATAGTCCATCAATCCGCGATAGGCTTTTGCTACCGCTCCCCTCTCCATTTGCTTCTTGTACTCCAGCATGAGTTGGTGCAAAGATTCCATTCTGGCATTCTCCTTCAAAAAAACGGATTTAGCAGGCGACGGGGGCATTCCAGTTCATTGCAATTTTACTCTCATCGATCCGGCATAGAGTATAGTTCATCTCGCTCTCGAAAAAAAGTTTTTGCATGCCGCCGGGAGCGCCAACCTGACAATGGCTCAGAACTCTAACAAAGCATGCTTCTGCGCTTCTGCAACCAAAGGTCCTCTCACAGAAAAACCGATCGCCAGCCCACTCCCTCTAATGACCATCAGCTTGTCTCCCGATTTAATCCCATACTGGGCCAGGGTTAACAAAGGCAGGGTAATGGCGCCGTTGCGCAGTCGTACCCAGCAATAGGGTTTTCCGGCACACTCTTTCCATTCCCCTTCCGCCACCTGCAGGTCGCGCAATTCCGGACAGCGATCCAGCACCGTGCCGCGCGGTGATTGCCGCACCCTGTTATAACGGCCTAAAACGAATCCTCCAGATGTACGGCTGCCGGGGAGGAGAAGCAGGAGCTCCGTTTCAGCCATATGGTATTCTGCCAACGCTTCAGGAGGGACAACGATGCGCCCGGTGGCGCGAACCCTGGACCAGCCGAACACATGCTTGCCGCCTTTTGCCAGTTGGGGCATATCTGACTCTCCTCCTAAGAATGAAAACAGAGTTATCAGGTGCGTTTAAAGTGCGGATTAAGTGAGCCCGGAGAACGATGAATAGAATAAAAACTAAAACCCCTTCAGCAACCCGGCTGACCTGAGCGCTTTTACATCTTTGCCCGATCCGGCCATCAAGACACCGGTTTTCCGGGGGCTGATTTGAGCGTATAACGCCTGCCAATGTTCCAGGCAAGTCCCAGTTCTTCGCCCAGAGCGCGATAGCGCTGATCAAAAGCGGAGAAATAGATTGGCCGCGCTTTAAGGATGTCCAAAGTCCTGTTTGCTCCCAGCATCTCTTCATCGAGATACACCTGAACGACCTCACCGAAATAGACGGTATCCATGGAAAATTCGATATGCTGTCCGCTGTACCGGCATTCGCAGGTGATCGGGAACTCTTGGATCATGGGCGCTGTTTTTAACTCTCCATAAAATGTAGTGAACACCTCGGATTTGTCGACCTCTCTGCCGCTGACCAGTCCGCAATAATCCGTTTGCACCACATGATCAACCGATGGGATGTTGATGCTAAAGCTGCTGTTGGCCATAAGACCTTTCGCCGTGTGGTGATTCTTGTTCAAGCTGACACAGACCATCGCCGGGTCGACGTTCACGCCAGTGACAAAGCCGACGGTTGTATAATTGGGCTTGCCGTCTGTCAGGGCGCCGACCAGCACGATCGGCACCACCGGCAACGGTTGAAAAGCCCCTGTCTTGACCTTGGCCATCCTATGATCTCCTTGCCTGTATCCAATGCAATTCACGTTGAGAAACGAAAGGGCGCCCTGAATAACAATTTATACAAGCTAACAGTTTGGGAGAGATTAATCAAGAAAATTTTTAAACTATTACTCACATTTTGATTAGCGCTCTAACCTGCATTATTCATAAAATCAAAAGAAGAAGTTTTAATATTTATTTTTATAATATTCTACATCGTTTAGACATCAAAACTTTATTCTACCACGAAGTTACTCTGGTAAAAGTCAAGAACTTTTTCAATTTTGGACAGTCTGTAA
>DAIQOA010000084.1:0-18216 GCA_036788095.1 bacterium | reverse complement strand
ATTGGGCGTTGGCGATCGCAACCGTGATTCATCTGATCTTACTTGGTGGCTACTGGGCAACAGTCTACCTGGCCAAGGAAGAGGCGCCGCCGATGCGAACGGTACGACTTAAATACACCGAATTGGGACCGCCGCCCTCCATTCAAGGCAGTGCGGCTGCCGTGGCGCCCTCGGTCTCGGTGGCCAGTCCAACGGCCAGACCGAGTGTCGGTATTCCGGTTCCCGTGCCGGATGCCGAGGTGAGCCCGGAACAGTCCTACGCCTCCCAGACCGAAATGAGCCAGGTTACCGGCCCGGTCGGCGAGGGAACGGGCGAAGGCGGCTCCGCGGTGATTGAGCAGGATATCAACGTTGAAAACATCGACGAAGACGAAGCCCCACCGCCGGATTTTGTTCCTTTTGAAAAAGAACCGGTGGTGGTGAAGAAGATCGAACCCACCTATCCGGAGCTGGCCCGCAAAGCCGGTCTCGAGGGCACCGTCTGGGTGAAAATGTGGGTGGATAAAGAGGGCAAAGTGAAGGACGTGGTCATTTTAAAGTCCTCCTCCGAGATCTTTAACCAACCCGCTATCGACGCCGCCAAACAGTGGATATTTACTCCGGCGCTGATGAAAACCGGCCCTGTGTCGGTATGGATTTCCATGAACTTTAATTTTAAATTGAACTAGTGCGTGTATGGATTCGCCGGATGCTGCAAAAATCTTCGCCTATGGCGTTGCAGCCATCAGCTTTATAGCCGGTGGGCTGCTGCTCACCGGCTTGATCGCCTTTGATACGCTGCCGGCAGTGAAAAACACCTTCGGCGTCGTGCTCCTGCTGATGGGGCTCTATCGCTTTCTGGTGACGCGCTTCAAGCCCAGACCTTCGAAATGGAGGAGGTTCACCGATGACGATCAGGACTAACCTGCTCTGGTTATCCATCGCGCTGCTGACCGCAGCCGGATGTGGACCGAAAAAATCCGCTCCCAGTGAAACACCGACGAGCGGAGATCTGCTCATCTACGCCTCCGAGGCGCACCTGAGCCTGGTGCAGGAAGAGGCGGACAGCTTCCAGCGGCTCTATCCGCAAGCCCACCTGACGGTGCAGGGCGTCAACACGCGCAAGGCCATGGTCTTTCTGATCAACGACAGCGTGCGCATGGTGATCGCCGACCGCCGGTTCAATGCGGAAGAGCAGCGAGTGATCAAAGAGGCGAATCTGGAAATAACGGAAATGCGGTTTGCGGAGGATGCTCTGTCCTGCCTCGTTCATCAAAAGAACGGCCTGCAGAGCATCTCCCTGCAGACTTGTGAGGAGTTGATCACCGGCCGGATCACCCGATGGGAACAACTGCCCGAATCCGGCCTCACCGGCCCAATCGATCTGGTGCTGACGGACCGGAACTCGGGCGTGTATGATTTGCTGTCGCGCCGTTTCTTTAAACTGGAAAATCCGCTGGCCGTCACCACCTTTTCCGCCGATCAGGCGGATGTGCTGAACACGGTGGCTCAACGGCCGCTCGCACTGGGCATCGCTTCCGTGGCCGGCTACAGAGCCACGCCCCTGGGCAAAACGCTTCCCGATTCCCTCAACGGACCGGTGCGCACCCTGGGATTGGCGGCAACCGACTCTTCCGGAAGAGTGAAAAATTACCGCCCCTTTCAATATTACATCTACACCGGCAATTACGCTCTGCACTATTCACTGTACGCCACTTTCAATGCTCAATCGAGGCTGGCGGCCGGGTTTGCCGCATTCATCGCCAGCGCACCGGGCCAAAAAATAGTCCAGAACTATGGATTGGTTCCGGGAACCATGCCTATTCGTTTCGTACAGATTAATTAGGAGTGTCTGACTCATGAAAAGAATGATTGCGATCCTGCTGATCCTTGCAGTGGGATGCCTCCCCTTGTTCGCTCAGGACAGGATCACCAAAGGCAAGGACCTCTTGCTGAAAGGTCATACCAAGGAGGCGCTGGCCCTATTCCGCAAAGCCGCTGAGGCAAACGCCAAAGACGACGCTGCACTAAGCTGGCTCAGCAAGACCCTGCTGGCTGTGCAGAATCCGGATTCCGCCTATACGGTCGCCAAGGATCTCATGACGCTGAATGCAAAAAATCCAGACGGCTACATGCTCTCCGCCCAAGCGCTCTCTGAGATGAAAAGACCGCAGGAGGCCTACAGCGTGCTGAGCAAAGGCCTCAAGGAAACCAAAAACAACGTCAGCCTCCTGGTGCAGTTGGGCCTGGTCCATCTGGCGAACGACTCCACCAATCAAGCGGTGGTGGCGTTCTCCCAGGCCAAAGAGCAGGACGCCAACAATCCCAGACTCTACGAAGGACTGGGCGACGCCTATGTCAAGATGGGCACCCAGGCCATGGGCATGATGCAGTACCAGAAATCGCTGGAGCTGGACTCCACCCAGATCGACCTGCGATATAAAATGGCCAACATCTTTCTCCAGGACCGACAATATAGCGAAGCGGGAAAAATGTATCAAAGCATCCTGCGCATGCAGCCGGACAATGAGAACGCGGCGCTGGAACTCGGCCGCCTCTATTTTCTCGCCAAACAGTGGGCGCCGTCCGCCAAAGCGCTGGAGATGTATCTGAAAAACCATCCCGACGATAAGGACGTGTATCTGATGGAGGTGGAGGCGCTGTCCAACAGCCGGCAGCACGAAAGCGCCCTCACCGCCGCCAAACACGTTCTCGAGATGGAACCCAAGGCGCCGAAAGCCCTGCTGGCAGCCGCCCGGTCTCTGTACTTTTTGCGCAAACACGATGAGAGCAACTCCTATTATGATCAGGTTGCGCGCGTGGACACATTAGCGGTCGAAGACCTCAAACGCATCGGCCACAACTATCGCTATCTCAAAAACGACAGCATGACTACGGTCTATTGGCAAAAGGCGTTGGCCCTGGATCCGAACCAGTCCGACATCTATTCCGAAATGGCGAATTCGTACATGCGGATGAAAAACTGGGAAAAAGCGGCGGAGATGTTTGAGAAAAAGATCGCCAGCGACTCCACCTACGTCACCGCCTACATCAATTACGCTCTCTGCAAGCAGCAGTTGAAAGAGTTTGCCCAGGCCCACGCCGCCCTGTCCAAGGCGCTGCAGATGCGACCAAACTATGTGCAGGGCCACTATTATATGGCTGTGGTGCTGACCCAGATGGATTCGGTGAAAGCCGCGCGCACGGAATTCGAAACCGTGGCCAAAGTCGCTGAACCGGAAAAAGACAAGTACAAAAACGAACTCAAACGAGCCCATCGTTACATCGCCATCGCGTATCTCCAGGATAAAGCCTATGCCAAAGCCGTCACCCCGCTGGAGAAATACACCGAGTTGGATCCCAATGATGCCGAGATGTGGCTCTTTCTGGCGCAGACCTACTATGCGGTCAACCGTAAAGAGGATGCCAAGCGGGCTTTCCTGCGCGTGCAAAAACTGGAGCCGAACAATAAAGACGCGCAAAAAGGACTCGATATCATAGAAATGTCGAATTAACGGTGTATGGAACGAACTCCAAGAAAGGGACGACCATGAAAAAAAGCCTCCTCCTGTTATTGGGACTCTTTTTGATCGTGTCGGGCTGCGGTAAAAAAACGGAAAGCGTCAAGATCAGCGGCTGGGAAAAATTTTCCGACCCCTTGCTCAAGATGTCCTTCACCCATCCGGCCGGATGGCATTTGGAGCAGGAAGGCCACAAGATCGCCTATTATTCCTCCATGGATGTCGTTAACAAATTCACCCAGTATGCGGTGGAAGGCAAGGACGGCAGCCGCATCATCGTCAATATGCAAAAGGTGCTGCCCATGCCGACGCTGCAGCAATCCGTCGACAGTCTCAAGATGGATCTCACCAATATGGGATTCGACGTCGCAGCGGCTGAAGCCAAAACCCTGGCCAGTCTGCCGGCCTCGCAGCTGGCTTTTTCCGGGGTGCTGGACGCCAAAAACAAGATTCAGGGCGTGCAAACCACCGCGGTGCGAGATTCCATGGTCTTTACCGTGCGCTACGAGGGCTTTAACCAGTCCTTCGCGGACTGCAAAGCCGCTCTGGATTCCGCCATCGCTTCCCTGACTCTGCCCAGCGCCAAAATCAAGGACGCTGATCCGAGCATCCCGGAGGCGGAGATGGAGCTCTTTGAGAACCAGCTGATCAAAATCATGCGCCCGGCTAATTTCGAAGCCAATACCCCGCAACCCAAAGCGCCGTCCGAATTCACCCTCGATCTCACCGGCTATCGCAAGGACAGCGGCATCCGCATCGATATTATTCCGGCCAAAGGTTTGAGCCAGGACAAAGTGCTGGAACAGAACGCAAAGTTTTTCAAATCCACCTCCCGCGGCGAGGCGACCATCAGCGGTATGAAGGTTCCCTACCTGAACTACAGCATGGCCAAGGACATCTCCAGCCGCGTGTACTTTATCGTGAAAAACGACAAATGGTACCGTTGCATCATGAACTATTACACGCCGATGCGGGCCAGCTATCTGCCGGCGTTTGAAAAAATGATGAGCTCGCTGTCGGTAAAGTAAGTCATCGCCTCTAGTCCCCTGGAACGATCCAGAACGGGACGTATCCACTAATAAAAAAGCCGCTCTCGGAGAGCGGCTTTTTTATTATCTCTTATCGCTTGGTGTTCCTCTGCCCAGGTCGACTTTGCAGGGACGCGGATGGCCGGAGCGAAATGATATGATTACTGTTTCTCCAACTGCCCGATCAACTGCTGCAGCGTTTTTTCCGTGGCCAGGCTCAAGGCGCGGATGATGGCATCTGCGTCCGCGCCCTGGATCGTTTCCTCAGCGGTCAACGTCCCCTCCCAGATCGGCAGGTCGCGCATCCCCTCGCTGACCCGCGCCTGCAGAGCGACCCGTGCCAGGCGCCGTTCCGGGGTGACGATCTCTTCAAAAGCCCGCACCGCCAGGGCCAGAGACCAGAACCGTTCCTGCGCATCCGGCAGCGATGCGGTCACCCTCTTAAAGGCGCCGGCCTTGGCAAGAAAATCCAGCGCACTCTGCTGGATCATCTCCGCCGGCGCCAACGCCCAACGTCGATACGGGTCGAACCGCACCTCATAGCCTGAGGTGCGAAAGATCAGCCGATCCTGGCTATGCACCGCATCCGCGCTCACCGAGGCGAGCCGGAGCACCAGTTCTTTTTTCAGGGCGCCGGGCTGTGGATCCGGCACCGCGATCAGATAATAGCGGGTTTGCGGCACATGCCCGCAAGCGACCAGCGCCAGCGCGGCACACAGCCAACCGATTTTGTTCATGGTCCATCCTTTATTCGTTTCGCGCCATCCGTCAGGGCAGCTTTCGTTCCGGTGCATAGCTCTTACGCACCAGATTCCACGGCTGCTCCTTGATGGTCTGGCTGAACTCTTGAAGATTGCGCGTCAACCGGGCGGAGTGATCCAGGATCTGCGCCAATTCCTGGCGATGATCCACCATCGAGCCGTTCACGGTTTGCAGCGTCTGATTCATTCGCGCCACCATCGTCTGGCTCTCGCCCAACAGGACCTGCACCTGCTGCATGGTCTGCTGCAAAGAGCTGTCATTGGCGGCGAGCAGGGCGTTCACCTGCAGGGCGGTCCGGTTTAAATTCAGCGTCAGACGATTGACGTTTTCTATTAAAAGCTCCAGATGACCTGCGTTGTCGGCGGTGACTCGGTTCAAGGTCGTCAGCATTTCGCTCAAATTGCGCCGGTTGTCATCGTTTAGCAGTTCATTCAGCCGCTTCAGCAGCACCGTGGCCTGACTGGTCATATCGGTCATGGGACCGGACATCTGGGCCAAGCCGGTCACCTCTCTGCTGGGGATCAAAGCGCCGGAACGAAGCCGGGACGCCTCAGGCGTACCCGGAGTGATTTCGACATAATAGGAGCCCATCAACCCGATGGTGCTGAGAAATGCTTCGCTGTTGGCGCGGATGGGCGTGGACTCGTTCACCTCCAGCAGCACCTGAATGCCGGAGCCGCCGTCCGAGGGATGAGAGAATCCCGCCACCCGCCCCACCTCCATGCCGGCCAGCCGCACCAGGGAGCCTTCCTCGATGCCGCCCACATAGCTGAAACTGGTCCGATAGGTGATCGTATTCTCCCAATGGGTCAGACCGAGGATGACGACAAAAAACAGAGCCAAAACCACCAGACTGACCAGGATAAAAATGCCTGCTTTGATCTCACTGGGCCGATAATCCATAACCATCCTTTGCATGATATTGTGCGTTTCACCGGCCGGCTTCCATGCGAAGGGCCGGTTATCCCCCCTTTTATCCCAGCAGACTTTTCAGATAGCTCTCACTGTCCGGAACCTGCTCATCCGGCCTGCGCTCCAAAAACTGGCGAACATAGGGATGGGTGCTGCTCTTCAGTTCCTCTAGAGTGCCGCAGAAAACCACACTGCCCTCATGCAGCAGCGCGACGCGGTCAGCGATCAGAAACACGGAGGCCAGTTCATGGGTGACCACCACGATGGTCATTTTGAAGGCCTTGTGCAATTTTAGAATCAGATGATCGATGCCTGCGGCAACGATCGGATCCAGGCCGGCGGAGGGTTCATCGCAGAACAGGATGTCCGGATCCATGGCCAGGGCGCGGGCCAGGGCCGCCCGCTTTTTCATGCCGCCGGAAAGTTGGGCCGGCATGAAATCCTCATAGCCGGACAGGCCGACGAGATCCAGCTTGAGTCTGGTCATGATTTTTACCGTGGAAGGCTCGAGGGGCGTATGCTCTTGCAAGGGCAGCCCGACGTTCTCCGCCACAGTCATCGAATTGAACAGCGCGGCGCCCTGAAACAGCATGCCCACCTTGCGCAGCACGCGGTTTCGTTCCGGCTCAGCCGCGCCGGCCATATCCACCCCCTTGATCAGGATGCGGCCGGCGGTGGGCGTCTCCAGCCCCACCAGATGGCGCAACAGCGTGCTTTTGCCGCAGCCCGAACGGCCCAAAATGACAAAGGTCTCGTTGGCATAGAGATCGAGCGTAATGCCTTTGAGGATCTCCTTGCCGCCGTAGCGCGTGCGCAGATCGATGATTTGAATAATGGGATTCTGAGACATGGTCCGGATGGCCAAGGTTGTTAGTGTACGCTGATCATAAACGGGTATCAGTTCTGTGGGCGGATTTAAAACGTTGAATAAAACAGCGCGGTGAACATCATGTCCGCCAGAATGATCAAAAAGATGGAGCGCACCACCGCCGTTGTGGTGGCCTTGCCCACCCCCTCGGCGCCGCCGGCGACATGAAATCCTTCAAACGCGCCGACCAGGGCGATGATGACGGCGAAGAAAAAGCTTTTGATCAAGCCGCTGAGAAAATCCTTCAACATCAGCGCATCCGCGGTTTCGTTGAAATAGGCGATCCAGGAAATATCGAGACTGGCGACGCCCAGCACCATGCCGCCGAGAATGCCGAACAGATCGGCGATCACCGTCAAACAGGGCAGAACGATCATCATGGCCAACATCCGCGGCGCCACGAGGAATCGGATCGGATGCAGCGCCATGGCGCTCAGCGCATCCAGCTCCTCCGCCACTTTCATGGAGCCGATCTCCGCCGCAATGGCAGAACCGCTGCGGCCGGTGACCAGGATGGCGGTCATCAGTGGCGCCAACTCACGGGTCACCGATACGCCCACCAGATCCGCCACAAAAATCACGGCGCCGAATCGCTGCAACTGATAGGCGGACTGCATGGCGATGATCAAGCCGACGATGAAAGAGATGGTGACCACAATGGGCAACGAGGCTACGCCGATCAAGACCATCTGTTCAAAGGCAGCGCCCCAGCGGATGGCGTGCCCCTGCCAGGGATCGACCAGCATGCTGCGCAACGCCTCCAGGGTGAATCGCCCCATACGGCCCAGTCCGCCGACCAAGGCAAAAGTCTTGCGTCCAACGCCCCCCGCTATCTCGGCCCATGGCCTCAAGCGCCGACCTGCAGATCTGCCGCGTTCAGCTGATGATGGATTTCGAACACTTTGTCCAATCGGGTCAGGCGGAAGACCTCACGCACCTCATCCCCCATTCCCACCAGCACCATCCGCCCGCCGTACCGGTTGATCTGCTGCAGGGTCTCGATGAAGGTCGCCACGCCGGAGCTGTCGATATAGGTCACGTCGGATAAATGGACGATGAGGAGCGGCTTGCGCTGCTCGGTCTGTTTCATCAACAGGGTGCGCACCTGCGGTGAAGAATACAAATCGATTTCTCCACCGATATGAACAAACGTGACGTCATCCTTTTCCGTGATCTTGACATCCAAGTTCACGCCTTCTTCTCCCTCGGTAAAACCTTGGTCATCACCAAACGATTGCCGATGTCCGGCAAAGGAGTGTAGGTGACCTCATCCATGACGCTGCGGATGATGTACACCCCCAGGCCGCCCGGACGGATCTCCTCCAACGGCCGCGGTTTGATCGATTCGATGTTCGCCGGTTCTCCATAATCCTCAACGGTCACCTCCAGATGGGTTTCGCCGATCTTGATGAGAACGATGATCGGCTGTCCGGCGCGGTTTTTATACGCATGCTTGATCACGTTGGTGCATGCTTCATCCACCGCCAGGGTGATTTTGCTGCAGTCCACTTTGGCAAAACCGGCCAGGCCACACATCTGCTGCACCGCGGCGCGCAGCACGCGTAACATCTCCGGGTTGCTGGTCAAATGGAGTTCAATCGTCTTTGCCTGCACGTTTTTCCTGCCCAGAACCTTTCCAATGAAAGACCAGAGCCGTGATATCATCGTGTTGAGAGACATGCTGAACGTGTTCCATGACCTGATTGATTGTCGTTTCCAGCAGGGTGGATGCCCCTCCCCTGCCTGCGAGCGTCCCGTCTATATCCGGCATGCCGAAGGATCGGCCCGCCGCATCCCGGGCTTCCACAATGCCATCCGTATATAACAACAGAAAATCGCCCGGAACGAGGCGCATCTGCAGCGTGTCATACGGTTGCCCTTTGAGGATGCCCAGAGGTATGCCCAGCGAATTGTTCAGCCAGTGCTTCTGTCCACGAGACGGCGAGCAGTGCAGAACCGGCAAATGCCCGGCATTGGCCAAAGAGGCTGTGCCGTGTTCCACATCGATGATCAGAACCTGCATGGTGACAAACAGACCGTTGCGGCTGCGCTCGCACAGGCCTTCGTTGAGATCGCGCAGCAGATCGCCGGGATCCTGGCATCTCTGTGCCAGAAACCGCACATCGCTCATCAACCGGGCCATATACAGCGCCGCAGGAACTCCTTTGCCGGATACATCTCCGATCAGCAGCCCCACCCTGCCGCCGTCCAGCTCCATAGCATCGTAAAAATCTCCCCCGACTGCTGTAGCTTGCAAGTTTCGTGCCGCAAGCTCAAAATGGCTGTCGGGGCCGCCCGGCAGAACCTGCGGCATGAAGCTCTGCTGAATAATTTTAGCAGAATCAAGCTGTTGCTGCATCCGGCTCTGCTGCAGAGCCATCTGGTGCATGCGGGCGTTTTCGATGGCCAGGGCCACATGACGGCAAAAAGCGATGAACAACTCTTGGTCAAGATCGTCGAACTGTTCCCCATCGGTACGGTTGATCACTTCTGCAACGCCGATAATCCGTTCCTTGACCCGCAGCGGCGCCGCCAGTATGGAACGGGTGCGAAATCCCGATTGCTGGTCGATCTGACGAAAAAAACGGGGGTCATGGGCGACATCCGGCACCAGCAATGGCTGATCCTGGGCCCATACCCAGCCGGCCACACCCTGTCCTTTTTCCAGATGCAGCACCTGCGCCACCTGATCGCCTACCTCCCCCAGCGCCAGCTTGCATTCGAGACGATCGGTCTCTGGGTTGATCAGCATGACCGAGCTGGCTTCCGCATGCATGACGCTCTGCGCCTTTTCCATCACATGGCCCAGCACCTCTTCCAGATCCAGCGTCGAGTTGATGAGAGCGCTGACCTCCATCAAACTGGCAAGACGGGTGACGCGCGCCTCCAGGCCGCGGATCCGGCTTTCAAGGGATGCTCGCTCCTCGGGTCCCATAACGCTCTCTAATGCGCCTCCAGCCAATTGTCGCCGACGCCCAGTTCCACTTTGATCGGCGTTTCCAGCGTCATCGCCTGTTCCATCTCGCGGCGGACCAATTCCTGCACCTCCGCCAGTTCATCGCGGGGCGCCTCAAAGATCAGTTCATCATGCACCTGGAGAATCATCCGCGTGCGGAATCCTTTCTGCAGCAGCCGGTCGATGCGGATCATCGCCACCTTGATCAGATCCGCCGCGCTGCCCTGAATCGGCGTGTTAATGGCCGTGCGTTCGGCGAATTCGCGCATGCGCCGGTTTTCGTGATGAATCTCGGGCAGGTATCGACGCCGGTTCAGCAGCGTGGTCACATAACCGTCGGCGCGAGCCTGGTGAACCGTTTCGGTCATGTACGCCTGAACGGCCGGGTAATGGAGAAAATAGGCCTGAATAAAATTTTCCGCCTCTGCATTCGAAATGGCGAGCCGCTGCGCCAGGCCATATACCCCCATGCCGTACATGATGCCGAAATTGACCTCCTTGGCCTTGCGGCGCATGTCCACGGTCACAGCCTCCGGCTCGACCTTGAAGATGAGCGAAGCGGTGCGCGTGTGCACGTCTTCGCCCTGCAGAAAAGAACGGCGCAGAGTTTCGTCGCCGGACAGATGCGCCATGATGCGCAATTCGATCTGCGAGTAATCCGCGTCCAGCAGCACATGATCGTGATCCGCGGTGATAAACGCCCGGCGGATGCGCCGGCCGACTTCGGTGCGCACCGGTATGTTCTGCAGATTGGGTTCACTGGAAGAGAGCCTGCCTGTCGCCGCCACGGTCTGGTTGAAGGAAGTGTGCAGCCGGCCGGTGCGTGGATTGATCAGCCGCGGCAACGCGTCCACATAGGTCGACTTGAGTTTGGCAAGCTGCCGGTAGTCCAGCAGAGCGGCCGGCAACGGATGGTCCTTGGCCAGTTCCTCCAGGACCGACACGTCGGTGGAGTAGCCGGTCTTGGTGCGCCGGCTGGTGGGCAGCTTGAGCTGATCAAAAAGCACCACCGCCAGCTGTTTCGGTGAATTAATGTTGAATTTAGTCTCAGCCAGCTTGTAGATCCTTGACTCGAGGGCGGCCAGCTCGGTCTCCAATTCGACGGACATGGCGGCCAGATACTTGACGTCCAGCGCCACACCGGCCTGCTCGAGATGCATCAGCACATGGACCAGCGGCATCTCGACTTTTTCGAACAGCTCGTGCAGATCCATCTCATGCAGTTTGGGCATAAACCGATTGGCCAGCCGCCAGGTCATGTCCGCGTCCTCGCAGGCGTATTCGGAGACCAGGTTCAATGGCACCTGATCCATGGTGCGCTGGTTTTTACCGCTGCCGATGAGCTCTTTGGTGGCGATCTTTTTTTCGTCCAGATATTCCAGCGTGACCGCGTCAAGATTATGTTGATGGCTGGAGGGATTGATGAGATAACTGGCCACCATGGTGTCGCAGACCAGATTGGCCACGGTAATTCCGGCCTGCTCCAGCACCAGCATGTCGTACTTGGCGTTGTGACCGCATTTTTTGATCTTGGGATCCATCAGAATGGGCTTGAGCGCAGCCAGCACGTAGGCCAGGTCCAGGGGATTCGAGCGCTCGGCCAGATCACTGGGCCCCTTGACCGGCACATAGTAGGCCGAGCCCTCCTGCCAGGAGAACGACAGTCCGACCAGTTCCGCCAGCAGGGGATCCTCGCTGGTGGTCTCGGTATCAAAACTGAAATAAGATTGCTGCCGCAACGCCTCGATAAATTGATCGAACTCGGTTTGGCTGGAGAGCAGCACATAGCGCCGCTGCAGCGAGGGTTTTCGTGTCTTGAAGCGATCGATCAGCGAAGGGATCTCCATCTCTTTGAAAAAAAGCGCCGCTTGATCGGAATCCACGGCAGCGGTCTGCAGGTCTTGAATCGTGCAAGAGAGCGGCACATCGCAGTGTATGGTGGCCAGCTGCTGCGACAAACGGGCCGAATCGGCGCCGGCCAGCAGGGCGGTGCGCGCCCGTTTCTGCGGGATCTGATCCGCGTGCTTTAGGATGGACTCCAAATCATGATACTTGCTCAACAGGTCGAGCGCGGTCACCGGTCCGATGCCCGGCACGCCGGGGATATTGTCCGAGCTGTCGCCGGCCAGCGCCAGATAATCGATGACCTGAGACGGCCGAACGCCCATTTTTTTCACGACCGCGGCGGCATCCATCCATTCGACGCCTTCGCCGCCGGCCTTGGGATGATAAACCACGGTGTGGTCGTTCACCAATTGCATCATATCCTTGTCGCCGGTAACCAGAACGGTCTGCACCCGCTCCCCTTCCGCCTGGCGCGCCAGCGTGCCCATAATATCATCCGCTTCGAATCCGCCCATGGCCAGCAACGGAACGTTCAACGCCTGCAACATCTCGCGAATGCGCGGCAGCGTCTGCTGCATGTCCTCGGGCATCTCGGTCCGGGTGGCCTTGTATTCGCTGAACAGACGATGACGAAAGGTGGGCTCCGGCGTATCAAAGATCACCGCCACATACTCCGGCTTTTCCTCATCGAGAATATGCAAAAGAGTGCGGGCAAAGCCGAAAACCGTGCTGACATTCTCCCCCCGCGAGTTCACCAGCGGATTGCGAATAAAGGCGAAATAGGCGCGGTAGGCCAGAGCCGAGCCATCGATCAGAAACAGCCGTTTTTTTTGTGCCGCCATGAGCCGAGCCCCGAAAATGGATCCCAATACACCTGCAACTCTGTCGAAGAAATGTAACACTTATTTATCTGGCATGCAATGCAAAACTATTGGCTTTTTGAATGAAAATCATTACATTAGTAATTACCGCTCCTTGGCCGGCCAAGCCGTCCTGAAACGCAAACAGGCTCGACCAGTCGGCCGCAGGATCCTTCTTCCATCAATGTCAGGAGAACAAACGTATGCAAAACAATCTCCCGCCCCAGCAGCTCAACGTGGAACTGGGGGAAAAAGAGGCTGAGGGCATCTACTCCAATCTGGCGCTCATCACCCATTCTCCGGCAGAGTTTGTCATCGATTTCACCCGCATGGTGCCGGGTGTTCCCAAAGCGCGCGTCTACGCCCGGGTCATCATGACGCCACAGCACGCCAAATCCCTGCTCAATGCGTTGAAGGAAAACATCGGCAAGTATGAAGCCCAGTTCGGGGAGATCAAAGTCTACAACGAACCTTCGCAACAGGGACGTGCGATCGGTTTTCAACCCAACACGATAGACAATGCACCCAGCGTGGCAAAATAAGCGGCCCGTCCGCCTTTTCCTTATCCTCCTGCTGCTCAGCGGCTCTTCCGCCTCAGCCCGTGGCGGCCTGGGCGTGCAGGCCGCCATCTGGAAACCCAGTTCTCTGGACCACGAACCGAGCAGACCGTTCCGCGCGATCCCGGGCAGCGGCATTTCCTACGGCCTGGTGGCGCAGTCGCCCGAGTGGCAGAGCTTTAGTCTGCAAATTTCCGTTTGGAAGTGGCAACAGACCCGGAAGCCGGAGGATAACGTCGTCACCCTGTGGCATCTGTCCTGTGACGTCAAAAACAGTCTGCTCAACCAGACACGGCTGCGGCCATATGCGACCTATGGCTTTGCCGCTGTCATGGGCAAACCAAGCAGCGGCACGCTGCAGCGCGATGGGCTGAGCATCAACCTCGGCGCCGGCGTCGAGTATACACCGTTCACCCGCACCAGCCTGGCGTTCGAATATCAATACCTCTACCTGCTCATGGACCGCAACATCGGACTCACCGATGATCTCAGCGGTCCCAAACTCACTATCAAGTTCATCTATCTGCTGTAGCCGAATTCCCCGGCGCCGGTCTGCACGCTCTGTGCACGGTTGATGCAGCGCTGTTCAATTCTGATACATTCCAGACCAATCAAGAGTTCCTCTTCCGCCGGGCGCGGCCATGGCCGCCACCGCAGTAACTCCCTGCGAATTATCCCGTTAAATTTCAAACAGCTGGGGCAAGGGCTTGGTCAGCGACTTTTTTTCCGATCCGGCAAAAGTTCTGGATGGGGGTACAGTTTTTGCATCAGAGTATCAGCATTGTTTTATCTGGACATTCCGTGATTACCCTTTCATTCAGCCAGCAAAGCGGAGGAGATTCCTTGAAGCTTTTCAGATTAATCTGTGTGGGGGCGGTGACCCTGTTTGCTCTGAACCAATCGGCGGATGCGGCCAAGCTATGGAAGATCATGCCGGTGGGCAACTCGATCACCGCTGGTGTGGGCAGCAGCAACGGTTTTGGTTTTCGCGACGATCTGGCCGCCAAATTGACCGGCGCCAACATCTCTTTTGATCTCGTCGGTCCGGACGGCGTTCCCTACGAAGGCCATTATCTGTCCGGCGCTAAAATCGAAGACTTTATGGCCGGCGGCTCTAAGGATATCACCCCATCGCTGATGGCCTATGAACCCAACATCGTCATCCTCCACCTCGGCACCAACAATCTGTCCCAAACTATTGCGCCCTATTCCAACAACCGCGGCGTCACCTATGAGCCCACCGCCGCCGGCCGGCTTGCCCAGTTGCTAAAATACCTGACGCAATTTTCCGATGGCACCAAGGGAGCGTTTTTGGAGCGCGTGCTGGTGTGTAAAATCATCCCCCGTCTCGACGGCAGCGTGCTCAACGCCAACGTAGATCTGCTCAACGCAGAGATCGAACGCATGTTCTTTGAAAATCCCCCCTTTGCCAGAATGACCGTGGTCGACATGCATCGCTTGTTGTCCACCAGCGACTATGCGGACGATCGCCATCCCAACGAATCCGGCTATGCGAAAATGGCCTCCGAGTACGCCAACCTGATCAGCGGCCTGGTCGGCAATGATGCAACCGCGCCCGGCAATCCGGGCAATCTGCTGATCCGGCCTGAGAACGCCCAGACCGCGGCTCTGCAATGGACGGCATCCGGCGACGACGGCAGCAGCGGACGCGCCAACCTCTACGAATTGCGCTACGCCACTTTCCAGCTTACCGAGAAAAATTTCCTCCAGGGCAAACTGGTTCCTCTGAACCGCCCTTCATCATCCGGCGCCACCGAGTCCTACATGGTCGATCGTCTGGTGGCGGGACTCACCTACTATTTCGCCCTGCGGGTTTACGATGAGTGGAACCAAAAAAGCAACATCCGCTACTTTTCACCGGTTCTCATAGAGAACACCGCGGGCTATCGTTATTGCGACGATTTCAGCGACGCCCTGTTGCCCAACTGGTCAGCCCAGTCCACTTATCAACTGGATATCGTACACCAGGATCTGCGGTTGAAAACCAGCGCCTCTGCGTCCTGGGATCATCTAGCCACTTTTACCAGCGCCCGTTACAACAGCACGGCCAAACTGGTGAAAGCCAGCATCGAATGGTCGTATCTGGCGGACGCCAACGGCATGAATGCGGGCGGCATCGCCATGATGCTGGACCAGGCCGGCGCCAACGCCAACGGCTATCTGCTTCGCCTGCGCAATGGCGTTCTCTATCTCAATGAAGTCACCAACGGCTCCCTGCAGTCGACGGAGCTGCAAAAACTCACCAGCACCGCCTCGTACAAAACACCGGCGCCCGGTGATTCGTTCACCGTGCACTATTTTCCCGGCGGCCTGTATGGCAATGTGTTCGACTGCTATCTCAACAAGACCTATCTCGGCCAGCTTTACGACAAAAATAAGCGGCAGGGCAGCGCCCCACAGCTCTACTCCGGCATCATGCTGTATGGCGGTAACCTGAACAACGCAGTGACAAAATTTTGCCTCGAGGTTCCGCCATTGTCCGCCGACTCGATGCGAATATTCGTCGGCGATCAACAGCGCGGGCAGATCACCCAGCGCCTGGCAGAACCCCTGACCGTGCGCATCGTCGATGCCAACGGCGTTCCGGTCAACGATGTGCAGGTGGAATTCTCGGTCAACTCCGGCCAGGCGTTTCTCAGCACCGACTCACTCGCCAATAATTTTAACGGTCACCTGTGGGTGGAGGCGGAGAAAGGCAGCCTGAGCGGACCCTACACCGCCGGAAACGCAGTGGAGGCTTCCAATGCGGGATACATCTATGTGCCGGAGGACGTCAACCGTGAAAAGGGCCTGGCGACCTTTCAGATCTACAACGTCAAGGCCGGCCAGTACCGTTTATGGCTCCGCGTCAATCCACAGGACGGAAGCCACAATTCCTGTTACTTGAGTGTAAACGGATCCGACACGCTGCAATTTAATTTCACCGATCTCTATGGAACGTTTAAATGGTATGCCTATGCCAATCGGACCTTTTACCTGCCGCAGGGCTTTTTCGAATTAGCGATTAAAAACCGCGAGAGCAACACTTTCATCGACAAAATTTTATTGACCAACAGCCTGAGCTACAATCCCTCGGGCTTTGGCGAGTCCACGCAGAGGTTCTCCAACCTCACCGATCTCGGCGGCCTGGCCTATACCTTCGCCACCTTTACCACCACCGCCGGTCCGGTGCAGGTCCGGGCATCGGCGCCGGCGGCGCCCAATGGATCCCCGCAGCTGTTCACTATTTACGGCGATGCATTGGATCCTTCAAGTATGAGCTATGTCTCGGAACGGGTTCTCTCCGATACGGTCGGTCAGATGATGGATGCTGCGTTCAGCGTCAGGATGCTGGACCGCTACAACAACACCTGCGTCGGCATACCGGTGGATTTTGTCGTCACCGAGGGGGACGGATCATTCGCCGGCCAGCCTTCGATCCGCGTCAGCTCTAACAACGAAGGCATTGCCTCGGCGCGATTGACGCTGGGATATTCAGCCTCCGGTTCCAAGATCATCGCTCAATTGCCGAATTCCCCCGAAATCACGGCCTGTCCTTTGAAGCGGTGCCTGATAAAGAGGGCATACCGATCGAAATCGTGGCGATCAAAGGCCAAGATCAAACCGGCACGGTGCATACCGCTCTGAACGATTCATTGGTGGTGCAGGTGTTGGACCGCAACCATCGTCCGGTGTACAAATATCCGGTTCCGTTTAAAATCACCAAGGGCAATGGAACCTTGAACGGCTCCGGCGCCGCGTTTATCGACTCAACCACGATCTACGGAAAAGCCCATGCGCGTTTTGTCCTCGGCGATACGGCCGGCGTGCACAATCAGACCGTCACCGTGGACGTGCCTCTGAACGGGGCGCCGATCATCTTTAGAGCCAGCGCCCTGGCGGACAAACCCAATCTGCTGAAAATCCTTTCCGGCGATCAGCAGGCATGGTACGCCGGCGAGACCTTTCCACAGGCGCTTGAGGTAAAACTAAGCGACAAGTACGACAACGGCCTCAAAGGCTACGGCGTTAAATTCAGCGTGGTGCCTGGAACCGGAAACGGCACCCTGAACGGCAAGGACACCGTCACCGTGGTCAGCGACAGCCTGGGATTGGCCCGTCTGTTCTACACCGCAGGAAGTCAGCAGGGCGTGAACCAGGTGCGCGCAGAGGTGACAGAGCAACTCAAGATTCCGGCTGTGGTCTTTTCCAGCCTCACCGTCAAACCGCCCAAGCCAAGCCGCATTACGGAAGTCAGCGGCGATTATCAGGAGGGCGTGGTCAACGATCTTTTAGCCAAGCCGTTCATCGTCAAGGTCATGGATCCGTTCAACAACATCATTCCCTCAGCCAACCTGATCGCCAAGGTGGTCAGTGGAGGCGGCAAGGTGAACGACCAGGACTCGCTGAGGATTCAGACCGATGCCTCCGGCCAGGCGTCGGTCACGCTGCGTCTGGGCCTGGTCAGCGGAGATATGAATCAACGGATCGTGATCCGCAGCGCGGATTATGATCTGCAGCCCGCGGAATTCATCGCCACCGCTCTGCCGGCAGCGGCGGCGAGCGTCACGGCTGTCGGAGATCTTGCGTTTTACGAAAAGCCGGTTGCCCAGGCGCCGATCCAGGTGATGGTTCGCGACGCCTATGGCAATCCGAGACCTGGCCATCCCATCACCTTCGCCGCAGTCAGCGGCAACGGCCACTTTGACGCCAACCAGAACAGTATGCAGGCGACCACCAACGCCAGCGGAGTAGCTACAGCCAACTATACCATGGGCACGCTGTCAAACGTGGAAAATATTCTCAACGTTTCTGGAACTCAAAACAGCGGTGAGCCGCTTAGCGGAAGTCCCATCACCTTTATCGGTCGAGTCATCCCCGGCGAACCCAGTCAATTGCTCTCCCGACAATCCGGAGAATATGCGGGG
>DAIQOA010000083.1:15417-18387 GCA_036788095.1 bacterium | reverse complement strand
GGATGAGCTCGAGCGCACGCTGGAAAGCCCGGCAGTGGAACTGGCGCTGGTGCGGGAGACGATCCTGCGCGACCGCAATCATCCGAGCGTGATCCTCTGGTCGTTGGAGAATGAATCGCCCTTGGAGAGCACGGTCTTTGGCACGAAGATCATCGAGCAGGCCACTGCTCTGGCTCATGAGTTGGATCCCTTTCGCTTGACCACCTCCGCCGCCTCCATGCCGGTGAACCGCAACGGTTACGGCGAAGCGCTGGATGTGGTGAGCAATAATTACGACTGGCGCCGTGCTGATCAGGATCATCTCGATTTTCCGCATTGGAAGATAGGCTTGTTGAGTGAATACGCCGCCGCCCGCGCCCGCCGCGGCGTCTATGGCGTCGAGCGCTTCGCCCGGGCCGAGGAGGATTCCTATTTCGACCTGTACAGCGGACAGGTGGAGACCATGTACGAGCTGTGCAGCCGGATGGAGAGCTATTGGCGCCGCATCAAGGCGCGCGCCTACATGGCCGGCGGCTGCGTCTGGAGCGGCAAGGACAGCTGGGGGGAAGGCAACGTCTGGCCGCTGATCTCGCGCGGCGACGGCGCTCTGGATCTCTGTCTTTTTCCCAAGGACGCCTTTTATTACTTTGTCAGCCAGTGGACGGAAAAACCCATGGTCCATCTTTTTCCGCACTGGAACTGGCCGGGGAGCGAGGGACGGCCCATCGACGTCTGGTGTTACAGCAACTGCGACAGCGTCGAGCTTTTTTTGAATGATCGTTCATTCGGTTTTCAGCGCCGGCCGGCGGAACCGGCCCCCTGGGCGCCCGGCCGGCAGGCCCCGTCGCCGGAACAGGCCGAGGAACGGGCGGAGCACTTGGCCTGGGAGGTCCCTTATCAGCCCGGGGTGCTGCGCGCAGTGGGCATGCGCAATGGCGCCATGGCCTGCGAACAGCGGGTCGCGACGGCCACCGAGTCGGCCGCGATCAAGCTCTCCCCGCTTCTCGCCGGTCTGGTTGATGAGAAACAAATAGTGCCGCTGATCGCGGACGGCCGCGATGTGGCGATTCTCAAAGCAGAGATCGTGGACCGGAACGGGGTGCGGGTTCCGCAGGCCGGCAATCCGGTGCATTTTACAGTGGAGGGCGCGGAAAAGATCATCGGCGTGGGCAACGGCGATATCGCCGGCCATGAGGCCAATCAGGCGGCCTCGCGCAAGGCGTACAACGGTCTGTGCGCGGTGATCGTGCAAACCACGAAAACGCCCGGCCGTTTTTCCGTGGTCGCTGCTTCGCCGGGTCTGATTTCGGACCGGTTCACCCTTTCTTCGCACGCGCCCCGACCGGTCTCCTTGCATCTGCACGCTCCTGCAGCTCGGCTGCGGAACACCGGGGAACTGGTCGTGACCGCTGAGGTCTGTGATGCCTATGGCGTCGTGGCGCCGTCAGCAGACCGGCCGGTGCAGGTCACCGTACAAGGACCGGCCACTCTAGTCGGCCAGGGTGAAACAGGGACGTTCCAGACGATACAGGGCCGGGCCGCAATGACGCTCAAGGCCACAGGGTCAAGCGGTGTCGTCAAGGTCATGGGCGCAGCCGAAGGGCTGATCCCGTCCCGTTTGACCGTCGCCGTCACACCCTAACCGCATTGCCGGGAGGTTGACATGGCGTTTAAATGTTTTTTCCTCTTGCTGTCAATAACCGTTGCCGGCTATACGGCGGCGCCCACCAGCCGGCTGCCGTTCACCTATGTCATCGATTACACCCCTTTGCAGGAGACCGACCCTGATTTTCGCCGCCAATTTCTCCAAGCCGCGCCCACGCTGTTTCATCCCGGACCAGAACTGCGCTATCTCGGCCGTTTCGGTTTTGGCGGCATGGTGACGCCCTACCGCAACATGCCCTATGCCAGCTATGAATCCCAGGTGAAAGAATATCTTGATTTCCTTAGGGCGCAGGGCGTGCGTTGGATCACGCCCTATCTCTGCAATCAGACGATCTCAGGGAACGATGTATATCGCTACGGCGTCTGGGAGGTGTATGACCGCTGGCAGGATTTCGCCTTTTTAGGGTTGGGAGAAAAACCGCAGGATCCCATCCTGTGGATGCAGCGGGAGCCCTCCGGCAACCTCCACTACAATTACAAGCGCAAATGCTTTCTCGATCGGCATCAGGACGATCTGCAGATCCGTTATGCGCCCTGTCCGAACCATCCGGATTGGCGCAACCTCTGCAACGCAGAGGCGCGCAGCGCCGGCCGCATCGGCTTTGACGGCACTTTCATCGACAACAACATCATCCATTGTTACTGCGCTGCCTGCGAGCGGCGGTTTCAGGATTATCTGCGGGCGAAATATACTCCGGATGAATTATTCCGGACCTTTGCAACGCGAGACTATGGCACGATCACTCTGTATCATGAAGGGGATCTGCGCTGGTGGGCGCGATCGTTCGCCGGCTTTATCCCCTGGCTGGAGAGCAAATACCCCCAGTCCGAATGGCCGATTCATTTTGACACAGCCGATTCATTGCATGAAGTGAACGTGGACGCGGCCGGCGGCGGCATGCTTTACGGCGAAACGGAGCAATTCGTCGCGGAACAAGTTCTATCCGTCGCCTCCCCGGCCAACTTTGAGACCCTTCGTCTGGCCAATCCGGCGCTGCAGACGCCAATCGGACGGCTGCGCTGGGCGGAAACGCAGATGTTCTGGAACCAAAGCATCGGCGATATGCTGGCGGAGATGCGCGATGCGGGCCGAGAGACCAATCCTGATTTTTTTCTCATGCCTAACTGGGGCGTCTTTCAGCGCATCGACGGCGCCATCGGCCGCGCCGAGGACGGCAAGGATGTGCGACGCTGGCGCCACGGCGCGGACTGGCAGATGTTTGAAGAGGATTATGCGACCGGGCTGGTGGCGCCCGGCGTGCTGTTGGATTATGACCTCGAACTGCGCTATGCGTTCAGCTGCGGCGTTCGTGCCATGTTGCTTCC
>DAIQOA010000083.1:0-15317 GCA_036788095.1 bacterium | reverse complement strand
CCCTTTGATCATATCCACGAGGGCTGTCTGGATCCCGGTCAGCTCTCCCGCTATCAGGCGATCATTTTACCCAACGTGGTTTATCTCTCGGATGAACAGATCGCTGCGCTGAAGAGCTATGTAGGGCAGGGCGGCACGCTGATCACCATCGGCGAAACCGCGACGCAGGACTTGGCCTGCCGGCCGCGGGATGCGGCGGTTTTCAACAGCCGAATCAAGCCGGGAAAACACCATCGCCATTTCAACGATCTGCATCAGGCGCTGCCGCACCGCGGCATCGATCTTGATGACGGTCTGCGCGCGGTTCGGAAACTCAGAGTCGAGAGCAAAAGCGCAACCTATCAACGGCTGGCTGAACTCGATCATGCGCTGCATTTCAAACGGTATCAGCTCAAGGGACCGTTGACCGATTGCTTGGCCGAAGCACTGGGCGGAGATCCTCATCTTATGGATCCGATGCAGGCCAGCGGATTGCGCCATACGCTGTGGCGCAAACAGCAGGACCGCCGGGTGCAAACGGTCCTGCATCTGGTCAATAAAAACGTCCGCCTCGACATCGAGGAAGGACCAAGGAAGTTGCAGACCGTTACGAACCTGAAAGTGGCGCTTCCGGCCGAGCCGGGCAGACGCGTGGCATGCGTGACCTATCGACACCCTGATCAGGAGACTACCTTTCCGCTGATTCCGTCTTTTGAAAAGGGACACGTGGTTGTCACGGTTCCCAGGTTATCCTGCTATGGCGTCATCCAGATCAAGTGGATATGAGCAGACGGGCTGCATCATGAATAACCAGCCATACTAAAATGAGGAAAACTGGAGCGACGAATGACGGTCAAAAAGTTTTTAATGATTATGTGGCTGCCGGCCACCGCGCTGTTGGCCGATTACCGTGTGAACGCCATCGATCTGCTGCCGCAGGCCGGCGTTAGCTGCAACGCCGGCGGTCCATTGTTGGTGCGCTGCGACACGCTGCGCCACCGCGTCATCCTGGCGCAGACGCTGACCAGTTCTCTTTCTCTCATCGACGGCCGGACCCACCTGGTGGAAAACATCCCATTGGCCGGCCGCGTTCCGCAGTACCTCAAGGCAGAGGCCATGGCGGTGAACGAGCGCAGCGGCGAGATCTGTCTCATCGGCCAGCGGTGTTTTTTCATCATTCATCCGGACCAGCGGCGGTCCGAGCAGATTCTCACCAGCCGGCAGTATGAGAGCATTGCGGTGGATCCGCACAGCGGCAACGTCTTTCTCGCCGGACGGGAAAGCCGTCACCTGGCGTTTTACCAGTCTACAAAAAAGAAACTGACCTATGTGCCCTGGCTGCAAACCGAAGAGTCCCTGGCCAACCTTAACGCCACGCCGCCGCCGCCCCTGCGCAAGGTGGTCGTGGATCCGCGGCTGAGAAAAGTGATCGCGGTTGACGGCATCGAGTCCGTATTATATCTCTTCGATTGCGACCGCGGCCGGCTTTTACAGCAACGACCTCTGGCTCTGGAAAAAGGAGGGCGCTGGCATCTTGCGGGCTATGACAGCCAAAGACATTGTCTCTCTCGGATCATTGAAAAAAACAACCGCAATGTGGTGCAGACCGCGCGCATCGATGTGGTGAGCGGGAAGAACACTCTTGTGGCCATGCCCGAGTTGCGCGAGGGATCAGGCATCCTCTACAATCCGAACCGGGAAGAGGTCTATGTGCCCTATGACAACGCCGCCTGTCTGCATGTGGTGGATTTTAAAAATCCGGTGGCCGAGGTGCCATTGCCGTCCTTTGGCAACGATGCCACGGCTCTGGACCTGCAGCGGCAACGGTTGTTCGTAGCCAGCTGGCCGCAGGGCGATGTGGAGGTGGTTGACCTGGTAAAGCGCCGGCTGCACAAGCGCATCAGCCATCAGGGGCTGCTTCCGCACATGGCCAGCCTCGCTTATAATCCCAGGGACGGCCTGCTGTACATTCCCAAAGGCGCCACGGCGGTCAACGGCTCCTTTGGCGCAGCGCTCATGACGCTGCAACCGGACACTGAGACGGCCGGAAAAATCCTCACCGGCTGGCTGCCCATGGATCTGATCGAATGGGAAAAGGGATCAAGCTTTCTCGTGTTCAACAACGAGGACCGCATGGCCCTGGTCGATGATCAGGGCGTCCGTTCTCAGTTTACCCTGCCCAAAGAGTATCCGATTCAAACGATCGCGAACGCCGAGGGAGAGGTGTATCTATCCTATGGAGCGCATCAATCCTATTGGCCCACGGTCTACATCTGGGATGCGGCCAACGGCATTCTGACGGTTCGCAGGGATTTTTCTTTTTATGACCGCCGTATTCCGCGCCAGGCGCAAAAGATGACGCTGGACCGCAATGGCGTGGTGCATTTCACCCAGAATCCCTGGGGCAAAGAGGAGCAGTTTCTCGGCAACCTACCGGACGGCGTGCGGCTGTTCGACATTCCGACGCGGATAGGGCTGGGCGATCAGGTGGAACGCGAGACCACGCAGCGTCTGCTGCAGTATGATGCGTTCAGGCATCGCTTGTATCTCGCCAGGGTTGCGGAGCGTGACAGTGCGGCAGGGGTGCTGCAGATCATCGATCCAGCGGAGAAAAAAGTGCTGGCCCGCATAACTGTCGGCCGTTGTCCGGCGGACCTGGCCATTGCTGCAAATCACCTCTATGTGGCTAATTTTCTCTCCGACTCGGTCAGCGTAGTTGATCTGGAAGATTTTAGCGTGCAATCCCTGGCTGCGGGCCGGGGTCCGCTCAAGCTGGCGGTTGAATCCGGGGCGGCCTGGGTGATCAACCATGTGGATCATTCGCTGCAGCGCGTAAAAGCCGGAGCGGCCGCAGTCGCCGTGCCGGCGCCGGGCCGCGTTGACCAGCTCTTTGCCTGGAAAGACCGGCTGATCGTCACGGCGCACTCGGCACAGACGCTGACGGTGCTGGCGTACACGCCGCAAATGGACCGGTTTGAGACCATCCTGTCCTACGATTATCCTTTCGGCGATACCGCCTTTGATACCGACAACAGCTCTTTTTATATGACGGGTCAGTACGGCGATGTGGTCTATCGCCTCAACCAGGCCAAAGAGGATGCGAAGGGACGATTGTGGATGAGCGATTTTTTATCCGGCAAGATTTTCATCATCAGCGAGCGGTGAACGGCGCCTATGATCAAACTGCAACCCTATCATTTGGTGGAAGCCGACACCGGCAGGGCGTATGACGCAGAGACGCCGCGCTGGTGCGGGGAGAGCGGGGCTTTGCTGGATCTCGCGTTTACTCCGCGGCTGGATGTGGCCGCCCTGGCGGAGCGAAAGCCGGATCTGTGGCGTTATCGGGAATGTCTGCCGATTCAAAAAGATGAATCCATCGTCAGTTTGGGTGAGGTGTTGACACCGCTGCTGCC
Source organism: bacterium (assembly GCA_036788095.1). Classification (GTDB taxonomy): domain Bacteria; phylum Zhuqueibacterota; class Zhuqueibacteria; order Residuimicrobiales; family Residuimicrobiaceae; genus Anaerohabitans. The sequence continues at coordinate 11,925 of DAIQOA010000083.1, read as the reverse complement.
GGTGCGCCTAGGAGGCCATCCGGTGTGGATCAAGCAGGAGCAGCTGTTCTCCACCGGATCGTTCAAGGACCGGGGCGCTGCGGTGTTGATCAGCAAGGTGAAGGAATTGGCGGTGCAGCGGGTGGTGCAGGATTCATCCGGCAACGCCGGATGCGCCATCGCCGCGTACTGCGCCAGAGCGGGTGTGGCCTGTGAGATATTCGTGCCGGCAAAAACCTCTGCGCAAAAGATCGAGCAGATCCGCGCTTACGGCGCTGAAATCCGGCTCATTCGCGGCGACCGGGAGGCCACCGCGCAAGCGGCTCGGCACGCCGCCCGGCAGGCCGCGGAATCGATCTACTATGCCAGCCACTGCTGGAATCCGTTTTTTCTCCACGGCACCAAGACTTTTGCCTATGAGGTCTGGGAGCAGCTGCGGCGCCGGGCGCCGGACGATGTGGTTCTGCCGGCGGGCAATGGAACGCTGCTGCTGGGCGCGTTTATCGGCTTTGCCGAATTGCTGGAACAGGGTTTGATCAGCCGTATGCCGAGAATCCATGCTGTGCAGACAGCCCGGTGCGCGCCCGTGTATGAGGCTTTTCGCCAGGGCAAGCTCCATCCGGTTCCAGTGACGGCCGGGGACACGGCGGCAGAGGGCATTGCCATTGCCGAGCCGGTCCGCGGGGGCCAGATCTTAGCGGCTGTGCGACAAACCCGGGGCAGAGTGATCGTGGTCAGCGAAGAAGAGATCGAAAAATACCGGCGCGAGATGGCGTTGCAGGGCTTTTATATCGAACCCACCGCCGCTGTCGCTGTGGCCGGAACGATGCAGCTCATAAATGCGGATGAACCCGGCGATACGGTGGTGACCGCTTTTACCGGCCATGGGTTAAAGCACGGTCATGCTTCATGATAAACTTGATAAGGAGGCAAGAATATGGGAATGCGCAAAGCGTTGTGCGTCGGCATCAACAAGTACAAGAATTATCCTGATGCCGCATTGCGGGGGTGCGTCAACGACGCTAAAGAGATGTCGGCGGTGCTGAAGCGTTATCTCGGTTTTGCCAAGCAGGATATCACGGTTCTTACCGATCGTCAGGCGACCAAGACCGCGATCATGAAAAAGTTGACGGCCATGGTGCAGGCTGCTCAAGAGGGCAAGGTCGATTATCTGGTTTTTACTCTGTCCAGCCACGGCACGCAGATCGCGGATGCCGGGGGCGATGAGCCCGACAAGGCGGATGAGGCGTTCTGCCCATACGACCTGGCGGAAAAGAAGGGCCAGTGGGACCCGCGCCATATCATCACCGATGATGAGCTGCATGATCTGTTCGTGCAGCTGCCGAAAAATGTTCTGCTGGAGGTGTATCTCGACACCTGCCACAGCGGGACCGGGCTCAAGGCCGTTGACCTGTTGCTGACCCGGCAGCCGCGCTACCTGCCGCAGCCATCGCTGCTGGCTTTCAAGGACATGCAACCACGCTCACCCGATACTCTGCGCGCGATGCTGGTCAGGGCGAATCAGCCCAACCACATTCTCTGGGCCGCCTGTCGTGATTCGCAGACCAGTGCTGATGCGCTGCTGGACGGGAAATGGCACGGCGCCTTTACCTATTTCCTTTGCCGGGAATTGGAATCCGCGAAAGGCGATCTGACCCGACGTGAACTGCTGAAACGGGTGAGGGCGCAGCTGGCGGCCAACGAATTCACTCAGGTTCCGCAGCTGGAGTACAAGGCCACGCTGCGCGGTAATTTTTAATCATCAAAAGCGGCTGGCCACGCTGATAATGGCCACGGTGATCAGCATGGCCAGCCACATCTGTCTCATCCCCTTTTCATCAGGCTCATGGTTGAACAGCCCGGGCAGAACCTGACAGATCAATAACACCGCCACCGGCAGCAGGGAGGCATAGTGGTGCCAGTCAGAGACCGGCAGCCGATAGCTGTTGAACAGGATGAATCCATTCAGGTATTCCCACAGCAGGATCAAGCGGCCGATCTGCGCCAGAGTGCGGTAAAGAGCGGAGGAGGCCGTCTGCTTCCGGGTTCCCCAATGCCAGGCCAGCAGGCCATAGATAGCGATCAGCAATCCTGCTGATATGATATGGAGCCAACGCATCCATTCTACCATGATACCCCCGTTTTTTTGCCAATAACAGCCATACGGCCATGCACAGACGGCCGGTTAATTTTTTTCAGCGGCAAGAGTGCACCTGACCTTTCTGATGAAAATACAGCGCCGCCTCGGTCAGCTTGTCGGCGCCGAAGCGGATGACATCGGTGGCCGGCAGCTGCAGCTGATCCTCCACTCGCTTGACTTCATCCCGAGCTTGTTTTTCATCCGTCAGGGTCATCAGATTCAGGGCAACGCCCACCACGCGCGCCGGAAAAACCGGGGCGCTGATCCGTTCATACAGATCGATCATGGTTTTCAGAGAGGGCATGGGCGTGTCCGCTGTGCCGCGCATGATCGTGCGGCCGACTTGATGGCAGAGGATCAACGCCTGGGGCGCGAATCCATGCAGCATACCCAGGGTGACGCCGGAGTACAGGGGATGGGCCAGACTTCCCTGGCCTTCGATCACTAAAAAGTCAAATGCTTCATTGTCGAGAACCAGCTTTTCGGCTGCGCCGCTGATGAAATCCGCGATGACCCGATCCATGGCAATGCCTTTGCCGGAGATCAGAATGCCGGTTTGACCGGTGGCGATGAATTCCGAACGTAGGCCGCGGTTTTTCAGGCTGCTGTTTACTTCCAGGGCGGTCACTTTTTTGCCGCAGTTGCAGTCGGTGCCGACGGTGTGGATGCGAAAGGTTTTTGAACCGGCGCTGCGACAGCGATTCACCGAGAGATCCTTTGGCGGCAAGCGCAGATCCGTGATCCGGACGCCGTGGTCAAGGGCTGCCTGCTGAAACTCGGCATCCTCGGAGAGGATGGTATGCAGGCCGCTGATCACATCCATATTGAGGTGGATGGCCTGCAGGATCAGCGCGCGCCACGCTAGCGGCAGCTGACCTCCGGCCGGGGTGATGCCGATGAGCAGGGTGTTGGCGCCCAGGCGGCCGGCCGCAGCCACGTCCGCTACAATGGGAACCCCGTGGCCGACGCCGAGCAGTTCGCCGCTGTCGCGGCCGGCCTGCCGGCTGTCAAGCAGCGCCACCGCCTGCTCCGGACAATAGCGTAAAAATCCGGCCGCGGTTTTCGCCGGCGTCGGGTGCGTCTGTCCCTCGGTGAGGATGACGCAACGTCGTGGTTTGTCAGATTCGGGCACGGAATCCCTCTCCCAGGACCTCATGGACGTTGTTGAGAATGACGAAGGCCTGGGGATCCGTTTCCTTGATGATCTGCACCATATCGCCCACCTGCTTGCGCGTCACCACGGCGTACAACACCGGCCGTTTGGTTTGCGTATAAATGCCGGTCGCCTCCACCATGGTGGCGCTGCGATCCAATTCGGCGATGATGCGTCGGCCGATCTCCGCCGATTGGTCGGAGATGATGATGACCGAATGGGCGTAATCGAATCCCTCGATGATCACGTCCACCAGATGGCTGGAGACAAAGAGGAGGAAAAAGGCATAGAGCGTCAGGGTGACGGCGTGCCGTTCAACGGCCAGGCCTTTGAAATGGATGATGAACCCGGCCAGCAGGATCACGATGGAATCCACCATCATGAAAACCGTGCCCGGTTTGATGCCCCAGCGTTTTTGCGCCACCGCGGCGATGACGTCGGAGCCGGCGGTGCTGCCGCGGAATTTAAAGATGATACCGAGGCCGATGCCCAGCAGCACCGCGCCGATGAGGATGAGAAAGAGAAAATCTCTCTGCTGCAGGCTGACGATCGCCGGGTGTTCATTGAGTCGGATGAAGGCAAGGCCGGGGATCTGTCCGCGCAGCAGATCGATAAAAAACGAGTTGAGGGTGAAACCGACAAAGGTACGGGCGCCGAACTGCTTGCCCAGCTCGCGCACGCCCCAGATGTAGAGTGGGATGTTCAAGACCCAGATCATCATTCCGACCGGCAGAACGCCGCCGGTCAGATAATGCAGCGCCATGGAAAGCCCGCTGACGCCGCCGGGCACTACCTTGGCGTCCACCAGGAAAACCGAAATGCCCGCCCCCATGATAAAGGCGCCGATGGTAATAGCGACATAGTCGCGGATCAGGCGCCTTTGCTTTTTGATGGATTGTTTGATTTGATCGACCATAGCATTCTATTGGGTTAAGAAGTTCTCTGGCCGGCTGTCAGCCGGCTGGTTGATTAGGCCTGCAGGCCTGGGCTTGAAAATCGCATTAAAGTACGAATAATTTTATCGTAAAACAATCAAATCGAATGCAGTTGAAAAATACCTTGCAGCATAAGGGCCTTCCCCCTATATTTATGAGCAAAACCAAACATCGTTGCGGCGGAATAGGCGGCTGCACCAGGCCGGTGCTGATTTTTGTCGCCAGGAACAGCCGGGTCATGCGAAATGTTTTTAGGGCGATCACGACAGCCTGTTCATGGGGAAGCGTCAGCTATTTATTAAGAGGAACAGGATGGGCTTTCTATGCCTGGTTGCAGAAAGGAATGGAATTCGGAGGAGCCGGTGATACGACAAGGGCTTTATCGCTATTTCAAATTATCCGATCACGGATCAACGATTCGCACTGAGGCTATGGCCGGATTGACCACCTTTATCACCATGGCCTATATCATTTTCGTCAACCCCGCCATCCTGTCTGCAACCGGCATGGACCGCGGTGCGGTGTTCACCGCCACCATCCTGGCCACGGCGTTCGCGACGCTGATCATGGGTTTGTATGCCAACGTGCCGTTTGCCCAGGCGCCGGGAATGGGACTCAACTCTTTTTTTACTTTTACCGTGGTGTTGACCATGGGGTTTTCCTGGCAGCAGGCGCTGGCGATCGTGTTTTTATGCGGAGTGATCAATTTTCTCATCGTGATCACCAGGGTGCGCAAGCTTTTGATTCAGGCCATCCCTGAATCACTGCAGCACGCCATCGGCGGCGGCATCGGGCTGTTCATCGCTTACATCGGCTTCAAGAACGCGCATTTTCTCGATTTCATCGTTCAGGGAAACAACGTAGTGCATGCCGAGCTGCGGGACGGCCGGGTGGTGGAGCTGGTCTCCCGGGATGTGTTGCCGGCGCTGGCCCGTTTCAACGATCCCACCACGCTACTGGCCCTGGCCGGCATTCTATTGACAGTGGTGATGCTGCTGCTGCGCTGGCGCGGCGCCCTGCTGTTGGGCATTCTGTTCACTACGGCCATCGGGCTGTTGACCGGCATGGTGCCGTGGCCGCAGTTCCGCGTTCAGGATTTTCTGCCGCCTTCGCTGGCGCCGACGCTATTCAAGCTGGATCTGGCCGGATTGTTCAACCGTCCGGATCAACTGTTTTCCATTCTGACGGTGATTGTGGCTTTTAGCCTGTCGGATACTTTTGACACCATCGGCACTTTTATCGGCGCAGGCCGCAAGGCGGGCATCTTTGATCAAAGCGATGAAGCGCAGCTGAAAACCGGCAGAGGTTTTTCCTCCAAAATGGATCGCGCGTTGTTCAGCGACGGCATTGCCACCTCTCTGGGTGCGCTGCTGGGCACCAGCAACGTAACCAGTTACGTCGAAAGCGCGGCCGGCATCAGCGCCGGCGGGCGCACCGGCCTGACTTCGGTTTTTACCGCGCTCCTGTTTCTGTTGTGTCTGTTCGTTGCGCCACTGGCCATGCTGATTCCAGCCTCGGCCACGGCCGCGGCGCTTATTGTCGTCGGCATCCTGATGATCGAAAGCCTGAGGCAGGTGGCCTGGAACGACATCGATCAGGCGGTGGCGGCTTTTTTTACCGTGGTGATGATGCCGTTCACCTTCAGCATCGCCAACGGTGTGGCGGCGGGATTTATCTTTTACGTGCTCACCAGGGTGGTGCGGGGACAATGGCGTTCGGTTCATCCGTTGATGTACGTCGTCACCGGGCTGTTTCTGTTTAATTTTTTCATCAGCGCGTTCCATTGACGAGTGTACATTCTGCAGCCGGCCGGCGTCCGCGTCCGCCTGTACGTCCGGGCTGTGGGGTGAAGCGCATGGAGCGCCCCGGTACGGTATGGGAACCAATAACGCGATGGTCAAGTTAAATCTAAACGGCTCGATCCTATGACAAGAATCCTGAAAGGGGGAGGTTCATGCAGGCAGTTCAGATTTCCCGTTTTGGTGGCGCCTCTGTTTTAACCCTTACCGATTTGCCCACGCCCAAGCCGGCCGGCGGCCAAGTGCTGGTCCGCATTCAATTCGCCGGCGTCAATTTTATCGATATCTATCAACGAACCGGACTGTACAAGAATCCTCTGCCTTTTGTGCCGGGCATGGAAGCCGCCGGCGTGGTCGAGGCCATGGGCCCGGATGTGATCGAGTTCGCTGCCGGGGACCGGGTGGCGTTTGCCATGCACCCCGGCGCCTATGCGGAATATGTCTGTGTACCCTGGCAGAAATTGGTCAAGATTCCCGATCCCATCGCTGCGGAACAGGCGGCCGCTGGCATGCTGCAGGGACTGACCGCGCACTATCTCGCTCACGACACCTACCCGCTGCAGGTGGGCGATCTGGCTCTGGTGCATGCGGCGGCCGGCGGCGTCGGCGGACTGCTGGTGCAAATGGCCAAGATCCGCGGCAGTCGCGTGATCGCCACGGTGAGCAATGCGGAAAAAGAGCAACGCGCCCGGTCGCTGGGCGCTGACTGGGTGATTAATTATACAGCCACGGATTTCGCCGCAAAGGTAAAAGAGCTGACCAACGGAAGGGGCGTGGATGTGGTCTATGATTCGGTGGGCGTCGATACATTTAGCAAAAGCCTGACCTGCCTGCGGCCGCGCGGCTATCTGGTGCTGTAAGGTCAATCCAGCGGCCCGGTGGCGTCGATGGATCCGGCGGTGCTGGCAACCATGGGGTCTTTATTCTTAACCAGGCCCAGTCTAGGCTATTATATCAGCCGGCGGGAAGAGCTGTTGAACAGGGCGAACGATGTTTTCTCCTGGCTGAAGCAGAAGCGGCTGCTGGTAACCATTGCGAAAAAATTTCCCTTGGAAAAGGCCGCGGAGGCCCAGGAGGCGCTGGCATCGCGCAAATACGCCGGTAAAATTTTACTGCAGGGGTCAAGATAGCGCAAAGCGCCGGCCCGCGGCAGAGGCAGGGTTGGTCACAGCCACGAAGGGCCGTCGTATTCCCTGGAAGTCGCGATTTGGTTAGGCGTGTGATTCCCGGAAGCGCATGGGCTGCGCAACGGGATGAGAGGCCGATCCTGCCGACGGATCTTTCTATGCGGTCTGGAGTGGTTCTGGCGGAGAAGGTTATGGTGCTTTTTTCCTATCACCATCCGTAGCGTTCGGGTCCCCAGGTTTTGCGAATCTGCTGTTGCTGGACATAGACCAGCGTGCGTTCCGGCACCTGTTCGTTCACCAGTGCGCCGGCGCCGATGACGCTGTAGGGGCCGACCTTGACGCCGGGCATCAGAATGGCGTTGACGCCGGTGCGCACATAGTCGCCCAGATAAGCGGCATTAGCGCCGAGCAACGGCGTTTCGCGATGCCCGCACACCTGATGAACGGTCTGGCCGTCGTCGAAGCGCAGGTTGCCGCATACCGTAGCAGCGCCGAGATCGCAAGCTTCGCCGAGGATGCCCCAATATTCGCCGTAATGATAGGCATACACGTTGCGCATCAGCACGCCCGCCACCTCAGCGCAATGGCCGATAAAACAGCGATCGCCGATCACCGAGCCCTCCTCTACCTGCGCATACCGGCGCACGGTGCAGTGATCTCCGATGATCACGTTTTTCTCCAGGATGGCGCCCTGCACCACCCGGCTGTTCTTGCCGATCCATACGTTGCCTTCAATGATCACCCCATCGCCGATTTCGCTGCCGGCGCCGATCACCACATGACCGTTGATCGAGGCGCGATTTGATATTTTAGCGCTATCGGCTATGCTCGCGTGTTCCATCGATTGCAGCAGATTTCGCCCCCAGGCATAATTGGCCTGCAGCAGATGCCAGGGTTTGTCCAGATCCTGCAACAAGGCGCCGGCTTGTGCGGCGCCGATTTCGAGGTCCGCCTCCAGGGCGATTTGCAGCGAGGCTTCGAGGTGTGCTTCATCCGGCGCCATCATGCCGACTTGTATGGCTTCCATGCGTCCCGGATTGGCGCGCAGGAACGGCAGCAGGCTTTTTTCCACAGCGAACACTCCGCCGAAACGGTGGGACACGCTGTCGCGCGGGTGCCCGAGAACCTGTTCGATGCGATCTCCGCTCACCTGGGCGCAGAGCCAGTCGTTGGGCTTTTCTTCCCCCAGAGGTTGCAGCAGCGCGGTCGCCGGCCGTTTCCGCTCCTGGTGCAGTTGCAGCAGGGCACGCAGGTCCTCAGCGGTATAGAGGATATCGCCATAGCAGACCAACAACGAGGGGTCCTGCAGCGTGGCCCAGGCGGCCAGAAGAGCCGGCGCTGTTCCGTTGCAGCCGCCGGCGGACACAAAGGCGACGCGCGGATCATGGTCCAGCAGGCTGCGCAGCTGCTCCTGCCGGTAATCGACCGCCAGGACGATTTTTTCAACGCCTATGGCTGCGAGAGCGTCCATTTGCCAAAGGATCAGCGGCCGGTTGGCCACCGGCAACATCGCTTTATTGCGGGTGACGCCGTAGGGCCACATTTTTCGCCCCTGGCCAGCGCACAGGATGACGGCCGTTTTCATAGGGATTCCTCTTTTAAGAGCTCGGTGAGGCCGGCCGCGCGGCTCGCGACCGGGCCCAAACGCATACCAAGTTTTTCTTGCACCAACATGCCGGAATTGTACAAAAAAAAAGCCATAAAAGCAACTGCATTCAGCCCGGCTTATCTCGCCTTTTTCAATTGAAATATTGATGTTTTATTGCTAATATACAACCACTGGGTTTGCGCGCCGGTTCGCAGACCCTGACGACAAATTCTTTGGATTGTTATGCATTCTCAATCGACAGGACCTTTCATGCCGTTCATACCTCCGGGCCGATACCAGCATATTTTATGGGATTGGAACGGCACCTTGCTAGATGATGCTGCGCTATGCGTGGAGATCATGGATCAACTGCTAAGGCGGTACGGCAAACCCGGTTTGACGCCGGAGCGTTATCAACGGATTTTTGATTTTCCGGTGCGGGGCTATTATCAGGCGCTTGGATTTGATTTTTCGCTCACGCCGTTTGAACAGGTGGGGACGGAATTCATGGTTGAGTATAATCGCCGCTGGCGCACCTGTCGGATTCGTCAACACGCACAGACCGTGCTGCGCCGGTTTCAGGAGAAGCGCATCCCCCAATCCATCCTGTCCGCCGCCTCTGTAAGTCTGGTGCAAGAGGGATTGCGGCATTTTGGCCTGGAATCATTTTTTAATCACATTCATGGTCTCGATCACCACTATGCGGAGGGCAAGCTGGCTCAGGCGCACGCGTTTTTCTCCCGCAGCTCCGCGGCGCCCGAGGACGTATTGTTGATCGGCGACACCACCCATGATTATCAGGTTGCTAGCGCCGTGGGCATGAAATGCGTGCTGATTCCAGCCGGCCATCACGCGCTGGAGCGCCTGCAGGCGTGCGGCGTTCCTCTGTGCACCACCTTACAGGATTTGATCGCATGAACAAGAAAACGAAAAAGCCGGCGTCGCAAAAAACTTCCGGCCGCGCCCGCAAACCCTCTGCCACGCCGCTGAGCAAATCGTCGCGGTTTATGGAGGTCTATCATGCTTTGGCTATTCGAGCCGGCCGGGCTATGATCGTCTGCGACAGCTCGGGCCGGTTGTTGTCCTGCAATCCCAAAGCCTATGAGCTGTTCGGCTATTCCCAGGAGCCAGGATCATTGCCTATGCCTGCGGATGTTTTTAAACTGATCAAGCCTGCCGAAGTCAGACGTCTGCGCAGCCTGTTGGATGACATTCAGGAGAAAAAGAGGGTTGAAGACGGACTCTTTCGCTTGCGCACCGCCACCAACGCCGTCCGTTATGGAGAGATCAGCGCTACGACGATCCCCACCCGTTCGCGCAGACAGGAAGAGGTGATCCTGGAGATCCGCGATGTCACTAATGAAATAAAAATGAAACAGTCGCTGCAGCAGAGCGAGCAGAAATACCGGATGCTGGCTGAAGCGGCGCAGGATTTTATCTTTATCATCGATCGCAAGGACCGTGTCCGCTATGTCAATCCGACCGGTACACGGCATCTAGGGAAGCCGGTGGAGCAGGTGGTCGGAAAAAAGCGGTCGATCCTGTTCCCTCCGGAGACCTCGCGGCGGCAGAAAATGTCACTGGACCGTGTGTTCCGGGAGGGAATCTCCCTGTACGCGGAAAATGCTCTCGAATATGCGCAATCTTCCATCTGGCTGGGAACCTGGTTGGTGCCGCTGTTCAATACGAAGAAAAAGGTGCATCAGGTGCTCGGCATCTCGCGCAACATCACCGATCGCATCCAGGCGGCGCAGCGGGCGGACAAGATCACTCAGCGGTACAAGGACATCATTGAACGCTCGATCGACGGCTATTTTTTTGTCGATCCCCAGGGCCGATTCCTCAACTGCAACCCTGCCCTGGAAAAAATCCTCGGCTACAGCCGGGATGAAATCATGAGCGAGGGAGTGATCATGTCCCGGCTTTCCCCCATGGATCTGCAGGACGGACATTTTTACTTCACCCGTGCTCTGGCCGGCGAAATGATGAGCCCAGCGGAGATCATTTTTCCCCGTAAGGATGGACGTCTAATCTGCGTATCCTTTCATTTCCGTCGAGTGATGCAGGACGGCCGGGTGCTCGGGGTGGAGGGATTTACCCGGGACATCACGGAGCAGAAAGCGAACTTGGCCGCTTTGCAGGCCAGCGAAGCGCGCTACCGCTCGCTGTTCGACAGCATCCCCTATGAGGCGTTCAGTCTCACTGTCGACGGAACGGTGCAGGAGGCCAACCGGCTGTTCACCGGCAATTGGGGCGATGCGGTGGGCCGGCTATTGCTCCTGGTGGTGGAGGACGCTGGCGTGTCCGGTTTATACAAAAACCTGATCAAGAAGGTCTTGGAGAGCAAAGAGCCCCAGCATGATATCTTTTCCATCATCCGGCAGGAGGAGAAGGTCTATTATTCCACCATGATCAGTCCGATTTTAACTTCAGAGGGCGAGTTGATCGGCATGGTCGGCATGAACATCAACACCACGGCGCAGATGATCAATCTGGCCCGTTTGCGCCGGTTGTCCATGCGCCTGGTGGAGGTCCAGGAGGACGAACGAACTCACATCGCGCGCGAGATCCACGACTCCATGGGTCAATATTTAACCGCGCTGCAGATGGAAATCGGCGCGTTGAGCAATGAATGCCATGAAGCCGACGACAGAGTGATTAGTCTGCTCAACAGCGCCAAGTCCACCATCAATGAGGCGATCCGGGTCGGACGTTCTTTGGTGCAGACCTTGCGCACGCCGGTTCTGGACGACTTTGGCCTGGAGGCGGCGAGCAAGGATTACGTTGAAGAATTTAAGAACAAGTGGAACATCCGCATCGTTTTTAAATCATATAACGCGGCCAATCTGCTATCCCGCGAAGTAGAGACCACGCTGTTTCGCGTGCTGCAGGAGGCCTGCCTCAACGTCTTAAAGTACGCACAAACGGATCTCATCGAGATCCGTCTCAAACGGATGAAGAACCGGGTCACGCTGTCGGTGCGTGATTACGGCGTCGGCTTTGAACCGGGCCGGCCCGGCTTGCGAGAGACCGGACATTTTGGCCTGCTCGCCATGCAGGAACGGATTGAATTGATGGACGGACGTTTTCGCCTCCTCAGCAAACCCGATTCCGGCACTCTGATCGTGGCGCTGATTCCTTTGCGGGATAAGGAGCCGGCATGAAAAAGACCAAGGTGGTGTTAGTCGACGACCACGTGTTGGT
>DAIQOA010000082.1:0-18415 GCA_036788095.1 bacterium | reverse complement strand
AGGCCGCGGTGGAACGGGCGCGGGAAGGTCAGGGTCCCAGTTTGATCGAATGCCTGACCATGCGCATGGCCGGACATTCCGCCCATGATGACGCATCGTACATGGACCAAAACCAGCTGGCGGAGTATGAACAGCGAGATCCCATCCTTTCGCTGGAAAGGCGACTGTTGGAGGAAAAGATCATTGACAGCTCTTACCTGGCCCGTCTCCACCTGCAGGTCTCGGAGGAAATCGAGACTGCTGCGGAGACCGCTCTGGCAGCGCCGTTGCCGGATCCGGCTGGAGTGAGCGACGGCGTCTACGCTTGACTCGGCAGTCCATAGTTGTTTCACTTTACAGGATTCTGTTTCTTTCATGGTGACCGAAACGACCTACCTGCAGGCCATCCACCAAGCTTTGCGCGAGGAACTCTTGCGCGATCCTCGCGTCTTTCTGCTTGGAGAGGACATCGGCGTTTACGGTGGGGCCTTCAAGGTCACCAAAGGTCTGCTGCAAGAGTTCGGTGAACAGCGCGTCATGGATACACCGATCTCCGAATCCGCCATCATCGGCGTGGCCGTAGGCGCCGCGCTGACCGGTATGAGACCAGTGGCGGAAATGCAGTTCGCCGATTTTATCACCACCGGTTTCAGTCAAATCGTCACCAACGCTGCCACGCTGCACTATCGACATGGAATAGCCGTGCCTCTGGTGGTGCGAGCGCCGTCCGGCGGCGGCATTCACGGCGGCCCCTTTCATTCCAAAAATCCCGAAGCATGGTTTATGCATCAACCGGGGCTTAAAATCGTCGCGCCGGCTACCGCCCGAGATGCCAAGGGATTGCTCAAAAGCTCCATCCGCGACGACAATCCAGTGCTGTATTTTGAAAATAAATTTCTCTACCGCCGGATCAAAGAGGGGATGGCGGATGAGGATGAATCGCTGGTGCCGCTGGGGCAAGCCTCGATCCACAGGAGCGGCCGCGATGTGAGCATCATCACCTATGGCGCCATGGTTCACGCCGCGCAGCAGGCTGCCGAGATTCTGGCGGCGCGAGACGGAGTTGAGGCTGAGATCATCGATCTGCGAACGTTGAAACCATTGGATCAAGCGGCGTTGATCGCCACCGCAGCCAAGACCAATCGGGTTGTCATCGTCCATGAGGCCAACCTGACCGGCGGAATCGGCGGAGAGATCAGCGCGCTGTTGGGAGAACACGCGTTTGAATGGCTGGATGCGCCGATCAAGCGTGTCGCCGGTCTGGACACGCCGACCCCTTACAGCCCGGTTCTGGAAGAGGCTTTTATGCCGGATGCCGGTAAAATCATTGCCGCGGTCCGCGAGGTCATGCACTATTAACCAGGGGCCGAATGATGACCAGTAAAAAAAACATCCACGAGCTCGGTTCCATGAAAGAAATTCTGGAAGGGGCGATCCAGCGGGAGGAGCGCTCTTACCGATTCTATCTCGAGGCCAAGGCGCGCAGCCGGACGCCCACGGAGGCGGCGTTGTTCGATGCGCTGGCCAACGAGGAGCTGGTCCATAAGCAAAAATTGACCAGCCAGTTGGAAGCAATCCTGGCGCAGATGGAAATCGATCGGGCGCTCTCGTATGACGTGTATTGAAGGCATACGTTCGCATCCTATCCTGGTAGGCCGCGTTTTAGGTAACAGAGGAAAACGCTGATGATCGACATGATCATGCCGCAAATGGGGGAGAGCATCGTGGAAGGCGCCATCGTCCGGTGGCGTAAAAAAACAGGCGAAACGGTGAAACGCGACGAGATGATTCTGGAGATCAGCACGGATAAAGTCGATTCAGAGATACCCTCTCCAGCCACCGGCGTTCTGGTTGAAATCATTGCCAGCGAGGGCCAAACCGTGGCGGTGGGAGCGGTCCTTGCTCGCATCCGGGAGCAGGATGCAGCACCTCGACCGTTTTCGAACCCTGTCAACGCTTTGTCGGATTTTCCGCCCATCGCCTCGCCATCCCAGCCAAAGGGGGAGAGGCACTTTCTCTCTCCGCTGGTAAAAAAGATCATGCGTGAACACGGACTGACCGAAGCGGATCTGCTGGGACTGCAGGGAACCGGCCACCACGGACGGATTTCGAAAAAAGATCTGCTGGCTTTTCTTGAGGGAAGCCCAAAAACCGAGGAGCAAGCGGATGTGATGGAGCCGCCCGGTGAAACGCCGCAGCCGCTCAGCATCATCTCAAGCCAGGAGGCGAACGACGAGATCATTGCCATGGATCATGTCCGTCGCAAGATCGCCGAGCACATGGTTTACAGCAAACGCACCGCTGCGCATGTCACGTCGGTGGCTGAAACGGATGTGACCGGCATTGTCGCGTACCGCGACCGTGTTGCAGAATCGTTCGAAAAAAAAGAGGGCGTGCCGCTGACCTACACCGCGTTCTTCGTTCAGGCGGCTGCGCAGGCGCTGCGCGAGTTTCCCCTGTTGCACGCCTCAGTAAACGGCGATCAAATCATCCTTAAAAAGGCCATCCACATCGGCATCGCCGTGGGACTGGAGCAAGGGCTCATAGTGCCGGTCATACGCCATGCGGATCAGCAGAATCTGCTGGGCCTGGCCAGGACCATCGATGACCTCGTACGGCGCAGCCGAAACAAAAAACTGGCGCCGCAGGAGGTGCAGGACGGCACATTTACCATCACCAACATCGGCACCTTCGGAAACCTGTTTGGAACGCCCATCATTCATCAACCGCAGGTCGCCATCCTCGGCGCCGGCGCCATTAAAAAGCGAGTGGTGGCGCTGCAGGATGATAGCATCGCCATTCGCAGCATGATGTACCTCAGCCTGACCTATGACCATCGCATCATCGACGGGCTGATGGCAGGCCGCTTTTTGCAGCGCATCGTTGCCCTATTGCAAAATTTCCAATTCGAGCGGCCCTCGTGAATTCTGGGAGGCAAAAACCAGTGGAAAACACAAATGAAACAGCGGTATTGGATTTTGGATTTGTTCGCTTAATCGATTTTATGGGCGGGGATCAAGCGGTGGTTCAAGCCGCCAGGGTTTCATTCGGTAAGGGAGCCGCCGACGACGGACGCGATCAGAAATTGATCCAATTCCTGCTGGCCAATCATCATGAAACTCCATTTGAGCATTCCGTTTTCAAGTTTCATATTAAATGCCCGCTTTTCGTCGCCAGGCAGTGGTTCCGCCACCGTATGGCCAGTTATAATGAGATCTCGGGACGTTACACCACAATGAAGGAAGAGTTCTGTCTGCCGCAATCGTTACGTTCGCAAAAGACGAAAAACTATCAGTATGAGCAGTTGCCGCCTGAGTTAAACGAACCGTTAAAAGCTAAAATGGCCAATTCCTACGAGGCCGCCTACGCTCTGTATCAGGCATTGTTGGAGAACGGGGTGGCCAGGGAGCACGCGCGGCTGGTTTTGCCGCTCTCTCTCTACACCCAGTTTTACTGGACCATTAATGCGCGCAGCCTGCAAAATTTTCTTGGTCTGCGCATGGAGGAGCACGCTCAGTTCGAAATTCGTCAGTATGCCGATGCCATTGCCGCTGTGTTTCAGCAGAAAATGCCCTGGACCTATGCAGCCTTTGTCAAATTTGTCGTTCACGGAGAAAAATGGAGCGAAGAATAGTTCCGTATCATCCGCCGGATCGGCACAGGCGGCTGCAATAATCATCGCCTTATGGGATTCAGTTTTTTAACCATGACTTTAAAGCAAAAGCCTAAATGGCTAAAAATGGAGATGCCGGGCACAGGCCATTATCCTGAAATTAAGCGGCTGCTCCAAGAGAAAAATCTGAACACCGTGTGTTCCAGCGCACGATGTCCCAACATCGGAGATTGCTGGTCAAGACGAACAGCGACGTTTATGATTTTGGGTGCGCGCTGCAGCCGCAATTGCCGTTTTTGCGCCATCGAGCACGGTCGTTTGCATCCACCTGACGCAGAGGAGCCTCTGCGTGTCGCTCAGGCGGTACAAACCCTCAAGCTGCGCTATGCCGTGGTCACTTCGGTAACCCGGGATGATCTGCCCGATGGCGGCGCCGGCCACTTTAACGCCACGATTTTAGCGATCCGCCTGCTCAATCCACAATGCCTCATAGAAGTGCTGATACCGGATTTGCAAGGCGATACCCAGTCGCTGGACTTTATCCTGGCTGCACGCCCGGACGTATTGAATCATAACCTGGAAACCGTACGGAGGCTATATTGTACTGTGAGGCCTCAAGCAGATTTCGATCGATCACTTAAAGTAATGCATCATGCAAGTATGAAAGGGTTTGTCACCAAATCAGGGATGATGCTGGGGTTGGGGGAAAGCGGGGCGGAGGTGCTGGAAGCGGCGGAAGCGCTGCGATCAGCTGGGTGCCGCATTCTGACCCTGGGTCAATACCTGGCGCCTTCCAAGGAACATCTTCCTGTGGCCCGTTATCTGCCGCCCGAAGAATTTGCACACCTGCGTCAACAGTGCTTGAGACTGGGATTTGATCATGTACAGGCCGGTCCCATGGTTCGTAGTTCTTACCATGCTGCGGAGCAGTCCGTGAACCGCAGGGAAAGCGCTAAGCAACACGGAGGATTATAAAAATTTTTTGGAATAGCGCTTCCCCGCGGCCGTGCCGATCATTGTGGTTGATTAGTTGCTCATTTTCCGGATAAAATATTGACACTATCCCCGGATACAGCAGAGGGCCCTGTTTTCCCGCTATTTTGTTGGAACTGAATAACCATGACATTGAACAGCTCAGAACACTATAAAAAACAATTTAAGCAGTTCAGCGATGGTTTGGCGAATTACTCCCAATATCAGGGTGCGCTGCGGTTTGTAATGGCTGCGCTGCCTGTTTTGTGCGGCGCCAACAGGGTTGTTCTTCTGATCACCAGAGAACCGGAAAGATGGCTGAGCTTTGAAAAAGCCGTAGGATTCAGACCTGCTGTGCCGGCAGCTTCCTTGAGCAAAACTGATCCGCTACAAAAACTCTTGAGTTCCAGCAAAGAAATGCGATTTGTTCAGCCAGACTCCCTAATCGCCCAAACAGTGGGTCAATCGGCTTTTTGGCGCAAGCTTGGCATTAAATGGACGCCCAGTCTAGTGCTGCCTCTGAGCATCGACGGAAAACTCTGGGGTGCGGTGTTGTGTGACACTCCCACCTCCTTTGAAGCCCGTCTCGTCAACAGGGCATCGCTGCTGCTGGAAGCCGGCAGACAAACGGCGCTGGTTCTGCGCCACACTCGGTTGACCTATCTGTTACGCCGCACCGCGCTGGAAAAAGATCTATTGCTCGCCTTATCGCGGAAAATCAACGCCACACTGGACCTGGATAAACTGCTCGAAACGATTTTGGACAGTTTGCAGCAGGTGGTTCCATATGATAAGGGATCGATTTTTCTCCTTGATCCGCGCGGCAAATCCATCGCCCGCTCAGTCCATCGCGGACCCACGCCGTTGTTTGACGACCGCTGCTTTGCCCAAAAGAGGGAGGGTTTATGCGCATGGGTGTTGCAGAACAACAAACCGGTGCTGGTTCATGATGTATCGAAAGACGCTCGCTATTTTCCCATGTATCTGGACACACAATCGGAATTGGATGTGCCGCTGATTCATCATGAACGGATTCTAGGTGTTTTAAATCTGGAGAGCAATCAAAAGGCGGCCTTTCAAAAAAGCCAGCGAAAGCTTGTACAAGCCGTTGCCGGTCAAGCGGCTGTGGCCATCGACCATGCCTGGCTCTACGCCGAGGCCATGGAAAAAAAAGAGATGGAACGCGAGCTGAATATAGCCAGACAACTCCAGCGTGTACTGCTGCCGCGGCGCTGGCCAAGGGTGGATGGTTACGATTTCGCCGCCTTGAACATCCCCAGCCGGGCTGTGGGCGGTGATCTCTACGACTGCATCCAGCTCTCATCCCAGCGCATCGGCATCACCATCGGCGATGTGGCGGGAAAGGGCATCCCCGGCGCCCTGCTCATGGCCACGCTGTATTCGACCTATCGCAGCATGGTGCGTCTGCCGGTTCCTGTGAATGAAATGATTTTTGAATTGAACAACGTGCTAAAGGACCGCATCTCCCATCAAAGCTATATCACATTTTTCTATGGCGTGTTGTCTACTGAGACCGATGAACTATTTTACTGCAACGCCGGGCACTGTCATCCGATCCTATTGCATGCGGATGGCCGCTGGGAACCGCTGGATGCCGGTGGAACCGTGCTTGGCTTTGTCCATAATGCGCCCTACGAGTTGGGACGCATTCAGCTTCAGCCCGGCGATCTCATCTTTCTCTACACCGATGGAATCACCGAAGCCATGGACCCACAGGGGGAGTTTTACGGTGAAGACCGCTTGTTGGCGAATTTACGCGAATGGCGCCGATTGCCGGTAAAAGGCATATTACGAAATGCTTTTCGCACGATCAAATCCTTTTCCAACGATGTCCGATTGCAAGACGATTTTACCGCCATGGCAATCGCCGTTACGCCCAAACAAAATAAAAGCATCTACTGAAGGGAAAACGATCATGGCTTTATTGCCGGTTATCAAATACGGCCATCCCACCTTACGAAAACAAGCGAAACGTTGCCAGTCGGGCGATGTGACGCCGGCGTTTATCGCAGATCTGATCCAGACGATGTATGCGGAGGACGGCGTCGGACTGGCTGCCAGTCAGGTGAACGTGGACAAGCAGGTACTGGTGGCCCGAGACCTTGATAAAAATAACCTGTATGTGTTGGTCAATCCTAAGATCATTGCCCAGAGCGAAAAAAAAGTGGTGGAGGTGGAGGGCTGTCTCAGTTTGCCCCAGCTGCAGGCGGAGGTTTCGCGCGCCTATAAAGTAGAGGTGCGGGCTGAGGATCCGGACGGTGAACCCATCCACATAAAGGCCAAGGATCATTTCGCCCGGGTGCTGCAGCACGAGATCGACCACCTGAACGGCATTCTCTACATCGATCGAGCGGATTTGACGACTTTGGTCTGGTTGGAAAAAAAAGAGAACGACTCCGGTGATGAGGAACCTGACCGGACACCGATTTCTCTGCAAGAGGTTCAGAAGCGGTACACCGGTCGTTATCACAGAAATCTAAATGGCGTTGTCTTTCACTCTAACCAACAGACGGGACCTGCGCGTGCTGTCCACGATGTGTGATGATGTGCGGATTGAAAAGCTTCGCTCGATCCTGCTGTCCTCTTTTCCTGAATTGAGGTCCGAATCCCTGCGTGCGGTTAAAAGTCCATACCGTGTATGCCCGTTAGGCGCGCATGTGGACCACCAACTGGGTCTGGTCACCGGCATGACGGTGGACCGCAACGTACTCTTAGTCTATGCGGAGCAACCCAGTCCGGAAGTACGGTTGCTCAGCGTCAATTTTCCCGGCCAGGTTTCGTTTTCTTTGCACGACATTCCGGCCAAGCAGGAGCTCGATTGGGGCAATTATGCCCGGGGCGCGGCCTATGCACTGAAAAAGAAACACACGTTATCCAACGGCCTTATCGGCGTCATCGAAGGGAATCTGCCGGTGGGCGGCCTGAGCTCTTCCGCGGCGGTCGGCATCGCCTATTTGCTGGCGCTTGAGCAAGCCAACCACATCGAACAGGATCCCATCGCCAATATCGAGTGGGACCGGCTGATTGAAAACGAGTATATCGGACTGAACAACGGCATTCTCGATCAATCCACCATCCTGCTTTCCGAGGCGGATAAATTGCTCTGTCTGGATTGCCAGGACAGCCGCTATGAGCTGGTGACGCCGGGTTCTTCCTTGCCCTCTTTTAACGTTCTAGTGGTCTATTCAGGTATCAGCAAATTCTTGGGCAAGACCGGCTATAATTCCAGAGTGGCGGAATGTCATTTAGCAGCGCTGGAGCTCTATCGTCTGGCGCGCAATCAGGATCCACCCGATCAGCTGCGGCTGCGGGATATCTCGACAGAGGAGTTTCAGCGTTTCGGCGGACAGCTCAACGGCGTAGCCAAAAAACGCAGCAGCCATTTCTTTGGTGAACTGCAGCGGGTTCAACAGGGTGTGGAGGCGTGGCGTCAAGGAGATCTGCGCACCTTTGGCAAATTGATGACCGCCTCAGGGGCCAGCAGCATAGAAAACTATGAATGCGGCAGCCCGCATCTGATCAGCATCTATGAACTGCTGCGGGATGCGCCTGGAGTCTATGGCACGCGCTTCAGCGGCGCCGGATTTCGCGGATGCTGCATCGCCTTTATCAATCCCGACTATGCGCCGGTCATCTGCCGCCGGATTGCGGAAGAGTATCCCCGCCGTCATCCGGACATAGCCGATGTTTATGAAATTCACGTCTGTACCATGGATCATGGAGCCCGTATTTTATGAAAGCACTGGTGCTCGCAGCTGGATACGCCACTCGTTTGTATCCGCTTACCAAAGATTTCCCCAAGCCGCTGCTCACGGTCGGCCGCCAGACCATCCTGGACTATCTGATTGGTAACATGAGAAATCTGCCTGGTCTCGATGTCGTGTATGTGGTGACTAATTCCAAGTTCGCTCCCCACTTTCAATCCTGGGCAAAGGCACTACGCTTCGCCGCTGCCCCGCCACCCTGGCCAGTGGAGGTTATCGACGACGGCACCGACAGCAATGAGACCAGGCTGGGAGCGGTTGCGGATATGTGGTATGCGATTCAGACAAAAGGGCTCGACGATGACCTGCTGGTCTCTGCAGGCGACAATATCTACACCTTTAGTTTGGTTGATTTTTATCGTTTTTTTGCTGAAAAAGGCAGCGACATCATTCTGTCTTATCGTATCTCCTCCGTGGAAAAATTGCGCCGGACCGGAGTGCTTCAGGTGGATGCCTTAAACAGAGTCATCGGATTTGAGGAAAAACCGGCTCAGCCCAAGTCCGATTTGGGCTGTCCGGCGCTCTATCTTTTGCAAAAGAACACCCTTGCCTTGATCCCTGCATATTTGAAACAAGGGGGCAATCCCGATGCGCCCGGCCATTTTATCTCCTGGCTGTATCAGCAACACCCCATCTATGCTTTTCAAATGACCCAGCCCTATTATGATGTTGGAAATTTAGAGTCCTATCATCGCATCTGTCAGCAGATCGAAACATCCGGCTTTTCTTATTGATTTTCTTGATAGTTTTGCCTAATTTTGCTTAATAGAGTTATTTCGCTGATCGAAGGTACAGGAGTTGTTATGGAGTCGCGCAATAAAGCTTATATCGGTCTGGATCTGGGAGGAACTTTTCTCAAATTTGCTCTGGCTGACGAAGAGGGCGGCATTTTGATCAAATCCAAGCGTCCCAGCCAGGGCGATCAGAAAAAAGAGGCGATCTTTTCCAACATTTTTTTCGCTATCGATGAAATGGCGCAAGCCGCACAGGCACGCCAGTTGGAGATTGCGGCTATAGGTATGGGCAGCCCGGGCGCCATCGAATTCAATCAATGCCGGCTTTTAGGCAACACGCCCAATCTGCCGGATTGGGGGGATGCAGAGATTCGCAAAGAGATCGGCAAGCATTATCCTTTTCCCGTCTGGGCTGATAATGACGCCAATGTGGCAGCGCTGGCCGAGGTGCGGCAAGGGGCGGCACGTGGCTATAAATACGTCATCGCCATCACCCTGGGCACCGGCATCGGCGGCGGAGTGATCATCAACGACGAGATCTTTCGCGGTTCGCATTTCTCAGGCGCCGAGCTGGGTCATATGTCCATCGATTATAATGGATTGCCCTGTGGATGCGGCGGTGTCGGCTGCATCGAAGCCTATGCGTCGGCGCCGGCCATGGTGCGCAATTATGTGGGCAAGCTGCAGAAAAATAAAATGGTGGTGCCGGCCATGGTGAACACTGAGTTGATCTTTGCCAACGCCCAGAAAGGGGAGCAAGCGGCCATGCAGGTGATCGACGAAACCTGTGAGTATCTCGGCGCCGCTCTGGCGAGTTATACCAATATTTTTAATCCTGAAATTTTTGTCATCGGCGGGGGAGTGGCTGATGCCGGTGATGAATTCATGACCCGGATATGGAACGCAGTGGTCAAACGCGCCATGGATGCGCCGCTGCGCAACCTCAAACTGGTTCGCGCGCAACTGGGTAACGATGCCGGCGTGGTGGGGGCGATCTGCCTGGCCATGGACGCCGTCCGCGCGACTAAAAAACAGAGTCACCAGTAGGCAGGCCATGAAAATATTGATCGCCAACGTGGGCAGCACCTCTTTTAAATTCAAACTCTATGAGATGAAGGACGAAGAGATACTGGCTCAAGGGAGAATTGAAAACATTGGGTCTGAAAATTCTTCCTACTCGATGCAGTGCAAGGACCACAAGATACAAGGGACCGCTTCCTACGCTGGGTATGAACAGGCCGTGCTTGCGGCCATTGATTTCCTCACCCAGGGTGAGCACGCCTGTCTTGCCGCGCTCTCGGATATCGCAGCCGTCGGTTTTAAAACCGTGCACGGCAAAGGGATTCGGGAATGCCGAGTTCTCGACGAGCCTGCGCTGCAAGCCATGGAGGCCTACACGTTTTTGGCGCCGGCGCACAACCCACCCTATATCAAGGCCATACGAATTTTCGCCAAATTGATCCCCGAGGTGCCGCGCATCGGCCTCTTTGAACCGGCGTTTCATCGAAATATTCCTGCACACGCCTACACCTATGGCCTGCCGGCTGAACTGGTCGAAAAGCATGCCATTCGCAAGTATGGATTTCACGGCGCCTCGCACCGGTGGATCGCGGAACGGACGCCCCAGCTGCTAAACGCAGCCGCTGAATCCCTGCGCATCATCTCCTGTCACCTCGGCGGCAGTTCTTCCATCTGCGCCATTCGCAACGGCTTTTCGCTGGACACCAGCATGGGGTTTTCTCCTCAGAGCGGTGTGCTCAATGCCAAACGATGCGGCGATCTGGATCCGTTCGTTCCTCTTTATCTCCAGGAAGAGGAAAAATGGTCTGCAGCACAAGTCTCCAAGGTGCTGAACTCGCAGAGCGGACTGGCCGGCATCTCCGGCATTCCATCGGGCGATATGAAAGAGATCATCGACGCAGCGGACCAAGGCTCTGAGAAGGCACAGCTGGCTATCGATACTTTTTGCTATGGCGTTCTCCATTATATCGGCGCTTACTATTTGGTTCTGCAGGGATTGGACGCTCTGGTATTCACCGGCGGCATCGGTGAGCGGGGTTCCCTGATCCGCCATCGCGTGTGCCGGCAGCTGCAATTCTTGGGAGTGCAACTGAATCCGGAGGCCAATCAGCGTGCAACCGGTGAAGCGAAAATCTCTACCCCGGATTCATCCATCCAGGTTCTGGTCATTCCGGCCAACGAAGAGCTGATCGTTGCCCGGGAGGCGAAAGCCCTGCTGGAACGGCGCTGATTTTTCTATTGCAATTCACAATAAAATTCCGTACACTAGGTCATGAAAACGATGAATTATAAATACAACCATACTGTTCATCACCATTGTGTTCATTCCGGAGCTCGATAACGATTTGGTATGGTTTGATAAGACTGATGCAACAGCCCGCTAAACCTAACCAGCGGGCTTTTTTTTTAACCGAACCGGTTCACTCTTTTTTCACCCTTTAAGGAGAATGTATGGTTGATTGGAATGGTCTGGATCCGCGTGTGCTCAAAATTGGTCTGCCTAAGGGCAGCCTGCAGGAAGCGACCTTTCGCCTGCTGGCCAAGGCGGGCTTCCATTTCTCGGTCAGCGACCGATCCTATTTTCCCTCCATCGATGATGCAGAGATTCAGGCGATCCTCATTCGGGCGCAGGAGATCGCTAAATATGTCGAGGACGGCATTTTTGATATCGGCTTGACCGGAAGAGATTGGACCATGGAATGCCGCGCTGATGTGGTTGAAGTGGCGGAACTCACCTATGCCAAGCTGACCATGCGACCGGTCAAGTGGGTTTTGGCAGTGCCTGCTGATTCGAACATCAAATCGGTGCAGGACCTTCAGGGCAAACGGATTGCCACCGAATTGGTCAATCTGACCCGCGATTATCTGGCGCAGCGCCAAGTCCAGGCTGAGGTCGAGTTCTCTTGGGGCGCCACAGAGGTCAAGGCGCCCACCCTGGTCGATGCCATTGTCGAAGTCACCGAGACCGGCAGTTCGCTGCGGGCGAACAATCTGCGCATCGTCGAGACTCTGTTGGAATCCAGAACCCTGCTGATCGCGAACAAGAACAGCTGGAATAACCCGGCAAAGCGTGAAAAGATCGAAAATTTCAACATGATGCTTCAGGGCGCGATCTGCGCAGAGGGCAAAGTAGGCCTTAAAATGAACGTGCACAGAGACAAGCTGGACAGCGTGATGAACGAACTGCCGGCCATGAAACGTCCCACCATTTCGCCACTGCACGGCTCTGACTGGGTGGCGGTCGAAACCATCATTGAAGAGGGGTCGGTGCGGAATCTGATCCCCAGACTTAAACGGGCAGGAGCAGAGGATCTTATTGAATTTCCGCTTAATAAAGTGATCTATTAAACCATTTTTTTATATAAATTCGGAGATGCACCATGATCGCGATCTATCGCAATAAGGAAATAGACCATTTCCTGATTAAATATGAATCACGACGAACTTTGCTGGCGGAAGAGATAGAACGAACAGTTCTTCAGATTATCAAGGATGTTAGAGACAAAGGGGATGAGGCGCTGATCAACTATACCTCATCCTTTGACAAAGCGACGCTGAGCGCTGACAAGATCGCTGTCACACCAGATGAAATGGCTCTAGCACATAGAAAACTAAATAAAGATTTACTTAAAACGATCCAGGGATCTATCAAGAATATAGAGGATTTCCACCGTAATAGCCTGCCAAAATCATGGTTCAATTGGCAGGAGGATGGGGTGGTGCTTGGCCAGCGGGTTATCCCCATGCAGAGAGTTGGGGTCTATGTGCCTGGCGGCAGGGCGGCATACCCTTCCTCACTGATTATGGGCGTGGTGCCGGCCCGTGTGGCTGGTGTGAGCGAGATCTATGTGGTCACCCCGTGCAACGCTCAAGGGGAAGTCAATCCGGTCATCCTGGCCACAGCCCACGAGCTCAAGGTCACAAAGGTGTTTCGCGTCGGCGGCAGTCAGGCCATCGCTGCTCTGGCTTATGGCACGGCCAACGTCCCCCGGGTAGACAAGATCGTCGGGCCGGGCAATATCTATGTCGCCACTGCCAAAAAGCTGGTTTTCGGACAATGCGGCATGGACATGATCGCCGGCCCGAGTGAAGTATTGATCATTGCCGATGAGACAGCGGATGCCGAGTTTGCCGCAGCAGACCTGTTGGCCCAGGCGGAGCATGATCCGTTGGCTTCCTCTTTGTTGCTCACCAGTTCGGAGAAAACCGCATTGGCCGTGCAAAAAGCAGTGTCCGAACAGATAAAAAATTTGAAACGCACGGAGATTCTCACTCAATCGCTGCAGAACTATGGCGCAGTGCTGTTAACCCAGACCATGCAGCAGGCCATCGATCTTGCCAACCGGCTGGCGCCCGAACATTTGGGATTGCACGTTCAGGACGCCTGGCACATGCTCGGCCGTATTCAAAACGCAGGCGCCATTTTTCTGGGCAGCTATTCGCCCGAGACCGTAGGTGATTATTGGGCAGGGCCCAACCATATTCTGCCCACCAACGGCTCCGCCAGGTTTTTTTCTCCGCTGCGAGCGGAGGATTTTGTCAAGTTCAGCAGCGTGATCTCGTACACTGTGCAGGCGCTGAACCGACACAGCGAGCAGATCGTTCATTTCGCCCAAGCCGAAGGATTGGATGCTCACGCGCAGGCGGTCATTAAACGGGTAAGCAAAAATGAATAACTATTTTAAAAAGGCGGTTTTAGATCTGCAGGGCTACTCCGCTCCGCCACAACGGCGCATGCGCGCTAAGCTAAACCAGAATGAGAGTCCGTTCGACCTTCCTGAGGAGTTCAAGAGGCGGGTGCTGACCACCGCCTCGGCGCTCTCCTGGAACCGCTATCCCATGAACGAATCCAGTGATCTCAAACAGGCCATCGCCTCCTGGCACCGGCTGAGTCCGGACCAGGTGCTTCTCGGCAACGGCTCCAATCAGCTGCTGCAGACCGTGCTTTCTGCAGCGGTGGCGCAGAACGATAGCGTGCTCCTGTTTCCGCCGACCTTTGGATTGTTTGAAATTTTTAGCGTTTTATATGGAGGCAACGTTCTGACGCTGCCACAAGCGCCCTCCGAGCCTTTTCCCCTGGAAAAGGCATTGCGCCTGATTCAAAGCAAACAACCGCGGATCATCCTTCTCTGTTCGCCCAACAATCCGACCGGCGCCCTGCTCTCCTTGCAGCAGGTGCAGACTCTGTGCGAGGAGGCCCGCGGACTGGTTTTTCTGGATGAGGCCTATGCGGAATTTTCAGGTCAGACCGCTATTCCATTGTTGGATAAATATCCACAGCTGATCATTTCTCGCACTTTTTCCAAAGCCTTTTCACTGGCTGGATTGCGCTTGGGCTATCTGTTGGCTTCAGCTGACTGCATCCATCAGCTGCGCAAAGCCAATCTACCCTATAACGTCAATCTATTGACTGAGACCATAGCCCTGCAGCTGCTTGAGGATCGCGAGACCATGCTGCGTCAGGTCTCCGGGCTGGTGAAAGAGCGCGACTGGCTGCTGAGCGAAATGCAACGAATCCCCGCGATTCGTCCGTTTCCCTCTGCCGCTAATTTTATTCTGTTCCACTGTCCGCACGCCGATGTGGTTTTCGACCGTTTAAAGGATCAGGGTATTCTCGTGCGCAATGTCGGCGGTTACCCTCTGCTCAAAGACCACCTGCGGGTGAGTATGGGACGGCGTGAGGAAAACCAATGGTTCCTGGAAGCCTTGAAAGCGAGCCTATCATGAAAAAGCGCACAGCTCAGATCGTACGAAAAACCCGTGAAACGGACATCACCTTGTCCGTGAATCTGGATGGCAACGGCACAAGCGATATCCAGACCGGCATCGGTTTTTTCGATCATCTGCTCGATAGTCTGGCGCGGCACAGTCTCATCGACCTTATCCTTCGGGCCAAGGGCGATCTCTACGTCGATGGCCATCACACGGTGGAGGATGTGGGAATTTGCCTGGGCGCTGCCTTTAATCAGGCGCTCGCGGACAAACAGGGGATCACCCGATTCGGTTTCGCCTGTTGTCCTTTGGACGAGGCCCTGAGCCGGGCGGTGGTGGATGTGAGCGGCCGCGGGTTTTTTATCTTCGAGCCACGGATGACGCTGCACAGGGTGGGGGAGTTCGATGGCGAGCTGCTGATTGAATTTCTCCGTGCTTTTGCGGCGCACTCGCAGATGACCGTGCACGCCGGTATGTTGTACGGCGTCAATCAACATCATATGATGGAATCGCTGATGAAAAGCCTGGCCCGCGCTCTGCGTATGGCGTTGACGGTCGACCCGCGTGAATCGGGCATACCCTCCACCAAGGGGGTGCTGGCTTGATCGGCATCATCGATTACGGCGCCGGCAATCTGAAAAGCGTGCACAAGGCGCTGGAGCATCTTGGCGCAGCGGCGGACATTATCAGCACTCCGGAGCAGGTCGAACGCGTTGACAAAGTGATTCTGCCGGGCGTCGGCGCATTCGGCAAAGCGGTGGAGGCCATTGACCGGTTGGGCCTGCGCCAGCCTCTTCAGCGAGTGATTGCCGACGGTCGGCCGTTCCTGGGCATCTGCCTCGGCCTGCAGCTGTTGATGCAGGCCAGTGAAGAGAGCCCAGGGGCGGTGGGGCTGGGCATTCTTCCGGGCACAGTGATTCACTTTCCCGCCGGAAATAAGGTTCCGCATCTTGGCTGGAATAGCGTCCGTCAGAACCGGGCCTGCGCTCTTTGGCGCAACATTCCGGACGACAGTTTTTTTTACTTTGCCCATTCCTTCTATGTACGTCTGCAGGACGAGACGCAGTCGGTGGGACTCACCGATTACGGCGACTGGATCCCTGTTGCACTCAACCGGGAGTCACTTTTCGGTGTGCAATTTCATCCTGAAAAATCGCAGAAAACCGGATTGAGGCTGCTGGAGAATTTCATTCACCTGTAGGGAGTTGTTGTGCGCATAATACCCGCGATCGATATGATGGGCGGCCGCTGCGTTCGTTTAAAGCAGGGAGCAGCCGGCAGCAAGAAAGAGTACGAGTCGCAACCGCTGCGCGCCGCCTTGCGCTGGCAGTCCACCGGCGCTTCATGGCTGCATGTGGTCAATTTAGATGGCGCTTTTGGTCAGGCGGACGCCAACGCCCACGCACTGGCAGAGTTGCTCGCCGGCGTTAACATACCCGTGCAGTTAGGCGGCGGCATCCGCTCCTTGGAAGACGCCGCTCGATGGCTGGATCTGGGCGTGTCGCGCGTGATTCTCGGCACTCTGGCGGTTGCCGACCCTGCCGGCGTTGAACAGGCGGTGAAGCGCTTTGGCGCCGACCGCGTGGCTGTAGGGGCGGATGCCAAAGAAAACCGCATCGTCATCAAGGGATGGGTGGAAGAGTCGGAAAAACAGCTTTTGCCTTTTGTGGCGGAGATGGAGGCTCTGGGAGTGCGCCATATCATTCACACCGATATCAGCCGCGATGGAGGAGACAGCGGACCCAATCTGGCCGATTTTGCGGCGCTCTGCGCCCACTCGCACTTGCGCCTTATCGCCTCCGGTGGTTTTTCCAAAATAGAACACTTTGAGCAGCTGGAAAAACTGAATTGCGCCAACCTCGAGGGCGTTATTGTGGGAACAGCGCTTTACGAACGACGGCTGGACCTGGCAGCGCTGCTCCGCCGTTTTGAAGGGGTGTGTTGAATGCTGGCCAAACGGATCATTCCCTGCTTGGATGTAAAGGATGGCCGGGTGGTCAAGGGCACCAACTTTGTCCGCTTGCGCGATGCCGGAGACCCGGTCGAACAGGCCCGGTATTATGACGAGCAGGGTGCGGACGAAATCGTGTTCCTCGACATCACCGCCTCGGCGGAAAAGCGCGATATTCTGCTGGAGGTGGTGGCGCGCACGGCTGAACAGGTGTTCATGCCGTTGACCGTGGGCGGCGGCGTACGCACCTTTGCCGACGCGCAGAGACTGTTGCGCAGCGGCGCCGACAAGGTGACGATGAACACCGCCGCTGTGCAGAATCCGGACCTGATTCGGGAATGCGCCGAACGACTGGGCAGTCAGGCAACGGTGGTGGCTATCGATGCCAAACGCCGGGCGCAAGGAGGGTGGCAGGTCTACACACACGGCGGCCGCAGCGCCGTTGATCTGGATGCGCTCGAATGGGCGGACACCGTGACCCGCTTGGGCGCAGGCGAGATTTTGCTCACCTCCATGGATTGCGATGGTACGCGCAACGGCTATGACCTGGAATTGACCGGCGCCGTCGCCCGTGCGGTCTCTGTCCCGGTGATCGCCTCCGGCGGCTGCGGCGGCCCCGAGCATATTTATCAGGTTTTCCACTTGGCACAGGCCGACGCGGCCCTGGCCGCCTCGGTGTTTCATTATCGGGAAAATTCCATTCCCCAGGTAAAAACCTATCTGAAGGAGCGGCACATTCATGTCAGAAATTGAAAAGCTCAAAGCCGATGAATTCATCCAGACCCTGCAATTCGATTCCCAAGGCCTGATCCCAGCGGTAATCCAAGATGCGGGAGATCAGGCCGTGCTGATGCTCGGCTATATGAATCAAACCAGCCTGCGACAGACCCTGGACAGCGGCCGGGTAACGTTCTGGAGCCGGTCGCGTAAAAAATTATGGACGAAAGGGGAGACCTCCGGCCATTGGCTGCTGGTCAAAAGCATTCATACGGATTGTGATCGCGACACGCTGTTAATCCATGTCGAGGCCATCGGGCCTACCTGTCATACCAACAAGCGCAGCTGTTTCAGTTGGTTGCTCGAATGAGCCTTCATTTGGTTTGCGGCCGGGAAATTGTGCTTGATTATCAGACAAAGAATGGCTAAAATAAGTCCGGCAGTCAACCATAGGATGAAAGCGTATGCTACCTGGTCAAGTAGATTCGACGAGAGCTCTGGTCGAACGCGAACGAATGATCATCGAGTGGTTTAAAGTAGACAAGACGGTGGCCTATGTCGCTCTGGTCGTAGGGCTTTTCATCATCATTATCGCCTATTTCAGCGGCGGCCGCGAGAACAGGGCTAAGCTCATCTTTTCCATTCTCAGTAGCGCGGTGATCGGCATCCTCACCATGCCTCTGTTCATCAAGTTCGGAATCTGGGTGGGGCTGTTCGGCTACCAATGGGGGGAGATCGTGGTGATGACGGTCTATATCCTCTACATCGCTGCGCTTTCCTGCAATGCCTATGAGATCGTCACGGTATCGGCAAAAGAGGCAAGGCCCAATTAAGAACCGGCATAGCTTTTTTTGCTTGATTTTTGCCAACTAAATTTTTAAATTGATTAGATATAACGAATAACCTTTAACTGGGAACATTCAACCGCATG
>DAIQOA010000081.1:0-18847 GCA_036788095.1 bacterium | reverse complement strand
CCCGAATTTACTTTTCATACCTTCCGCTATCTGGAGATCGCCGGCTTGTCCTATCGGCCGGAGCTTGCCGATTTTGTCGGATTGGCTTTGAACACAGCGGTGGAGGGCGACAACGCTTTTACCTGTTCATCCGCGTTGCTCAATCAGATTCAGGCTATGGCCACGAGGACATTTCGCTCCAATCTGCAGAGTGTTCAATCCGATTGCCCGGCACGGGAGCGATTCGGTTACGGCGGCGATCTCAATGCGGTGGCGGAAGCCTATCTGTATAATTTCGACATGCACGCCTTTTACCGCAAAACCATCTATGATTGGGTGGATGCCATGAAAGACACCTCTTTCGTGGACACCGCCCCGTTTGTGGGCATCGAGTACTGCGGCATCAGCTGGGAGTCCGCTTTTATCATCACCCAGTATCTTTTGTTGCGCTATTATAACGACGTTGCGCTTGTCAAAGAACTTTATCCCCTGGATCTGCAATGGATGGACAAGGTTGCGAAAATCCATCCCCACGGCATGGTTGAAACCGGGCTGGCTGATCATGAAGCGTTGCAGCCTTCTCCGGTGCAATTGACCGGCACTCTGCATTATCTGCAATGCGCCCGTATCATGACCACCTTTGCACGGTTCATGCACGACCGCCCAAACGCACGCAAATTCCAAAAGCTGGCGGCGCGTCTGCAAAGCGCTGTTCAACAAAAATTCTGGACTCAGCCGGTTGATACCAGCGCAAATCAACAGGCGCTGTATGCCTCGCTTCTCTATCATCAGGTCCTTCCCCGTCCGCAGCTGCAGGCGGCGGCGGATGCTCTTCGGCAGGCTATGGCCCAGGGTCCTGAAGGCCATTTCACCACCGGTATTTTTACCACCAAATATATCCTCGAAGCCGCCTCCCGACATGGCCTGGTTGACGATGTTTTCAACATCGTACAGAGTAAGACCTTTCCAGGCTGGGGGTATATGATCGATTGCGGCGCCACCACTCTGTGGGAGACCTGGAAGGAGAGCGAGGATGTTTACTCGAATTGTCATCCCATGTTTGGATCGGTCTCAGAATGGTTTTATCGATGGTTGGCCGGCATTCAGCCGGACGAGACTCTTTTCGGCTTTAAGGAGTTCGTCCTCTGCCCGCATGCGCCGCAGGGGCTGGATTCGGTCGCTTGTTCCTACCGTTCGCCGTTTGGGATGATCCGTTCCAATTGGAAAAAGACCGTGGACGGCATGGTCTATGAGATCGAGGTGCCCCGAACCACCACCGCCCGGTTCCAAATCCCGGTGGCGTTCGCCGCCGCCATTCGGATTGAAAAGCAGGACCAAGGGGAATTCGTCACTCGGCGCCTAAAATCTGGACTGTTTCAGCGTAAATTTTCCGCAGGAATCTACAAGATCACTTTGACTTGCCGGGGAGTGTGATGAAACGTCGTCATGCGTTTTTCTTGCTCTGGCTGCTGCCATTGATCCGCTCCGACGCTTCGGCCGACCTGTCTGCTTCCGACCGGGATCAGGTGAAAGTCCCACTCCAGGCTCAGTACTTTGCCCTGGAACAGGTACGATTGCTGGACGGTCCTTTCAAGCGGGCCATGGAGTTGGATCAAAACTATCTGCTGGCTCTACCGGTCGACCGGCTGCTGCATAATTTTTATATCAACGCCGGCCTGCCTTCCACCGTCAAGCCGCTGGGCGGTTGGGAAGAGCCCTCCTGTGAACTGCGCGGCCATTTTGTCGGCCATTATCTCGCCGCCTGCGGACTGATGTACGCCGCCACCGGCGATGCACGATTCAAAGCCAAGGGGGACAGCGTAGTGGCTGGTTTGCAAGCATGCCAGGAAAGACTCGGCAACGGATATCTTTCCGCTTTTCCCATCGCCCTGATCGACCGGGTGGAATCAGGGCAAAGGGTCTGGGCGCCCTATTACACCTTGCATAAAATACTCGCCGGCCTTTTGACCATGCACCTGCATGGCGGCAACGATGAGGCCCTGGCCATGGCGCGAAAATTCGCCGATTGGGTCGTGCTGAGAAACGGGCGTTTGTCGGACGACCAGATGCAGCGGATGCTGGCGGTGGAGCATGGCGGCATGAACGAAGCCCTGGCGGATCTTTATGCGATAACCGGAGAACGAAAATATCTGGATATCAGCCTGCGATTCAACCATCACGCTGTCATCGATTCAGCCAAAAGCCGCCGCGACGCTCTTACCGGCCTGCACGCCAACACTCAGATTCCGAAATTCATCGGCATCGCTCGACAGTACGAACTTGTCGGTGATGCGGAGCTGAAAGAAGCGGCGTTGTTCTTCTGGAAGACTGTGGTTAAGGAACGATCCTATGTCATCGGCGGCCATTCGGATGGTGAACGCTTTACCGATAAACGCACGCTCTCGGAAGCGTTGGGTCCCAGCACCGCTGAGACCTGCAACACGTATAACATGCTCAAGCTGACGCGTCATCTCTTTGCCGCGGAGCCGCGCATCGAATATCTCGATTATTACGAAAGAGCGCTCTACAACCATATTCTGGCTTCACAGAACTCACAGACGGGCATGATGTGCTACTATGTGCCTCTGTGTTCCGGATCGCGCAGGACCTATAACGATTTTGATTCCTCATTCTGGTGCTGTACCGGAACAGGGATTGAAAATCATGCAAAATACGGTGAGATGATCTATGCGTATGGCGGTGATTCGACGCTCTACGTCAACCTGTTCCTCGCCAGCCGGTTGGATTGGCCGGAGCTCGGCTTGCACATTCTTCAGGAAACGCGTTTTCCTGAACAACCGTCCACCTGTCTCCGGTTTTTCTGCGAGCAACCTCGACGATTGAAGGTTCGGCTGCGCTGTCCCTCCTGGGCCCGTCATGGGGCGTTGCTGCGCATCAACGGCCGGCTGCAGGAGGGCGTTCGGCAGCCGGGCTCCTGGATCGTCGTCGACCGCGAATGGCATGAAGGAGATGACCTACAATGGGAGTTGCCGTTTTCATTGTACACCGAGGCCTTTTGCGACAATCCCCACCGCCTGGCCTTTCTCTACGGCCCTTTGGTGTTGAGCGCTCAAGTCGATGGGAACAAGCCGATCCCGGTTCTCACGGCGAAAGAGCGATCCACGGATTTGCTGCAAGCGCTGGAGGCGGATTCGCACCGTCCTCTTCATTTTATCAGCCGAAACGGTTGGTTTCGCAGTACCGGTGAACACAGCCGGCAGACCTTGATTCTAAAACCGTTTTTCACACTGCCGGGCGATAGCCGGTATGCTGTGTACTGGGATGTGCGCACGCCGGCTCAATTTCGCCGCGATCAGCGCGAGTATGAGGCCGAAAGGAAATACGCTCTCAAACTGGACAAACAAACCATCGATCGGGTGGCGCCGGGACAAGCGTCCAGCGAGCAAACGCATAGTTTTGCGGGAGAGAAATGCGAAACAGGCGATTTCGGCGGCCGAGCCTATCGGGAGGCATATGACGGCGGCTGGTGCAGCTATCGCCTCAAGGTGGCCTCAGGGGAAGATCAGGCCTTGTGCGTGCAGTATTGGGGCGGTGACGCCGGCGCTCGAACTTTTGACCTGCTGGTTGACGGCCGGATTATTGCAACGCAAAGCCTGTACAGACAAAAACCGAACCGGTTTTACCGGGTCCTCTATCCGCTGGATAAACCCTGGTTGACCAATAAGTCCGAGATCACCGTCCGATTTCAAGCACACGCGAAAAATCTGGCCGGCGGTCTCTACGACCTGCGCATCATTCGAGTGGGGCCTGAAAATGGATTTTGAAACACAAACTTATCGCAAGGTTACCTGGCGCCTGCTGCCCTTTTTATTTCTCTGCTATATCCTGAGCTATCTGGACCGGGTCAACGTCGGCTTTGCGAAACTGCAGATGCAAACTGATCTCGGTTTCAGCGATGTGGTCTACGGCGCCGGCGCCGGCATCTTTTTCATCGGCTATTTTTTCTTTGAGGTGCCGAGCAACCTGCTGCTGCAGAGATTCGGCGCCAGAATTTGGATCGCACGCATCATGATCACCTGGGGAATCATCTCTTCGGCCATGATGTTGATCCATGACCGGACGACTTTTTTCCTCCTTCGTTTTTTGCTCGGCATGGCCGAAGCCGGTTTTTTTCCGGGGATCATCTATTATCTGACGCTCTGGTATCCTCGACGCTATCGCAGCAGGATGGTGGCGTTATTTATGACCGCCATCGCCCTCTCCAATGTCATCGGAGGCCCTTTATCCGGCTGGATTTTGTCTTTCCTGTCTGATTTTTACGGACTGCGCGGATGGCAATGGCTGTTTCTGCTGGAAGGGCTTCCTTCCATTCTGGTGGGCGCTCTAACCCTGCGATTTCTGGATGATGGTCCGGTGAAGGCGCGCTGGCTCGATGCGGAAGAGAAAAACCTCCTGGTGCAGCGCCTGCAGCAAGAGGAGGCATTGAAAAAAGCTGAAGGGGTGCACCGTAACACCTTGCGCGATGCTTTTGCCAGCGCGCAAGTCTGGTTGCTGTGCGCCGTCTATTTCGGCATCATCATGGGGTTGTACGGCTTTGGTTTTTGGCTGCCCCAGGTCCTCAAAGACAGCTTTACCCAGGAGCCATGGAAGATCGGCTTGCTCACCATGCTGCCGTGGGGATTGGCTGCAGTGAGCATGGTTAAGGCTGCTCAGCATTCCGATGTTACCGGAGAACGGCGCTGGCATCTGTCGCTCTCCTGTCTGCTGGCCTTTGCCGGTTTTTTCGGCTGCGGAGCCTTTGGCGCCGGCCATCTGATTGGATTGTTCTTTATCAGCATGGCGACGATCGGCGTTATGTGCAGCTTGGCGACGTTTTGGGCGCTGCCCACTGCACTGTTGTCCGGAACGGCAGCCGCTGCTGGCATCGCCTGGATTAATTCCGTGGGCAATCTGGCCGGCTATGTAGGGCCTTTTGTCATCGGTCTGTTGCGCGATCTTACACACACGATGTCGGCAGGGTTTTTCGGCCTGGCTTTCAGCTCGTTGGCTTCCGCTGCTATTGTCCTGGCAATGACGCGTAACGGAAAGGGTAATCAGCGCAGCGGTGGTTGAGTACGGAGACGGAATCTGCGTCCGGTGAACGCTTGGATTCCGCCCCCGCTTCGCTTCGTGGTTGATTTATTCCCGCACAGGATTGTTAATTCCATGGATAGAATTTTTCCATGGAATTTGCCGACCGGCAGATAGAAGGAGATACCATGCGCATTCGTTGGGGCATTCTAAGCACCGCCAATATCGCGGTGAATCGGGTGATCGCCGCTATGCAAAAAAGCCGATACGGCGAGGTCGTCGCCATCGCGTCCCGGGATCAGCATCGAGCGAAACGGGTTGCTGAAAAAATGGCAATTGCCGATGCCTACGGTTCTTATGAGGAACTGCTCCAGGATCCTCGGATCGATGCGGTATATAATCCATTGCCCAACCATCTTCATCTTCCGTGGACCCTGGCTGCCATGGAGCAGGGGAAACATGTGCTGATCGAAAAGCCCATGACCTGCACCGCCGCGGAGGCGTTGCAGCTGGTACAGGCCGGTGAGCGCTTTCCAAATCTCAAGGTGATGGAAGCGTTTATGTACCGGTTTCACCCGCAATGGGAGCAGGTGTGCGATCTTATTGCTCATGGCGCCGTCGGCGACTTGCGTTCCGTGCACACCTGGTTTTCATATTTTAACACCAATCCGGACGATTACCGCCATCACCCGGAGATGGGAGGGGGCGGATTACTGGACGTGGGTTGTTACTGCGTCTCTGTGGCCCGACTGCTATTTCACCGGGAACCGGTGCGGCTTTCGGCCATGATGGAACTGGATTCCAGAACTCGAGTGGATCGATCTGTTTCCACCCTGCTTGAGTTTCCAAACGGGATGGCTACCTTCACCTGTGCTACGCACATGGCGTTCGGACAGCAGGTTCTCATCCATGGAGACCGTGCTGCCCTTCTGGTGGAAACGCCGTTTATTCCACCGGTTGACCGGCCGGCTCGGATCGTACTGAAACACGAACAGACCGGCGAAGAGATCCTGATTCCGCAGGCCGATCATTACACCGTGCAGACTGATGTCTTTAGCCGGGCTATTTTGGAGAACACTCCGGTGCCGTGGACAGCGACCGATGCATGGAAAAACATGCGTGTGCTCGACGCCATCAAGCAGAGCGGAGAGGCAAAGGCCTGGGTGGAGCTGTGAGCGACTCAAGATCTTTGCGGCCCGCATAAGGGACCGCAATTATAAATTCTGTTTTTTAATAAAAAAAGTTCGTACATTAATGCAGGTAGAGTTTTGGTAGGACGTTCGCCCTCTGCAGCAGATGGCTGCCGGGGGCTTTTGTTTATGGCCGCTGAACAAGGAAAACGAAAGAAATGAAAAATCTGCATCGCAACAACGCGTTACGTAATATCGCCATCATCGCACATGTCGATCACGGCAAAACCACGCTGGTGGATCATATGTTTCAGCAAAGCGGCGTTTTTCGCGCCAACCAACAGGTGGAAGAACGGGTCATGGATCAACTGGACCTGGAACGGGAACGCGGGATCACCATTGCGGCTAAAAACTGTTCGGTACACTGGCATGATATAAAAATCAATATACTGGATACGCCGGGACATGCGGATTTCGGCGGCGAGGTGGAACGGGCGCTCAAGATGGTCGACGGCGCCATCCTGCTGGTGGACGCGTCAGAAGGCCCGCTGCCGCAAACCCGTTTTGTGCTGAAAAAAGCCCTGGAGGCGTCGCTGAAGATCATTGTGGTCATCAACAAGATCGACCGCAAGGACGCCCGGCCGCAACAGGTGCTGAACGAAGTGTATGATCTGTTTTTCGACCTCGATGCGTCCGACGAACAGATAGAATTTCCTGTCCTGTATGCGGTTGGACGCGAAGGGCGATGCCAGAGAACTCTGGAGGAGACGGGAACGGATCTGCAGCCGTTGTTCGAAACCATCCTGCGCGAGATTCCCGGACCGGCCTACGATCCGGCCGAGCCCTTTCAGATGCTGGTCTCTGACCTGGATTACTCGGATTACCTGGGCCGTCTGGCCATCGGCCGTATTTTTCATGGCGAGATCAATCACAACGAGTCGATGGTCTGCATCAATGAGGAGAACAAGGCCCTGCCGCTCCGCGTGACCCGTCTTCAGGTCTACGACGGCGTCAAGATCAAAGAGGTGGAGCACGTGGATCCCGGCGATATCATCATACTGGCCGGCATCGAGCAGGTCCAGATCGGCGACACCATCTGCACGCAAACCGCTCAGAAAGCGTTAAAACGCATCACCGTCGATGAGCCCACCATCGCCATGTTGTTCTCCATCAATACCTCGCCGCTGTCCGGCCGGGAGGGCAAACTGGTGCAATCCGGCAAACTGCGCGAGCGGTTGTTCCGTGAGACGTTGCGCAATGTGGCCATCCGTGTGGAAGAGACCGACAGCCCGGATCGCTTTATCGTCAAAGGACGGGGAGAGTTGCAGATGGCCATTCTGATCGAGACCATGCGGCGGGAGGGCTATGAGCTTACGGTGGGACGCCCCCAGGTCATTTTCAAGTATAAAGACGGGAAAAAACTGGAACCGGTGGAACACCTGTTCATCGATTGCGGCGAAAGTTATCTGGGCATTGTCACGGAAAAATTGTCGCAGCGCAAAGGACGCATGGTCAATCTGGTCAATCACGGCACCGGACGTCTGCGGGTCGAGTTCACCATTCCATCGCGTTCCCTGATCGGCTACCGCAACGAGTTTCTTACCGACACCAAGGGCACGGGAATCATGAACAGCTACCTGCAGGGGTATGACGAGTTTCGCGGAGAATTCAGCAGCCGCCTGACCGGCTCTATCGTCTCCGACCGGGGCGGGACTACGGTGCCCTATGCGCTGTACAATCTGGAACCCCGCGGGATTCTGTTCGTCGGCGCGGGTGTGGAGACGTATGAGGGGATGATCGTCGGCGAACATAACCGGGACAACGATATCAATGTGAATCCCTGCAAAACAAAAAAGCTGACCAACATGCGCAGCTCAACCAAGGATGACGCTGTGGTTTTATCGCCGCCCACGCTGATGACGCTGGAACGCGCCATCGAGTTCATCAAGGAGGATGAGATGGTAGAGGTGACGCCGCTCTCCATCCGTTTACGCAAAGCGGTTCTGTCCGCGAGCCAGCGCTATGCCAACGAAAGAAGATCCGGTGATTAGTGACGCACTGGACCTGCCGGCCGCCTCCTTGGGGCGCCCTGTCCTGCCGTTCAAATGATGTATTGACCGTTTGCATGTTTGGGCTTGGAAATCCAGCTTGAATTGTTTACTTGATCCTGCACCCCGTGGTGCGCTGTGTCGGGAAAACCCTGCAGAACGCCGGCGGGCTGCTTGAGCGTGGAATTTCGAGTAGGGCATGCGTTTGATTCGAACCATAATCGTTGATGATGAGTGGCTGATCCGCAGCGAACTAGCGGCTATGCTGAAAAAGCATCCAGAGATCGAGTTGATCGGCCAGGCGGCGGATGCGGCGGCTGCACGGCATCTCATTCATCAGAGCAAACCTGATCTCATCTTTCTGGATATTCAGATGCCCGGAGAGACCGGTTTTCAGCTGTTGGATACTCTGGAAACTTTTATCCCGATCATCTTTATTTCAGCCTATGACCATCTGGTGCCGCTCAGTAAACGGTATCAGCCTGTCGGTTTTCTGCTCAAACCCATATCGCCGCAAAAAATGGAAAGCGCGCTGCGGCAGGTTTTCTGCCGCTACAATCAGGTCTGATGCCGGAATGAAAGGGAGCGCGTTGACCGCTCCCCGGCCTTACGTTTTTGCCGTTCGAATGGCTATTTTGCCGCTTAAATATGATCTGTTGTATTTAGCCGGCAAGTTCTTTATTATGGTACACTCGCAATGCAGGGCGGCGCTGTGTCCGAATAGCGCCTTCTATTTTTATGAAAATCAGTTTTTTGAGAATCCCACTATTCGCAAAAGGATGTATTTTCATGAAACCCACCTTTGTCGGCAAATTCCTGATGATCTTTTTGTTGTTGGCGGCCACTGTTTTCAGCCAGGCCGAAATGCGCGGCGTCGTTACCGACTCGGCCACACACAAAGCCTTGATCGGCGCCAACGTGGTGGTACTCGGCACGGCTTTGGGCGGCGTGACCAACCTCGAAGGCGCTTATGAAGTTCAGCGCATCCCCGAGGGCTCTTATCAGGTCCGGGTCTCTTATATCGGCTACACGCCGCGCACATTGTCGGTCCGGTTGGACAAGGATCAAACCCTGGTCCTGAATATTCCACTTTCCACCACGGTCATCAGCGGTGGCACGGTGACGATCAAGGCGCAGGCCATCGGACAGATGGCGGCCATCAACCAGCAGATCAGCGCCAAGACCATCGTCAATGTGGTCTCGGAGGAAAAAATCCAGGAACTTCCAGATGCCAATGCCGCCGAGTCGATCGGACGGTTGCCCGGCGTCTCGATCATTCGCTCCGGCGGGGAAGCGAACAAGGTCATTCTGCGCGGTTTGGAGGACAAATTCACCGTCATCACGGTGGACGGCATCAAGATTCCCCCCACCGACGCCACCAGCCGCGGCGTGGACCTCAGCACCCTTTCCCAGAGCTCCCTGGTCGGCATCGAATTGTACAAAGCGCAGACGCCTGATAAGGATGGAGATGGTCTGGCAGGCAGCATCAATCTGGTCACCAAAAAAGCGCCTGAACAGAGGCAGTTCAAAGCCAACATCCGAGGCGGATACAATCAGCTGGAAGAGTCGGCGGACCAGTACGACGCTTCCTTTCATTATGGGGAGCGGTTTTTCTCCGGCGTTCTCGGCGTACAGCTGGCGGGCAACATGGAAAAGCGCATTCGCAGCAATGAGAGAATCGACGTCGATTACAATCAGAGCTTGAATTTCGGCAAAGACTATTTCATCAATGATTTCACCCTGGAGTATACGGATGAGATGCGAAAGCGCGACGGCTTTAGCGTGTTGTTCGATATGACCACGCCGGATCAGGGCACGATCAAGCTGAACAACGTCTTTGGCCGGACCAAACGGGATTATTTTTTATCCACCCGCGATTACCCTTCCAACGGCGGCGGCGATCAGCAGGGAGCTCCCACTTTTAATTACCGCGACCGTGAACAGGAGATCCAGACCTTCACCAGCGCCCTCAGCGGCGACAACCATCTCATCGGATTAAATCTGAAATGGGGCCTGTCGTTCGGCCAATCCCAGTCTCAATTTCCCTTTGATTATCAAACTATTTTCGTCGGCGTCGACGGCATGAAGCCCTCTCCGATGCTGCGTGAAAACCCAGCCCAGCTGATCAGCTATGCCAATACGAACTATAACGATGCGGGTCTGAGTTGGGCGTATAACCGGGGACAGCGCAATCTGGATAAGGAACGCACGGCGTATCTGGATGCCGCCAAACCGTACACGCTCAGCACGCGGCTTTCCGGCGAGTTGAAAATCGGCGGCAAATACAAGATCAAAGATCGCAGCAACGCCCGGTTCGAGAATTTCACCCCCTATTATCTCGGCAAATGGCAGCCGTACGAAATGCTGCCGGACGGCACTTTTCGCAACAAGAATTTTGCCGGCACTGCTTTTGAGGAATGGGCCGCCACCGCCATCAGCGGCAGCGGCGTCGCCATCGATCGTTTCTTCAACGATCCGGTTTCCCGCGATGTCTACGGAACCTACCGGCTGACGCCGGTTATCGATCGCGATCGGATGCGGCAGTGGTATGAGCTGAACCGCTATGGCGTCGACGTCACCAAGAACGTTTTTGAGGTTTGGTACAATCCTCTCTATGAGTACGACGATTACACCATCACCGAGCGCGTCTCCGCGGGGTACCTCATGAACACGCTTTCGGTGGGGCAGTTCGCCACGGTGATCGCCGGCGTACGGGTGGAAAATGAGGACAACGATTATCTCGCCGCCTACATGCCCAGAGCCAGTTCCGGATTCCCGATTTCGCCCAATGCGGTCAAGGATACTACCTCGGCCGCATCGCAGACCGTGGTTCTGCCCAATGTCAACATCGCCTTGGCGCCGCTGGATTTCATGAAATTGCGCCTGGCCGCCTACAAGGCGCTCGCCCGGCCGGATTTCAATATGCGCCTCGATCGCTATATCGCCGGCCGCGGGGCTGAAGTCGGCAGCAATTTTGAAGTGTATGTCGGCAACCCCAATCTCAAGACCGCCGAGGCCTGGAATTATGAGATCAACCCCACTTTTTTCAGCAAGACCATCGGCCTGATCTCTCTTTCCGCTTACTACAAAGAGATCGACCATATGTATCACATGCTCAACGACTTTGGCACTACCGGCGACAGCCTGTTGCAGCGGTTCGGAATCGGCTGGCCCAGCCAGATGATGGGTACCGCCTACAGCCTGACTCTGCCCTATAATTCCCCCAAGCCGACCAAAGTGTGGGGTTTTGAGTTCGAACATCAGGTCAATTTTAACTTTTTGCCCGGCTTGCTCAAGAATATCGTCCTTTCTTACAACGCCTCGCTGGTGCGCTCAGAGGGGTATATCTATACGGCCAGGCTGGACTCGGTCTTTTATGATCCGCCGGGACCCATCAAGGGTTCGTGGAAAAAGTACAATGTGCTGGCTGAGGAAAAACGCAAGCTGGAAAATATGCCCGAATTTTTCGGCAACATCGCCCTGGGTTACGACATCGGCCGTTTCTCCGGACGAGTCTCGCTCTA
Organism: bacterium; assembly: GCA_036788095.1. Classification (GTDB taxonomy): domain Bacteria; phylum Zhuqueibacterota; class Zhuqueibacteria; order Residuimicrobiales; family Residuimicrobiaceae; genus Anaerohabitans. Next base: position 7,135 of record DAIQOA010000081.1, on the reverse strand, counting down.
TCATCAGGGCGAGCACAATGTCCGCTATTCCGCCAGCGGCCTGAGCGATGTGGTCACCAATGCCTACACCCGATTGGACCTGACGTTGAAGCAAGGGATTACGGACCATATCGCCCTGTTTCTCAATATCAATAATCTGACGGATGTGGAAGAGGGCAGCTCGGTTCGCAACCGGGTGTTTAATCGCACGCTGTTCAACGAAAGCGAAAAATACGGTACAACAGCTGATTTCGGTTTTACGGTAGAGTTCTGATATGAATAAAATCAGTAGGAGGTGATGAGCGTTTAGATGGAAAAGAGGTTTTAGTCCCTGTAGTACTCTTAATCAAAGGAGGAACCAATGCGTATGCGGATTTTTACAATTTTAGCTCTCACGCTATGCTGTGGCGCGCTTGCGCTCTATGGGCAAGAGGTTGTCGTTCCGATAACCCCTTCCGATGGAAGTGCAGCCTTGATGATCAACGTGCAGATCGCGGCGGATACCGTCGGCCGTGGTTTTTCGGCGGACCGCGTCTACGAATTCAAACGGGGCGAAATCTATCTTCAGAATGCCACGTTGACCGTTCCGGCCGGCCAGACGATCCGTTTCAAGGCCAGCGAGGGCGACGGGCCTCTGCCGGTCATCTATCTGTGGCCGACCGGCACCGGCAGCAATCCCACCCGTCCGCCGGGATGGAGCATCACCCTGGCTGGATCTCATGCCATCATCAAGGACGTCTGTCTGGTGGGCGTTTATGAATACGAGCCGACCGCGGTGGACAACATGCAGGGCGGCCTGATCCAGACCAACGCCGTGGGCGGCAGCATTGAACTGGACAATGTCATCCTCTCGAACACCAACGGCAACCATGTTCGCACCAACAACAGCACTCTCAAAGTCATCGCCAAAAACTGCATCTTTGCCAACATGGGCAACCTGGTGACCTCGAATTTCGGCGCCGGCAAAGCTTTTGATCTGCGCGATGTGCAGTGCGATTCCTTTGTCGTGCAGAATTGTACATTCGTCAATGGTCAGGACCGTCCCATCCGCCACTGGAACGCCACCTCGACTCAACCGATCCTTTACGGCAAAATCGACCATAACACCTTTGTCAACGGAATGGGCTTCCATGGACTCCTTTCGCTTGGCGGCGTTGGTCGCGAAATGATCATCACCAATAACCTTTTCATCGATGCGTTCGCACTGGGCGAGGATTCCACCGACGCCACCCGTGGCGCCGAATGGGCCAACACCGGCGAGATTTACGCCAATGGCAACAACAAGATCACCTGGATCTTTACCTCGCCCAACGATACCACCAAATGGAAAGTCAGCAACAACTATTTTACCATCAGCGATTCCGGACAGGCCTTCTTGAATGACTTTCATTTTGGGCCGGCCAATCCGCTCTCCGCTCATATTCAGAGCAAACTGGGCTCTGCGGCTGCGACCGCTTTCACCAAAATCGATCTGACGCCGGTCAATGTACCCAAGCTGATGACGACTCTGATGCGCTGGTATGAAAGTCCGACCGGCGGCAATAAGAGTAAAGACAAAGCCAATTATCTGCGCGCCCGCGACGATTTCGACCGCCGCTTTGTCGAATACTTCCGCGATACCCTCAACGTCTCCTATCCGACCAATCTGGCTGCCTATGTCGGCGGCGAAAACGGCTTTCCGGTGGGTGATCTGAGATGGTTTCCGGATAAAAAAGCGCAGTGGGAGAGCCCGGTTGTTTGCACGCCCCTGGTGGAAGTCAAGGTGGACGCGAACAATGATTTCGTTGCAGATAAAAAAGGCGAGACAGTTACGGTTTGCGGCGTGGTCACCACACCCAATTATCGGCCCGGTGGCATTCAGTATTATATGCAGGATGAAACCGGTGGCGTAAACCTTTTCTCCAGCAGCATCGCGTTTGATTTCAAAGTCGGCGACCGCGTCACCATAACCGGCAAAGTCGATCAATACAATGGTTTGGTGGAAATCATTCCGCAGCAGGCCGGTGATATCGTTGTCAACAGCAGTGGCGCGGCCCCCGCTGCGCTGCCGGTGCTCAAGGCGGATATGAATGAGGCCACCGAAGGCATGTTAGCTCAGATCTATGGCTACAAGATCGTCGATCCGTCCAAATGGCCTTTGGCCGGCAAGAACGCCACGGTGAAATTCGCCCGCGGCACGGATACGATCGATGTGTATATCGACAAGGATGTGGACCTGGCCGGCAGCCCGGCTCCTGAAGGAGTGGTGGATATCATCGGTGTAATCGAGCAATTCACCACCAAGGTTCCTCCCGACAATGGCTACGAGATTCGACCGCGCAGCCAAACCGATTTCAAGGCCAACACCGGCGTGGACGGATTGGATGCCAACCTGCCGATCCACTATGCTTTGCAGCAAAATTATCCCAATCCCTTTAACCCAACCACCACCATCCGTTTTGCCACACCGGAAAACAGCGTGGTCAAGATTCAGGTCTATGATCTGTTGGGTAAAGTGATCGCCACGCTGCATGACGGCAGATTGGCCGCCGGTCACCATCAGTTCACCTTCAGCGGCGCCTCCATACCCTCCGGCATCTATTTTTATCGCGTGGAGAGCGCCAACTTTAACACTGTGAAAAAGATGATGCTGGTCAAGTAGACTGAACAGTGTTGTTCTGCCTCAGGGGAGCAAAAGGGCGGGATCGTTCATTCCCTTTTGCTCTCCTGTCGCATGGCCGGACGGTTTGATCGATCCGTTCTCTACTAGACCGTTCGAGCCTGGCTTGATTACGGAGTGCATTTTCATTAGATCAGCCGCTATGGGGAGAATCAGCCGATCTGAGGGGGGAATGCACTCCGTACTTTTTACTCTTATAGCATGGCAGGCGTGAGATCCCGGGCCTGGACGATCTCGACCCGGTGTTGCCTGAAAGCTTGAACCCTCGCACGGGATGGAGTGTATGAAGTATACGTTGCTTGCGCTGCTGGCACTGATTGGAAAAATCTGGGCTTTACCCGCTGAAAAGGAGATGGTGTTTGTTGCGGCCAATCCGCTCAAGGGCGCGCGGACGTTTGAAACCATCGAATTGAACTGGAAAGAGCTCTCGGCGCGATTGCCGGGGTTGCACCCCGATCGTTTTTCCCTGATGGATTTGAACACCGGCAAACAGGTGGTGACGCAGATTCTGGATGCGGATGAAGACGGCCTCCCTGATCAACTGCTCTTTCAGACCAATTTCGGCAAGGACGATCCGCTTAAAACATTTCGCCTCGTCCAGACAACAACTCCTTGCGGCCGCAGCAGTGGTAGAGTGTACGGTCGTTTTGTGCCGGAACGCAAGGATGACTTTGCCTGGGAAAACGATCGCATCGCCTTTCGCATGTACGGCCCGGCGCTTGAAACCGAGATGATCAGCAGCGGCATTGATGTCTGGTCCAAACGGGTTCCCTATCCGATCATCGATAAATGGTACGCCGCCGGGGATGCGTCCTATCACCGAGATTCCGGCGAGGGTTTGGATTTCTACACAGTGGGCGCCAGTCGCGGCTGCGGGGGCTCTGGCATCTGGGACGGCCAGACGCTGCACGTTTCAGGTAATTTCAGCTCTTATCGCCGCATTGCCGGCGGCCCGATCCGCTTGGTTTTCGAATTGCGCTACGACCCGTGGACGGCAGCCGGTGATACGATTTCCGAGATCAAACGCATCAGTCTCGATGCCGGTCACCAGTTTAACCGCATCGAAAGCATCTATCGCTCCACGCGATCGCTGCCGATCCGCTTTGCCGCCGGCGTTGCGAAACATCCGGACTGGCAAGCCGCGGTCGCATTCAACCGGCAACACGGATGGTTGAGCCAATGGGAAAGCCGCGACGACCATGGGGCTCTTGGCTGCGCCGTCATCCTGGATCCCAAAGAGCTGGTTGATTTTTTTGAGCAGGATATCAACCATCTGGCTGTGGGCAAAGTGCAGGCCAATCAGGCTGTGCGCTATTATGCCGGCGCGGGCTGGAATAAGAGCGGAAACTTTAGCCAGCGAAAAGAGTGGGAGACCTATGTCGACGGCTACGCTCAGGCGGTGCAGACGCCTGTTCAGATCACCTATTTGACCTCCGCCTCTGAGCGCCAAAAACCTAAAACAGAATCCTGGGCTCAGGTGGTGGCATGGACGATTATGCAAACCTATCCGGATCCGGCGGACATGGATGTGTACGGAAAAGGGTGGACGTATACCAACGGTTTTTTTCTCCACGGACTTTACCGGCTGGAGCAAAAAGAGCCAAACCAGAAATACCTTCGCTATATTCAGAGATGGCTGGACCACTATATCGATCAGGACGGCCGGCTGATCTCTTCAGAATATAAAATGGAAGAGTACAAGCTCGATGACGTCGAGGCGGGCAAGATTGCCCTGTTGATGTATCAAAAGACCGGCGATGCGCGCTATCGGCGGGCCTGCGAACAGTTGATCGAACAGCTGCAAAAACAGCCGCGCACCGCGGAGGGAGGATACTGGCACAAACTGGTTTATCCCTGGCAGATGTGGCTGGATGGCATCTATATGGCGGATGCTTTTCTGCTGCAGTATGCCGCAGCCGTAAAACAGCCGAACTGGGCAGATGAAGCGATCCGGCAGATCGAGCTGATCACCGCGCACACTCTGGATGGACAAAGTGGATTATATTATCACGGCTGGGATGAACGGAAAAATCCGGTCTGGGCAGACCCGGTCACCGGCGCCTCGCCGAGTTTCTGGGGCCGCGCACTCGGCTGGTTCGCCATGGCGCTGGTGGACGGCCTGGATGAGTTGGACGCCCACCACGTGCAAAGGCCGCAATTGCTCAAGATCCTCAAAGAGCTCTCAGCCGCTCTGGTAAAATATCAGGATCCTGAGACCGGCCTTTGGTTCCAGGTAGTGGATCGCGGGGATCATCCGGCGAATTGGCACGAGACTTCCTGTTCCGCCATGTTCAGCTATGCCCTGGCGCGGTCGGTTCACCAGGGCTATCTGCCGAAGAAATATCTCGAAAATGCGGAAAAGGCGTTCCGGGGTCTGTGCGAACATCATGTCTATTTTGATGAGCAGGGGCTGTTTTATCTGACCGGCACGGTCAAGGTGGGCACGCTCAATTTCGCCAGCTCCCAGGGCGATTTTGACTATTATGTCAACACGGATCGTCGCATCAATGACTTTAAGGGCGTGGCTGCGTTTCTGTTCGCCGCCCTGGAATTGAACCGATAGAGAGAGCAAAATGAGCCGATGGAAAAAGGCATTGTTCGCGGCTCTGCTGGGATCGTTGACGATTTTGGCAGTACAGACAACCGCGAAGGAGATTCCCGGAAAAGCCAATCGCCACAAGGTCGTGGGACTGGATTATTATTACAATCGCGAGTTTCGCCAAGTTGAAGGGCTTGCGCCGCAACCTTTTCATTATCTCTGGGAAGACGCACAAGACAGTGGTTTTTCCGGACTGGCGGCCATTATCCAGGGATTGGGGGCGCAAACGGTGGGCGTTCGCCAAGCCCCAGACAGCGCCTGTCTAAACCGCCTCAGCATTTATATCATCGTGGATCCGGATACGCCGGCCGAGACCAGTTCCCCTAACTATATCGAAGCCAAAGAGGCGGAGGCGGTGACTAAATGGGTTCACGCTGGCGGCGTTCTTGTGCTGTTGGCAAACGATAAGGATCATTGCGAACTGGCGCATCTCAACGGTTTGTCTGAACGATTCGGCATTCATTTTAACGAGGATCTGCGCAACACAGTCATCAAGGATAATTATATTACCGGCCGCTTTGCCGCATTCCCGTCCCATCCGCTGTTTATCGGTGTCGACCAAGTCTATCTCAAAGAAATTTGCACCCTGCGTTTGCAGCCATCTGCGCGTGCGATATTGCAGGATGGCAGCGATGTTATTATGGCCCTTTCAGAGTATGGACACGGCCGCGTTTTTGCCGTCGGCGATCCCTGGCTGTACAACGAGTATCTGGACGGCTACAAACTCCCGCCGGAGTATGAGAACACCAAGGCCGCGAATAATCTATTTTTATGGCTGCTGGATCTGGCCGGAGATCCGAAACAGATGGAAAAATGAGCGGCCCGAGTTAATCAACTGCCTCAAAACGTCCATTCTTTTTTCTGCCCGTTACTTGAGCTTTTCCCCCGCCGCGAATCAAGTTTGTCTTGCTTTGCATTTCTGTTTTTAGCATATTTACGCAAGTCCTATCGCCTAAAAGAATTTCATTCTTTGTTCAGGAGAGCTAATCCTATGAATCCCGTTAAACATTCTGAAGGATGCAGCGGTTGTCTGTGGAGTCGAAGACACTTTTTAGGCGCCGGCGCCATGCTGCCATTGGCCGCTCAGGGTCTGGTTCAGGAGGCCTCGGCCGCGGCTAAAATGCGCATTCGGGTGATTTACTCCCTGCACGGTCCGCAACAGACGGTTCCGGACTGGCCCAACATAGGCTTTGATTTTGTGCCGGTCATGGAAAAGTTCAACAACGCCCTGTCGCGCCGTTTTCCCCACATGGCGTTTCTGCCCACTATGGCCACGGGCGAAGAACAGGCGAAGAAAATTCTCAGCGATGATCATACCAATGACGTCGACGGCTATATCGTCTTTCAGATGAATTGCTGGAACAAAGTCGTTCAGACCATGGCCGCCTCCGGCAAGCCGGTCCTCTATGTGGACCTTCAGTTTGCCGGCAGCGGCGGATTTTTGGTATACAGCGCCAGATTTTTACGCGAAAAAACAGCCAACGTCGGTTTTATCGCCTCATCACGGCTGGAGGATCTATTCGCTGCGGTCAAGTGCTTTGAAAAAGCGAAAAAGAGAAGCGCAGCAGATGGCTTTGCCGACGCGGTAGCGCAAGTGCGCGTAAAGTGTACGGCTAAAGCGGGCGACCTTGCCTGTCTGCCGGATCCCTTGCAGACGCTTTCCGCGCAAGAGTGCGCGCAGCAGTTGAAACAAGCAAAAATTTTGGCTGTACGCGGAACCGATTCAGGGCCGGCGCCGGCTATGATGACGGTTCCGGTTGTCAATGTTTCTTTCAGCGAAGTGAATGAGGCATGGGCAGCGGCGGATAAAGATGAAAGCCGCGCCGTCGCCGACTTGTGGCAAAACAGCGCCACCCTGGTGGAGGGCGTTTCACGCGAAACGTTGGAACAATCCGCGG
>DAIQOA010000080.1:9382-18849 GCA_036788095.1 bacterium | reverse complement strand
TCCGCAGCGGCAGCGGCACCAAACTCAAAGTGCTGAACGCCATGGCCCAGGCCAAGGCCGTTGTGGCCACCACCTGCGCGGCGGAGGGCATCGAAGCCCAGGACGGCAAACATATTTTCATCGCCCAGGATCATCGTCATTTTGCCGATCTGGTCATCCGCCTGCTGCGCCATCCGCAGATCGCTGAACAGGTCGGCCGCGACGCACGACGCCTCATCGAGGAAACTTATAGCTGGCGAGTGATCGCACGGGATCTGGACGTTTTGTATGAGAGCTTTTACCAGCGCCGTCAACCCGTTGATCCGATCGCCGCAAAAACCGCAGATCCGGCCGCCGCCGTCCTCCGGCGACGGCATTCCGATCATTTGCCGTTGGAAAATTCAGTCCATCCCTAAGGAGGGGTGACGATGAATAGTGCAGAGTATTTGTTGGCATGCGGAAAAAAGCAGGACCAGGCTCTGTTCTGCGAAAACGCGCGTTTTACTTATGCGGACCTCCACCAGGCAAGCCGGCGGATAGCGGCCGAATTGCTCCGCCTGGATGTACACCCCAGGGATTGCGTGGGCATCCTGGACAATAACTCGCTCTTCTGGGTTTGCTCCTATCTGGCTGCGCTTAAAATCGGCGCCGTGGCAGTGCCCTTTGCCACCACTCTGACCATTGAAGAATTCAACCGCAACGCCCGCTTTACAGAGTGCAAGGCCATCTGCCTTTCGAGCCGGCAACACAAGAAATATGCCTCCGCCCTGCCGGCGCCAATGGCCATGGTCTTTGACGATTGCCTTGACCAGGAAGGTCCATTGGCCTGGCCGGCAGAAGCCAAAGGCTTTGACTGGAATCAGGACGCAGCGCTGATGCTTACCTCCGGAACCACCGCCGCACCGAGAGCGGTGCGCATCACCCATCACAACATCCAGGCGAACACCAACTCGATCATCGAATATCTGGAACTGAACCGCAATGAACGAATGATGGATATTTTGCCGTTCTACTACTGTTTCGGCACGTCGCTCCTGCATAGCCATCTGCGCGTCGGCGCCTCTTTGGTGCTTTGCAATTCCTTTGTTTATCCGGAACCGGTGTTGGACACTCTGGAGGAGTTGGAGTGCACCGGCTTTGCCGGCGTGCCGTCGACGTACCAGCTCCTGCTGCGCAACAGCTCATTCCCGCGGCGCGCCAAAAAGCCGTTGCGCAAAATTCAGCAAGCGGGCGGCAAACTGCACAACGTGCTGATCAAAGAGCTGGTCGCATGCCAACCGCAGGCACGGGTGTATGTGATGTACGGGCAAACCGAGGCGACGGCGAGGCTTTCATATTTACCTCCTGAGCGGCTGCCGGAAAAACTCGGCTCCATGGGCAAGGGCATCCCCCAGGTCGAGCTGCGAGTGCTGGATGAGTCCGGCAATCCGGTCAAGCCCGGCGAGGTGGGCGAGATCTATGCCACGGGAGAGAATATTTCCCCCGGCTACTGGAAAGATCCCCTGGCGAGCGCTGAAAAATTCGTCGGCTCGGCGTTGAAAACAGGCGACCTGGCCACGGTGGATGAGGATGGATTTATCTATATCGTCGATCGCAAAGCGGATTTCATCAAATCCTTCGGATTCCGCGTGAGCAGCCAGGATGTCGAATCCTGCATTCTCGAACTGGAAGATGTGGTCTCCGCAGCGGTGATCGGTGAACCGGACCTGGTGCGCGGCGAAGCCATTCGGGCGTTCGTCGTCCTGCGCCCGCACACGCCCCTGACCACCGAGGACATTATCAACCACTGCCGACGCCGCATCGCCCGCCACATGGTCCCGCGCGACGTCACCGTGGTGGAGGGCCTGCCGATGAACGCACACGGCAAAGTGGTCAAATCTGAACTGAAAAAATACACCCGCCCGGAACCACAGGAGGCTTCCTAGTCCGGCGGTGGATAAAACCGCAGTACCATCCGCCAGAACTCTAGCGCCGGTCTGCCTTAATATTTTCCCGCCTTCACCAGCCTCTCATCGTCCTCTGTCGTCGAACGGACGTATTGCTGAACCCGCCAGGGGGAAGGGCTGAAAATATCCACCCCGCAGAATCCCAACAAACCCAGCAGCCGGGTGATCCCGAACCTTGCAATGAAAAAACGATTGCAATTATCCGCCATAGTTCGTACACTTGTCCGTTTATGCCGGCTGCTCCCCCGGCGGCCGGTTCATCAAGGAAAGGAGTGCTATGAGATCAAAATTCCCCGCAACCTTCTGGACCGCCAATACCATCGAGCTTTTTGAGCGCGCCGCCTATTACAGCGTGGCCTCGTTTGTGGTGATCTATCTGAACGAGACGCTGGGAATGGCGCCGACCAAAGCCACCTTTCTTAACGGCACGCTGCTCTGGGGCCTCATCTATTTTCTGCCGATCCTCAGCGGAACGCTGGCCGATAAATTCGGTTTTAAGAAAGCCCTGACGCTGGCTTTTGTTCTCCTCTCCCTGGGTTATCTGATCATGGGTAACCTCACCCGGTTCTGGCCCGGACTCTCCGGCCAGACCGGATCCGCCATCGACTATACCCTGCCCGTGGTCATCGGCATTGTGCTCGTCGGCGTTGGCGGCTCTTTTGTCAAGCCGGTCATCTCAGGCACTGTGCAAAAGACTTCCGGCACGCTGACCACACTGGGATTCGGCATTTTCTACATGGTGATCAATATCGGCTCCATGACCGGACGCACCGCCTCTTACTTTGTCCGCACCGCCTTTGGTATTCCTGCCATCTTTGCCTATGTGGCCACCACCGCCGCGCTGATTGGTTTGCTCGTCACGCTGCTGATCTATAAAGAACCGGAATACCAGACCGCCACAGACACCGGCGCCAAACCTAAGACAGTCCGCCAGGCGCTGATCGGCATGGTCACGGTGTTGAAAAATCTGCGCTTCGTTTTCTTTCTGGTGGTCATCGGTTTTTTCTGGTTTATCTATGTGCAGATCTATAACCTGATTCCGCTTTACCTGCGCTTTGTCGATCCCGACGCGCCGGTGGAGCTGTATACCCTGATGAATCCGGTCATGATCGTCTGTTTCCAATTGCTGATCACCCGGTTGTCTAAATCATGGACCGCAGTGAAATCCATTATGGCCGGGGTGATCGTCACCGTGATCGGCATGGTGCTCAACATCGTTCCAGCCCTGCTGCATCAGGACGCCCGGATGCCCATCGATTTGGGTGCGTTTGCGCTGCCGGCCGCCGGCCTATTCATTCTGATCTCCCTGGCCTCCATGGCGATCGGCGAGATGCTCGCATCACCTCGCATCTACCAGTACATCGGTTCCATTGCGCCCAAAGGACAGGAAGGGCTGTATCTCGGCTATTCTAACCTTCCACTGGCTTTGGGCACCATCGTCGGCGCGCCCATCGGCGGCGTCCTGTTCACCAATCTGGTTAAAAATCCGGCGGCACAGGGACTAGCGCCACAAACCACCCTGATGTGGCTGATCGTCGCCGCCATGGGCGTGGTTTCGCTGGTGGGATTGTATATCTATGACCGCTTGCTGATCAAGGCACGATAAGCATCGCGATTTCTCTGAACTGGTTTACGCCACCTGAACACGAAAGAACCATCCATGTCGTATCAAGAAGGCTGGGCGGCACTGCACCTGCAATCCACTTGGCGCGTGCCGCGCACCGAATACTCCGCCGATGAACACTGGCCTCTGGTTGAAGCGGTCACCGGCCTCAAGGTGTCTGCGGACAGCCCGCCGGAACTGCAGGCGCAGGCCTCGGCTGCGTTCCGTAAAGCCTGGAACTATGATCTGGTGTGGAGCATCGCTATCAGCCGAGAGCAATTCGGTGAACACTTTACAGAGATGGGCCACGCGGTGTATGCGCACGGCGGCCAGGATTACATTCCCGCCGGCGCCGCGAGATGGACCGACCCAGAGCAAATTCTGAATTTGGAACCGGAGCAGCTGTTCGGCACCCCGGATCACAGCGCCCTGGTCAGCCGCTTCAACAGCCATTACGAGGAAAAATGCCGCCAAACCCCTGATGCGGTCAACATGACCGGCATTTACATCACTCTTATCTCCGGCCTGATCTATCTCTTTGGTTGGGAGGAACTCTTGGTGGCAGCGGGAACCAGCGGCGAACGTTTCGGCGGATTGACGGAGCGGTACCGCCGATGGATCCAGCCATATTTTAACGCCCTGGCCGATGCCGAAGCGCAGGTGGTGATGATCCATGATGATTTTGTCTGGAGCAGCGGTCCATTCCTGCATCCTGACTGGTACCGCCGGTTTCTCTTTCCCTCCTATCGTGCCCTGTTCGAACCTCTGCGGCAGGCGGGAAAAATCATTCTGTTCACTGCTGACGGCGACTATACGCTGTTTATCGATGATCTGGTCTCCGGCGGGGTGCATGGTCTGGTCATGGAACCGTTCACCGATATGGCCAAAGCCGCACAAAGTTATGGAGACCGCATCAGTTTTATCGGCAATGCTGACACCCGCATCCTGTTATCCGGCAGCAGAGACGACATAAGCAATGAGGTCAAACGGTGCATGGCGATCGGCAAAGCCCACCCGGGGTTCATCATGGCCGTGGGCAATCATATTCCCGCCAACACGCCGGTGGACAACGCGCTTTTCTACCATGAGGTGTACCAGGAGATGAGCAGGCGCTGACCTGCACCCTCTGCTCAACCGCTGCGTTGAGGTCACTCTGTCCCTTCCCCTTCCATTACGCCTATGATGCGCTGGATCACCGGGAGACCGCTTTGCCCGGCGCGCCGGACAAAGCGGCGGAGACGTTGAAAAAGGAGCTGCAGGCCCGTCTCAGCACACGGGCCATCTATTCATGAGGGATGAAAAAAATTGCTGCTGCGCGTCGAATGAAACAGGCAAAAAAAAGACACCGCCAAAGTAGCGGTTTTACAGCAACCGCTCATGTGAAGCCAAAGGCTCATTCTTCGCCGGAGGCGATCACAGAGGAGGGCCCTGGGATGGCCGGTGCGCCGGCAGGCTGATGGTAAAGTGCGTCCCTTCTCCCAGGCGGCTCTGCACCGTGAGGGTGCCGTGATGGCGGGAGACGATCTCTTTGCACACATACAGACCCAGCCCGTGGCCGGAGGCATGGCCGCTGTGAAATGGTTGGAAAAGCGTTGACAGCATGGCGCGGTCCATGCCCGGGCCGTTGTCGCACAGTTGGCACACCACCATCTGGCTTTTCTCCTGATAGCCGGTTTTTATGCGCATGCAGACATCCGGCCGTGCCTGCAGCGCGTTGCACAGGAGATTAAACAGCACCTGACGGATTTGCGATTCCACGCCGCAGATCAAAGGCAGGTTTTCAGCCGCGCTGAATGAGACAGCGGTTTTCTGTTTGCGCAAAAAAGCCTTGAGGACAAATAAAAAATCAGCGATGACCAGATTCAGAGAGAGAGGGACAGGATTAAAGTCGGGCTTAATGCCTGAGAAAAGCGCTTGGGTCAACTCGAAAGCGTCGCGCAGCGCCTGAGCGGCACAGTGCAGGCGCTCGGTCGCCGAGCCATATTCCTGTTGCGCCATGCACTGCAGCGCAACCTCTAGATTGCCATAGCCGACGGTGAGCTGATTATTCATTTCATGGCCGATGCTGGCGGCCAGGGTGCCGGCCATGAGCAGGCTTTGCTGCTGCAAAAGCTGCCGTTTTTGCTCCTCGATTCCTGCCACAGCAGCCGCCGTCTCAATCTCCCTGGTCAGGGCTGCCACTTGTACGTCATCCAAGCTCATTCGAACGCTCCTTTCCCCCTTTTTTGCCCGTTCTGCACCCCATGCACCGGCTGATTGGGGCATACAGGCCTCACGATAGTGAGGCGGCGAGCAGAACGAACCAACCCGTTTGCTCACCGAGGGAAAGAAGCAATTCTCATACCAGCCGAAATGGGGACCCTAGAGCAGTGAGCGTTTTTTCTCCAGGTAATAGCTGTAATTGGCCAGAGTGACTTCGGGCGGCACCCGGTGATCCACGCAGGGGATAAAACCGCCCTGTTGCAGCAGCGGCGTCAGACGGTCTAATTCGCGATCGATCGCCCCACGGCCGGCGATGAGGGCGCGCTTGTCCACTCCGCCGATCAATAACAGCTGGTCGCCATAGTCCTGGCGCAAGCGAACCGCATCGGTGTGCGCCGCCTCCAGGGGGAACATGACGCGAATGTTCGACTCTAACCAGCCCGGCACCAGTTCATAGATGCAGCCGTCACAATCCAGCACATTATGCACAATGCCTTTGGCCTTCAAGCTGGAGGTGATCTCCTTGTAGCGCGGCACCATCAGCTCATGAAACAACCGTGGAGACATCAGAGGTCCGTGGTTGTAGCACATATCCTCCCACCACCAGGCCACGTCCACCAGACCTTGTGGGAGACGTTCGATCAGCCGCAGAGTCAGCAGAACGAGATGATCCATCATCTCCCCCACCCACTTTTTTTCGGACATGAGCGCATAAGAAAAATTTTCCACGCCCATCCAGTTGCGCAACCAGCCGTAGAGCGAGCCGGCGTTGAATAAAATCGGCAGGCCGGTGCGCTTTGCCTGTTGGCTGAACAAAGCCAGATCCCCGGATCGGTCCGGATGCGACGGATCCAGTCTCTCCCGCTTGAACTTTTCCCAATCCGCCCGGCTTTCGATGACGTATTTGAGGTAACGGGGAATGGTCGAGCCGGTGGACGGCACTTCGCAGAGATTGCCGTCCGTGTCCTGCAGGATCACATGATCGCCCTTATCCTGCAGCACTCTTTTTTCAAACGCCGGGTACAAACCGTTTGGAAATGGCAGCAGGGGGAAAATGGAAACTCCCTCGATGCCGAGATAGCATTCCACCTCGCTGTTGCTGCTCACAGAGAGCGGCAATCCTTGTTTATGCCATCCGGTGATGGTTTCATCCCAATAACCGAACTCAAAATCAGGGATCGAATCCGGCTTTTCATGGTTGAGAACGGCGAGAAGGCGTTCGCGTGTTGTCATAGAGATTCCTTTAATCTACGCTGACGGTGTTTTATTTGCTGATAAATTTTTTGATATTATCCGCCATCACCCGAGTCATGGCGGTGTAGGTCTTGTCAACGCCGTGTTGATTCCGGCGCGCTTCATACAGCTGTTGCACCCACTGATATTTGTCATCATCGGCCATGGACAGCGCATGGGCAAAGGCGACATGAAGCAGGCCGGCCGGCAAACCATCGTACAGCCGCCACACCGCGTCCACCGATTGATCGGGCGTGGTTTCGAGGATCACCAGGGCCTGCTTTTTGTCAAGACGTTTAGCCAGAAAGTCCTGCAGGCCCAAAGCCTGGACCGGTGTGAGCCGCAGCAGCAGTTTTGTGCGGCCGGCGGCCAGAAGGGCGGAGATGTGGCCGCTGTCGGCCAGCGTGGTTTCTACAACGCCGTTTTCCTCAGCCAAAGTCTGCAGCAGGGTTCGGCCCCAGTCGCTGAGTGCTTTGCCGTCGAACACAGGGTCCTGCGGCGACCGGAGGCACAGCCAATTGACGCCGGCGCGGCACAACAGGCGGGCGTGAGCGGCATTCTGTCGCAGCGATTCCGAGCCGTTGAGCGCGATGGCGGCACCCAGCTTGGCGCCGGACGCCGCTTCATCGAAACTGGCGCTGTTTTTGAAACGGAGCAGATTGGATGCTTTAAGGATCCGGCGCTCCAGATCATCGTAAGCGGTGAACAGCTCTTTTTCCTCCCCCGTTGCGGGCAGCGGGTAAACCACACAGCGTACCGCCGCGGGGATGGCGCGGTCGCGCAAAGAGTCGGTTTTTGCCAGAGTGGTCGCCGGCTGAAAGGAAAAATCAATCTGATCGCCGAACAAATGGAAGAAATGGCCGCTGCGATTTCCGCTGAACAACAGAGAGCCGGGCGCATCGGCCAGCACGGTCAGCAGCTCCACACAGCGTTCTCCAACCACCTGCAGCGCCTGCACATTGAGGGTCGACGGGTCATCCTCAAACTGATGATAGAACGGATGATCTCCCGTAGAGGAGACATAAAAAGCCGGAATGCCCTGTTCAACAAAATAGGCGTGATCGGAACCGAACATGCCGCTGCCGCGATAGAGTGAGAGTTTTTTACCCACTGAATCATTGTGGCTTCGCACCCAGGGGTCCAGCAGGTTGAGAAAATAGTTGCGACCGCTGATGCTGACCCCGCCGTCGCCGGCGCCGACCATATCCAGATTGACGTTGGCGACGATCTTTTCAGCAGGGACAGAGGGATGAAGGGTGAAATAGCGGGAGCCGAGCAGGCCCTGCTCCTCACCGCCAAAGCAGGCAAAGACGATCGAGCGCTTGAGTTTTTTCTGCCGGATCACACGGGCCATCTCCATCACCACCGCTGCGCCGGAGGCGTTATCGTCCGCGCCGGCGTAAAGGTGGCCGTCGAGAGACCGGCCGTTGTGATCCATGTGCGCGCCGACAACCAGGTATTCCTCGGCGAGGACCGGATCTGTGCCGCGAACCACGACCAGGACATTTTCGCCCTCCTGTACCGCAGCCAGATCAAACCGGCTGGTCATCAGCATTTTGCGTTGAAAGGAAAAGGATTGAGGCTTTTTCACCAGGTCGCGGAGAGAATGATCGATGTTTTTATGGCATCCGCTAAAGAGATCGCGTGCCACTTTTTTCGAGACATTGAAAATGGGCATATGCGGCCGATACCCTTCTGCGGTGATGGTAACGCCACGCATGGGCCAATCGCCCCGGTCCAGCATCAGCAGGCCGGCAGCCCCTTTTTGTTCAGCGGTGCGCACCTTGTAAAACCGCTCGTTGGCAAACGCCCAATCCTGGCCATCCTGCGGCAGGCCGCGTTGAATCAAGACGATCTTTCCCTTTACATCCATGCCCGCATAGTCATCCCAGCCCATGGAGGGTTCAGAGATGCCGTAGCCGATGAAAACCACTTCTGCTGAAAGCTCGGCGGAACCCGAGTTCTGGTACGGGATGAAATCAACATTCTCCCGGTATTCGATAGGGCCGTAGGAGCCGTTGAGCAGCTTCAATTTGGCCTTTTTCTTCTGCTCAGTGACCAGCATGGGAAATTTCTGCAAATAGTCATTCTCATCGCCCATGGGCGTCAGCCCCCAGCTCTTCAGCCGGGTGCTGATCCACAGCGCGGCATCCCTCGCCTCCACCGTGCCGGTTTTGCGGCCTTTGTATTTCGGCAGGCACAACTCCTCCACATAAGAAAATGCGGCCGATCCGTTGAAAGAGTCCTGTGCCGCGGTGAACGAAAACAAAAGTAAAACAAGGGCAACGCTTTTTTTCATAATATTATCCTTTGACCAGTCGGCGGAAAGTTTAAATGGTTCACTTTTCCCGGCAACTATCTGTTGCGCGGGCCATAAATCACTTGCTAATTTTCTCCCTTCCCCTAGACGATGGGGCCGGCCCTTCGTTTTTTACCCTCCACACATGGCTTGATTTTGCTTGTACAGAATTCGCCTACAGAGGTACAAAACAGCAATAAAATAA
>DAIQOA010000080.1:0-9282 GCA_036788095.1 bacterium | reverse complement strand
GATTTTGCTTGTACAGAATTCGCCTACAGAGGTACAAAACAGCAATAAAATAATGAATGGCCATATTGCTAACCAAAAAACCAACAACGAAATGCGCGGAACACACGAAAAAAATTCAATGGCATTATCTGGCCTGGTTGTTTCGTGTATTTCGTGGTTTATTGTCTATTATGGTGCCGGCCCTTCGTTTTTACAATCTATCTGTTGTTTGCTTTTGCAGGGTTTGCTCATAGAGCTGCACAACGGAATTAAAATTATTAATGGCCACATTTGCAAGCTATATGGTTTATCCGGCCAATGGGCAGCTGATCAACCGCCAAGGTCGGTAGAGCGGCGAGAAGTACCTTTCCAAAAGCTTATTGATTCCCTCGACGTTGCTTTGCGCTTTCTCCACGGTTCAATAAGGCGCGCAGGATTCGGTTGTTCTGTATTAATTAAAAAGTACTTTAATGGCTCAAGTCTCGCGTTGGGTGGTTTGGATTTGCTCTAAACACGATTTTATGCCTCCCGGGGCTCGGACGAAAGCTCTCTTATCATTCTCCAATGTTCCGTGGACGCGAACGAATCCAGGCAAACCTCGTAACTTCTAGGCTGGCTGAACCTGAATATTATCAAAAATAATTCTCTCCTGCAAGGGAAAAAACCGCTTTGAGCAGGCGCGCACTTGCCTGCTTTAGCGAGAACAGCAAGCTGGAGTCCGGCTGCGTATTGACATTGTTGAATGTTTTGTTTATATTAAACGATAAATTATAAACGTCTTGATAAGAATGCCGTATGCAGGATGCAGTCATCCCCATCATTGCGGACGATCGTGAGAGAAAAAGCGATGTGGTCGACGAGCTGCTCAAGCTTCCCCAGGTTCAACTGACCATTCAAAGACTGCCGGTGGGAGACTATCTGGTCGCCGGCCGTCTTCTCTTCGAACGTAAAACAATGCTCGATCTGGCGGCATCCATCAGGGACGGGCGGTTGTTCGCTCAAGCAAAACGCTTGGCCGCTGCAAAAGAGATGCCGGCGCTGATTCTCCAGGGCGCTGGATCCGACCTCCGCGCCCAAGGGATGAGCCGCGAGGCGATCCAAGGCGCTCTGGTCAGCCTGGCCTTTCGATTCGGGATTCCGGTATTGCGCGCCCGCGACGGTAACGAATGCGCTTCTCTCATGCTCTACGCCGCCATGCAGACCGCGAACGGCAAAAGAGTTCATCTGCGACGGCCGACCGGCCTGGGCAAAAACACACAGCGTCGCCGGTTGTATATCCTGCAGGGCTTGCCAGGTGTCGGCGATGTGCGCGGCCGAAATCTGCTGGAACGATTCCAGACTCCGGCCAATGTTTTCACTGCATCGGTCGACGAGCTAAAGCAAGTACGGAGTATTGGCCGGATCCAGGCGGAAAAAATTTACTCCCTCATCCATGAAAATCCTGCCGAATATCATTTCTCCGCAGGCCATCGATGAACCAGGGCGCACTCTAAAAAAAGGAATCTCTATGTCCAAATCCACGGTGGCCGTGCTGCGCACCACTCCCAAAACCGTGCTCGCCGATTATCACAAACTGATGAATCTGGCCGGATACCAAACCGTACTCGATAAGCAGGTCGAAACCGCCCTCAAGATCAACATCTCGTGGCATTTTTTCTTCCCCGGCAGCTCGACCACTCCCTGGCAGTTGGAGGGGGTGATCCGCACTCTGAAGCAAGACGGCTTTTCGTCGGCGAAAATTCACGGCTGCCACAATCGCACCGTGGTCATCGATGCCCATCTCGGCGAACGGGAGAACAAACAGATCGATGTGGTGCAGGCGCACGGACTGGCCAACGTTCATCTCTACGAAGGGGAAGAATGGATCAATGTGCACGAGGCGGTAGGCGACCTGAGCGCGAAATTTCTCTGTCTGAATAGGGTCTTCCCCAACGGATTTTATATCCCCAAGCGGTTCATCGGCGAGAACATCATCCACCTGCCCACCATCAAAACCCACATCTTTACCACCACTACCGGCGCGATGAAAAACGCCTTTGGCGGTTTGCTCAATGAACGCCGGCACTGGACCCATCCGGTCATTCACGAAACCCTGGTGGACCTGTTGATGATTCAAAAGCACATCCACCGCGGTCTGTTTGCGGTCATGGATGGCACTTTTGCCGGCGACGGACCGGGCCCGCGCTGCATGACGCCTTATGTCAAAAACATCCTCCTGGCTTCCAGCGACCAGGTGGCCATCGATGCGATCGCGGCCAAGCTCATGGGATTTGATCCGCTTTCGATTAAATACATCCGCCTGGCTCATGAACAGGGTCTGGGCTGCGGAGACCCAAAAGAGATCGAGATTGCCGGCGATCTGGAGGCAGCCCGGGAAAACTGGAAATTCGTCGGACCGTTTAAAAAAATGACCTTCGCCTCACGAATGCAGCACCGCATCTATTGGGGTCCGTTGAAAAAACCGTTGGAGTGGACGCTGAAAACCGTGCTGGCGCCATGGTCCTACATCGCCAGCGTGGTCTATCACGACAGCTTCTGGTACCCGTTGTTCGCCAAGCATAAAATGAACCAGGCCCTGAACAGCGAATGGGGCCGGCTGTTTCACAACTGGGAAAAAGTACGGGCGGGCGAGCAGGGCTTTCCGGATGTGGGTCAGAGCGCACCGGAACTCAAACGATCCGGTTGGAGCGTTCTGCTGCGCTCGTTCAAGGTGTTGTTGACTTGCGTGAGGGAGGCGCCGGAATTCGCCGCCCGTAAAAGGCGTCGCTCGGCATAAAGCCACAGGCCGGCAAAATCCCCTGAGATCAGCCGTGGAATGAAATTCGATTGAATTGATAGGAGACAAGGGAACAGCGATGTTCAACTGGTTGTATGATCCGCAAGCCTGGATCGCTTTAGCGACGTTGACCTCGTTAGAGATCGTCCTGGGCATTGACAATATCATCTTTATCTCCATCCTGGTGGCCAAACTGCCTGTTGAGCAGCGCAACCGCGGCCGGATCATGGGCTTGGCTCTAGCCATGCTCGCCCGCATCGGCCTGCTGCTGTCTCTCACCTGGCTGATGCGGCTGACCCAACCACTGTTCACGGTCTGGAGTCAACAGATCTCGGGAAGGGATTTGATTCTGATGCTCGGCGGTCTCTTTCTCATCGGCAAAAGCACGCACGAGATCCATACGGCGATGGAAGGTGCGGAGGAAAAAAAGACAACGCCCAAGGTCAGCAGCTTTGGCAGCGTGCTGATCATGATTGCAGTCATCGACATCATCTTTTCGCTGGATTCGGTCATCACCGCCGTGGGCATGGCCAATCATCTGCCGGTGATGATTCTGGCCATTGTCATCGCGGTGCTGGTGATGATGCTGGCCAGCAAATCCATCAGCGCTTTTATCGACGCGCATCCGACGCTGAAGATGCTCGCGCTGAGTTTTCTCATCCTCGTCGGCGTGGCGCTGCTGGGCGAGGGCCTTGATCTGCACATCCCCAAAGGGTACATTTATTTCGCCATGGCGTTCTCGGTGCTGGTGGAAATGCTCAATCTAAAAGTCCGGGAACGGCGTGTTCAGCCGGTCCTGGCGCATCCACAGAACAACGTTGGTGCTAAAAATAGTATAACGAAAAAAAGGAATTGATGATAAGAAAGTTTTCGTCCTGGCCATGGAGGACATCAAATCGAGTTTAGAGAAAAGCCAAAACGCGAAACTCGAGCTCAGCCAGGACTTTTACCCATTGGGAGCAGGCGGATCCTGCGGGCCATTTTAAACCGCGGAGAAAGCGCCAAGCAACTCCGAGGGAAAAAATCAAGCGTGCAATTTATCGTCGGCACAAAAAGTTACAAACGAAAATAGTCGAAAGATTATAACCCTACGAGAACAACGTGAAGGAGACTCTGATGAAAATCCAACTTGTGCTGCTCATGATCGTTCCTGTCCTGCTCGCCGTGCTGCAACCGGCGGCCGCCGGCGATATCCCCAACGAATGCCGTATCGGCGGTTTTTATCTTGGCCCGCAGGCTTACAGCTTCCGCCTCTACACCTTTTTTGAGGCTGTGGACAAGGCCAAGGAAGCGGGCTGCAGCGTGATCGAAGCTTTTCCAGGACAAAAGCTAAGCCCGGAGGACGAAACACCCATAAGCCATACGGCCTCGCCGGAGGTGTGGAGCAAAGCCAAACGCAAACTGGAGGCCACGGGCGTGCGGCTGGTTAATTACGGCGTTGTCGGTTTTAAAAGCGACGCTGAACTGGCGCAGATTTTTGATTTCGCCAAATTGATGAACATCCCCTGCGTCACCATGGAACCCAGTCCGGCCACTGCAGAAACCATCGACAAGATCGAAAAAATGGTCAAGCAGTATGATATCAAGCTGGCGATCCATAATCATCCCAAAAACGAAAAGAATCCGGATTACCGATATTGGGACCCCCAGTTTGTCCTGTCGCTGGTCAAGGACCGTGACCCGCGCATCGGTTCCGGCGCCGACACCGGCCACTGGCTGCGCTCCGGCGTCGATCCGGTGCAAGCCCTGAAAACGCTGCGTGGACGGATCATCAGCTGCCATCTGAAGGATTTGAATAGCATGAATCCCAAGGCGACGGATGTGCCGTTTGGCCGCGGTGTGGCCAACATCAAGGGCGTGCTCGATGAATTAAAGCGGCAGGGCTTTAGCGGCAATATCTCGATGGAGTATGAATCCAATTGGGAGAACAATATCGTCGAGATCAAGCAGTGTGTGGAATTTGTCAGGCAATACGGAACCACGCAACCCTGAGCAAAGGGAATAAACCTGCGTCGTGCCACAAGCGATGAACCGAGGATTCAAACCGCCCATCGGCAGGGCGCGCCGCGCAGAGCCGCTGTTGTCTCAGCGTTTAAACGGACCGTTTCACGTTTTACTTGCTTCTCCACTGCAGATCCAGCAACGGCAACAGATGCCATTGGCTGCCGAACGGATACTCTGCGTAACTCAACAGATAGCCGAAGCGGATCTGGAAAGAGGGCGTGCGTTCCCAGTACAACAGCCCTTTCATTTCATAGGCAAATCCCGCCCGAGCCGGCGGACAGACGAGCACCTGGTTGTCCAAAGACCAGTGCCAGCGTCGCCGGGCGGGACCTTGCAGATTCAGCGATGTCGTCCAGTGGTAGTCGTGATAAAAAACAGTCATCCGTGGATAGACCACCGGCAGATCGATGGTCGTCCGCTCATCCAACGCCGCCGTCTTCAGACCCAAGCCAAGACCCAGACTCCAGGTAACCGCTAGCCGCTCGCTCATCTCTCTGTGGAAACGCAGGTGATGATTCAATCCCAGCAAAAAAGGAACGTTAAACTCTGGTGAGAGGATGCCGCCGATGCCTTCTCTGCGCAACAGGCGCAGCATCCAGGTGGGACAGAAAAAACCGTGTTGGGAAGAAATCCGCCAGCCTCGGGTGGTTCCGTGAGACCATCGCACGGAGGCGTTCGGTAAAATCAGAAACCACAGGGGATGCGTAGCGAGTTCCACTTTCTCGGACCAGGTGTAGCGCAAAGGCCCCCACAAACCGATCTCCCACCGCGGCGGTGGTTGCGCCTGCGCCGACGCCAAGGCGGGAAGGCCGCCCGTCGAGGGATCGACCAACAGCCATAAAAGCGCCAACGAACAACCGGCATTTTTCATTCAGGCACTCTCCATTCGCAACTGACCGGCACATGATCGGAAAGGTCCGAGTAATCCTGATGAGTGACCGTGGAATGGGGCAGCCATTCGGTGTTGGTGAATAGATAGTCGATCTTGCGATCCCAGAACGCGGAACGATCGGTACAATGGGTGAAACAGCGTTTTTGATCGGCCTGGTAGTTCAGCAGTGGAATATCGGGCGCATAGGCCTCATACATCGGCTGCAACCAAGTTCTTTCCGGAGTGTAATAGCTGCCCTCTTTGTGCAGGGGAGAATCGCCTGACTGATGAAAAGATTCATCGGGGCAGCGATCCTCCAGACAAAAATCGGTGGAATCCGAACCGGGCGGCAGCATATTGAAATCCCCGCCGGCAATAAACAGCGCATGCTCGGCCTGCAGTGTGTCCAGTTCTTCTTTGAAGCGTTCGATGTGTTTGCGTTTGGTGTCGTCGGTGGAAAAGGCATCGGCGTGGATGTTTAAAACGTAGAATTGATCAAGCCCGGGAAAAGCGATTCTGGTTTTTAAAAAACAGCGCTGCAGATAAAAGTATCTGGTCAGTGCGTTCTGATCGCCGCGTTTGGGCAGCTGGATGCGTTCGTGTTCAGCGATGGGCCATCGCGACAAGATGGCATTGCCCATATCCATGCGACCGAGCCCGTCGCTGGGGATGAACTGCGCCTGCCACGAGGAGGCGTACGCGGCGTAGGTCAGCGTGGTATGATCCAGCAGCCATTGCACCTGATCCACATAGGCGGTTCGTTTGGAACGGACATCCACCTCCTGCAGCAGGAGCAGGTCAGGATTGATCTCATTGATTTTGGCCGCCAATTTCTGCAAGGTCACCAGGACCTCCGTCTCGGTCAAGAGAACGCGATCTCCGCAACTGTCGCCAAACCAGGGTGTTTGGCGGCCGGCCGCGAAACGGATATTCCAGGTCATGACGGTGAGAATTTCCGGAACCGATTCTGCGTAGGGCGCGTGGCGGGCGGTGTACAGCACGGCGCTCTCTACATCGTCGAACTGCGTCACCAATGGATCACAGCCGTAAAGCATGAAAAGCCCTAATACGGATCCAAAGGCACGCACTACAAACGATCGCCGCATATTTTATTCCTCCGCAGAGTTTGCCATTGTGCAAACGCATCAGGGTTCGGGCGTCGGCAAAACAGATCTTTTGAGCGGTCGCTCCGGCAGCCAGTGCAGGATGGCCGGCGCCACATCAAGAATGGAAGAGAGCCGCGCCGCGGTCTCCCGGGCGCAGCAGCCGAACAGCAACGTCATGGCCGGATTCGTGGTATGGCCTTTGACGCACACATTCTCGATGTTGCCGTGATCACTGGTCAGCAGCACCAACGTATGGGCCAGATCGACGTGGGTCAGCACCGTTGCAAGAAAAAGCTCCAATTTCTGCAGTTCCTGCCGGGCTCTGGCCAGATCCCGGCTATGGCCTGCCCGGTCTGTTTGAAAATATTCAAACAGGGCGAAATGAAAATCACGGCTGCGCCGGCCGATGATCTCACCCGCTTTTTCCACGGAAAAAACCGGAACGCTAAAACCGTCGGCCACCAGCGCCTCGCCGGTCAGATCCTGATACACCGATCGTTCAGCCGCCAGATCGTCCAGATTGAAAAACGGCAGCTCCGCGTAGAGGTTGCTCACGGTCGTCGCCGATAGAAAGCGCAGAATGTCCTCTGGGGCATAGTCAAAAAAAGGAGGCCGAAACGTGTTGAGAAAGGCAGCGTCATAGCCGCGTCTTTTGATAGTGGCCAGAATCGAAGAGCGGGCGAGGATCTCGCGCAGGGCTTGATTGGGAAAGCCGTTTAAATGGCGGCCGATCGCCTGGGCGCCGTTCACCCCGGTGAGTAGCGCGGTTTGGCCTGTGGCGGATTGCGGCAGTCCCGGCAGGCCCAGGCCGGCGTCCAGGCCCAGCGCGATGCCGCCGTCTTTCAGGGGATGTGGAAAGGTCTGGCCGAGAAAATGATTAAAATATGTCAGCCCCGGCTGACAACAGGGATTGCACGATTCGTCAGGTTCCCCGATTCCCAGCCCATCGACAAACAGTAAAAGGATGTGATCAGGAGCGGCCATACTCAATATATTTTTTTCAATCGCGTCCCCGGGTAATAGGCGGACAGAATAGTTGCCGCGTTCTGTCCGCGCAGGGCGCGGATGGATGCGCCGACCTGACACATGCCAACGCCATGCCCCCAGCCGGCGCCGGTGAACCGAAACGCCTCGGCCAGGCCGTTGCGCTCGTTCACCTTATCGATCACAAAACAAGCGCTGTACAGGGCGCTGGAGGACAGGGTCCGGCGGATGTTCAACTCTCGGGTTACGGTGACCGAGTCTCGGCTGCCGACGATGAGGATCTCGGCGAGACGGCCGGAAGCCCCGCGGCGCAGCGGAACGATATCGCGCAGATCGCCGATCTCAACGCCGGTTTTCTCCACGATCCACTTCTGCAGGTCCTGGCGCGTGGCCGTGGTCTGCCAACGGAAATATTTTTCCGCATATTGGGCGAAAGAGGGACGACCGGCCGATTGGATGTTGCAGTTCACCTTGGGACTGGATGCGACCCACAAACGGGCGTTCTCCTCTTTGGTCAAATCCAGCGCGTTGCGGCCGATGCCCGACTCGATGGAATCAAACTCGCCGCGCAGATAGGGTTGACCGTCCCCCTCCCATACCTCAGCGGCGTCCGCGGTGTGCCCGCCGCAGACCGCCGAATAGGTGGCGGTGCAAAGCTGATCGCCGTAGGTCAAAACCATCCCGCGCGTGGAGGCCACCGCCGATGAGGCGTTTTCGTTCTGCTGACTCAGGCCGACATAGACCTGACAGTGCACTTCGTCGCAGACATCATAATCCGCGCCGCGATGAAAGCGGTAAAAATTGTTCATAAAGAGCGTGCGCGAAACCATCGCTTGCGCTTTGAGCGCCTCAGCGGGAAAGTTCGAGGGCATTTCTCCGGCTACCACGCCGCGCAGATAGGCCTCCAGATTGACCACGTTGATCACATTGAGACGCCCGGCGTTGTCCACCCCCAGTTCCAGTTCGCCGGCGTAGCTGCGGCTCTCTTGGTGCTCCCAGTGATAGCCGGTTCCCACCTGCACATTTTTCAACGCCACGCCGCTGCCCAACAGACGCAGGCGGTCATGCACCGAATACTCTTTGCCGCTGGGCGACAAGAGTTTGATCACGCCGCCGCCCGGCCGTTCCCACTCCTCCACGACGCGCGCATTGGCCAGCGCCGTTGAGGTCTTGAAATAGAGATCCGCGCTCATCTGCGTATCAAACGTTTTATCCAACAGCACACGGAAATAGCGTCGATCCACCAGGGTTTTATTATCGATGCGCAGCACTTCGCCGAATGGTTTGATCTCCACCGGCACCTCGCGGGCCTTCATCCGCTGAGCGGTCTCTTTGGCGCGCGCCTCAGAGGCCGATTCAAACAGCAGGATGCGGTAATGCTTTTGCCCCGGAGTGACCTCTGCCACCACGGCGCTCCATAGGCCGGGCTCATTGAGCTGGAGATTTTCCTTTGCCACCGAAGCCTGCACTCGGAACGGGCCCTGGGGTTCGAAATAGATATTTTCCTGGCCTTCTAAAATCCCCACCCGAATGATGGGATCGCTCACCGGTGGTTCATAGCG
>DAIQOA010000079.1:0-19003 GCA_036788095.1 bacterium | reverse complement strand
AAACACACGACCGGGCGGAGCACATTCCCGCTTTTGCGGTTCAGGCTCTGGACACCACCGCGGCCGGCGATGTGTTCACCGCTGCATTGGCAGTGGCGCTAACGGAAAAAAAGGCGCTCGGCCAGGCTGTCCGCTTTGCCAGCGCAGCGGCAGCGATTTCGGTCACGCGATTGGGCGCACAGCCTTCAGCGCCGCAGCGGAAAGAGGTGGAATCATGGCTGGGGGAGCGAACAGAGCGATAGCGATCCATCTTTTTTCGAATGTTGGTGAATGGCTGGCCTGACAACCAGGCAGAATTTAAGTGGGTGGCTTTATATTTTGCGCGAGCGTGTGCTCGCCTTTTGTGCAAAGCGCCGGTTCCAGCGTGGTTCTTCTCTCAACGACCATTTATCCTCGCCGCACTTTCCTGAGCGACCGCTGATTTCCTTCTGCAAGACCCTTTGTGAAACACACTGTTTAAAAGCGAAACGCTTTTTCTTCCCGCTTGTTCATGGAATAAATCGGCGTTGAATTCCGCCATGTACCCGCGTGAAATCCCTATCTGTAAAAACCGTAAAAACATATCATTACAATTCTTATCTTCTATGATAATTCATTGGGAATGAAGAAATTACCAAAAGGATTAGGGCCCAATATTTGCTTTTGCACAGCAGCGACAGGGCGTATTCTATGGTCAACGCAGTAGCTGCGGAAAAGAATTGTTGCAACCTGTTAATAAAATAGAGTTAGGAGGTTCTGCAAAACGGGGATGCATTGCAGAAACGGAGGAAAACTGTTTTGAAGTGGATCACTCTATTACAGATTGCCGATAAAAAATCTTTCTTGCTTGCCACAGGCCGGTTTTTGTTTTGGTTGATTGTTGTCCTGGCTCTTGCGGGTTTGATGTCCATGCTAGGTTCAGATGCATCCGCACTCACCCTGGCAGCGGACGAGCGAGCTTTGTTTACGGATCGCGCAGCCGATGAATCCGCACAAACCGCGCAGATCTCGGCTGCAGCCGCGGTGTTGAGCTATGTTTCAGGCGACAGCGCCATGGGATTGATCAACCAGCCTCTGGCAAAACCTTTGCAGGTCAAGGTGACGGACCTCTATGGTTTTCCGGTGATGGGCCACAGTGTTTTTTTTGTGGTCAGACGAGGCGGCCATTTCAATGGCCAGACCACGATCACCACACTGACCAATTCGAGCGGCATCGCTGAAGCCGCGCCGGTGCTCGGCGCTGTGCCGGGTTTGTACAACAATATTTTTGATGCCCAGGCGTTTGCCGGTAACGGCGGCTATCTGACCGGCGCGCCGGTGCGTTTTTCCATTTCAGCCAAAAGCAGTTTCGCGGCAACTCTGCGCAAAATATCCGGAGACCAGCAATCCGGCCGCACATCCGCCTATCTGCGTGCGCCCCTGGTGGTGCAGGCGTTGGACAACGAAGGGCAACCTGTGGTCGGCCAGGCGGTGCGCTTTAAAGTAGTCAAGGGCAGTGGATGGCTCGGCAATGCGCCGGCGCAACAGGTGACTCTATATACCGATGCCGCTGGTTTGGCCGCCATTAGCTACCGGTTGGGCGAAGAGATCGGCGTAAATCTGCAGTCTGTGTTGGTCGATGCGGATGACGGTGTGCATGCGCTGGAGAATTCGCCCATGACCTTTACCGCGTCGGCTATGTATGGCCAACCGGATCCCGCTGTTTCCGAGATCCGCGCAACTTCGCCGGCGCCTGCGGATGGGCAGAATGCCTCTGTGGTCACGGTGAAAATTTATGATGGAAAAAAGAATCCGGTGCCTGGTGTGACCGCCTATCTGGTGGTCGACGGCGAGGCCTGCAGCATCGATCAGCCGACTGGCGTTTCCGATGAACGCGGGGAAATCTGCGGTGCGGTGCGTTCCACGCGCAGCGGCGCGAAAAAAATTCGCGCTGTGGTAGGAGAGGCCCCGGTCTTGCACACGGCAGAGACCATCGCTCAGTTTCAGGCCGGACCGGCGCACTACATCTCTGTGTTAGGCGGCAACTATCAATACGGCATCATCCATTCGGCGTTGGCGCAACCGGTGCGAATCCGGGTGACCGACGCCTATGAAAATCCGGTGGCTGACACCCGGGTCTCGTGGGTGGCGCTCACCTCTGGCGGTGAAATCAGGCCGGCGTCCTCGAGCCGGACCGACAGTCGCGGCGAACTGCAGGCGACGTGGATTTTGGCAGGGCAGGTGGGAACGCAGCGGTTGCTGGTTTCCGTCGCCGGCGCTGAGACGATCGAGATCAACGCGCAGGCGGGTTTGCCCGCCAATGTACAATTGCATACGGCCCAGGGCGACGGACAACTGGCGTTGCCCAATGATGTTTTCAGCGACAGCCTTATTGTGTTGATAACCAACTCTAGCCTGGCGCCGATCGCCGGCGTGCCCATACTTTTTACAGTAGTACAGGGCAGTGCGGTGATTGAAGGTTCCGCCATGCCCAAGAGCAACTGCTTGGGCAGAGCGGGCGTTCGGGTGGTGGCCGGCGCGGCGCTGGGCGGAGTTCGGGTGGCTGCCTCGGTGGGCGATTCGGTGCGCGTGTTTTTTCATCTGTCGGTGGCTCAGTCCGTGCCGCAACGGCTGCTGGCCGCGTATGGCGATCAATGCTCCGGACCCGTTCTTTCGCTTATGCAGGACCTGAAGGTAGAAGTCGTCGATCCGTTCAATCGACCCGTAGCCCATGTGCCGGTGATTTTTACCTGTCACAGTGAGGGCGGACAAATTCTCACCCAGCAGCCGGTGTGGACCTCGGACAACGGTCTGGCCCTGGCCGATGTGCGTTTGGGGCGAAAAAGCGGCCCCTATTATGTCACCGCCTCTGCGCTGAACCTGCAGGGTTCGCCGGTGACCATGACGCTGCAGGCGCTTCCGGGCCCACCCGCGGAGCTGGTTGATTATATCGGCAACTGGCAGGAGAGCCGGCCGGAACAATTTTTATCCTATCCGCTCAAAGTACGGGTGCTCGATCTTCAGGGCAACGGCGTTCCCGGCGTTCCGGTGCTGTTCGCGATTACCGAGGGCAATGGATTGTTGGGCAGTGATCCCCTGGTCACCACCGATTCCACCGGCAGCGCCGCCATGTTCTGGCGACTGGGCAGAAGCGGGCCACAGACCGTACAGGTGCGCAGCGACCGGTTGGCCGGCCAGATCGTCGAGTTCACCGGCCGGTTGATAGAAAATGAACCGCCGGTCATTTGGGCGCCTGCGGACACGGCCATTCAGGAGACCGCCACCCTGGCGTTCACCCTCAACGCGGTGGATCCTGAGGGCGATCCCTGGTCGTTGCGGCTCTCCTCGCTGCCGCGGGGTGCGGTGTTCGACTCGGTCAACACCCGTCTGTTTCTCTGGACGCCGGATATTACTCAGCAGGGCCGTTATCCATTGTCGATCATTGCGCAGGACCGCTATGGCGCGGTTGCGCAGAAAAATATTTTCATCACCGTGGTCAATATGAACCGGCCGCCGGTCCTGCAGGTGCAGCCGGACACTCTGTCTCTGTCGCTGAATTATTATCGCTCCTATGATTTCTCCGTTGCGGCGATCGATCCGGACGGTGATTCGCTCTTTTACGACTGGCGGATCAACGACCAGACGATCAGCCGAACCCGGGAGGCGCGCATCCTGCCGAATCCCAGCTTGCCGGCTCGATTCGATCTGAGCCTCGCCGTTTCGGACGGCCAGGACGCGGTGCATCATGTGTGGAGTCTGCAGTTGGCCACTGCGGTGGAGGGACGAGCTGACGGGGGCCCAAGCGCCGCACCCCGGCGGTTTCACCTGGCGCAGAACTATCCCAATCCCTTTAATCCGGAGACCACGATCTCCTATGAACTCGATCGGCGGGGGCCGATCACGATCCAGATCATGAACCTATCCGGTCAAGTGGTACGTACGCTGTGTGCGGAGGTGAATGAGGCCGGATCCTATCAAAAGAGGTGGGACGGCCGCGACGATGCCGGTCAGCCGCTGCCGTCCGGACTGTACCTCTGCGCGCTGACCGGTGAGACGCGTCGGCAGTTTATTAAATTGATGCTGTTGAAATAATCCCTGGCGAATCAGTTGTCTAATCAATAAGGATGGATCATCGTATGTTTGCGAGAAAATCTTTCGTAAAGCTCACGTTTCTGGTACTGTTGGCGGGTGCAGGACGAATGTGGGCGGCTGAAACAGCGCCGGTACATGAACGGTTGCTCTATGAAGATAATCTGCAAAGCGCGGGGCAAAAGCCCATCGGCGAGATCATCAACGGGAACATCGATAAATGGTCGCCGGGAGAATTTATTGCCGGCAAGGGCTGGAAGGTTTCCAACAAATTTTCCCAGTTGCGCATCAAGCTGCCGGAATATCTGCCTGCCGAGGGGAGCGTGGAGGTGGAGGTGACCAATTTTTATCCCCCGGGACAGTTGGAAGAAAACAGCGAATCTCCCATCTCGATCTGGTCGCGTCCGGAAAGCGACATGTACGCGCTGAATAATACGCCGGCGTCCTTTTTTTATACCAAACTGGAAAAGAAATTTGTATCGGGTAAAACCGCCGCTTGGATGTATCGCATTCATACCGGCTATTACCCCAACGCGGCGGAGACGGACGAGCCCACGGGACCGGAGGATTTTCTCACCTGGGATGCCACCGCCACTTATAAAATTCGATTGGCCTGGACGGCGCAAAAAATATTTCTGCTCGTCGATGGAAAAATAGTCGCCAGCCAGGAAGCGCCAAAGGGCAGCTTTTTCCGGGAAAATTTCGCCTATATCTGTTTGGGCAACAGCACCTATGCCTGGAACGGCATGTCCGGCCCTATTTACAAGAGTTTGAAAATCTATACCGCGGCCACAAACATGCCGTTTGCCGATGTCAGCAAGTCCGCAAAAATAGACGACAGCCCGCATGTCGGCGTGCAGAGTCTGGCGGTGGCGGACATCAACAGCGACGGGCTGCAGGATTTCTATACGGTCTATTATGATGGAGCTGAGAATAGATCGAACAAGCTGTATGTTCAACAGACGGACAATACGTTCGCTGAAGAAGCCTCTGTACGCGGCCTCGGCAGCGCCGGCAGTTGGAGCGCCGCCGCTTTTGCCGATATCGACGGCGACGGCGATATGGATCTTGTCCAGGGGAGCAGGACGACGGCGCCCCTGTTGTACCTCAACAACAACGGTAGTTTTACGGAAGTATCCGCTCAGCGGAATATCTCCGGCGTCGGCCGCAACGCCAAAGCCATTCTGCCGCTGGATGTGGAAAACGACGGCGATGTGGATTTTATCGTGATCGACGGCGATGTCGCGCATGAAATCTATGTCAATCGCGGCAACGGCGTTTTTGACCTGCAGGATAAGGGACTGGGAACAGTGACCGGATCCGTGCAGGGAGCGGTGAGCGGAGACTTGAACGGTGATTCGTATACCGACGTTTTCATCACTCGTCGTGATTTGGCGTGCGGATTGTTCATCTATAATCCAGCCACCGGCCGGTATACCGATGAAGCGTCCGCCCGCGGGGTCGCTCTTACGGCCCGGTCCAACTGCCCGACTGTCGCGGACTATGACAATGACGGCGATCTGGATATCTTGCTCGGCATCCGCAGCACCAGCAGCGACAGAGCCCCTTTGAACATGATATTCGAGAACAATGGCGCCGGCACTTTTGCCAACAGCAGTACCACCGCAAATATCAAAATCGACACCTATGCGCTGTATCCCGGTGATCTCGACAACGATGGTTACCTCGATCTGTATGCGTTGCGGACGGATCATGATGCCTACGAATCCACCTCGAGAATCTATCTCAACAATAAAAATCGCAGTTTTACCGAGAAAACCGGTACGGGCGCCGAGTTGGTGTATGTCGACGGCCGGGCAGGCGCTCTGCTGGATTATGACGGCGACGGCATGCTGGACATTCTGGGCATCGGCAAGGGAGCCATCGAAACCAGCAGCAACATGCCCTACGGCCGCAACGCACTGCTGAAAAACATGGTCGTCAACAGCAATAATTTTTTGGATGTGGCGGTATTGGACCAGAACGGCCACGTCAACGGCCTGGGATCGAAAATTTGGGTCTATGCCGCCGGCCAGTACGATCAGAAAGCCGGATTGTTGGGCTATCGTCAGGTGCTGCCTAATCAGGGCTATCAAAGCACCGTCAGCTATGAGCAGCATTTCGGATTGGGCGGCGCCGCTTTGGTGGACGTCAAAGTGCAGACGCCGGGCGGTAAAGTGATCTCCCGGCTGGGGGTACAGGCCAATCAACGAATCGCCGTTACGCCCTTCAACACCAAACCACAGTCCATGGTCATGGTGAAGGGGGACAACCAGACCGGCATGGCCAACGCGGTGCTCTCCGATTCTCTCATCGTCCGGGTGCTCGATACGGATGGCAAGAACCTGTCCGGCCAATCCGTCGTTTTTCAAGTTCTGCAAGGCAGCGGCACGCTGAACGGCAGCGTGGCTGTGCAGCAGATTTCCACGGATGCAAACGGCATGGCCAGGGTGGCCTGGAAAGTGGGAACCGTGGCCGGCGGCGAGAACCGTGTTCGTGCCTCAGTAACCCGCGATGACGCTGTGGCTGTGGCCGGTTCGCCCATCGAGTTCATCGCTTCGGTGACTCCGGGACCGGCTTCTACTATGGCCAAGATCTCCGGCGACGGTCAGCAGGGCTACTTGAACCAAACGCTGGCGCTGCCTATGGTGGTCAAAGTGACCGATTCCTTTGGCAATGTGACGGCCAACCAGCCGGTAACTTTTCGCGTGGTTCTTGGCGGCGGCACTCTGAACGGAACTATGGCCAATGAACTGCAGGTGATGACCGACGCCCTTGGCCTGGCGCAGTGTGCCTGGAAGCTGGGCGCTACGATCGGCACGCAGACCGTTTCGGTGTGGTCTTCTTTCAACAGCGGCTCACCGTATCAATTCTCAGCAACAGCCCAAGAGCCACAGGGTGAACTGCTGATGGTCAGCGGCAATTACCAGACCGGAACGGTCAATTTGCCGTTATCCGCACCATTGGTGGTCAAGTTGCAGGATTTCCGCCAGACGCCGGTGAGCAACGTCAAGGTTCGTTTTACCGTGATCTCCGGAGGCGGCAAATTTGCCGGCGCCACTACAGCCGAGGCCACCACCAACAGCAACGGCCTCGCTTCGATCACGCCGACCCTGGGTACGGTCATGGGCGATACCAACAATGTTTTTCATGCCATCTATGAAGGCGCGAATGGGTCGCCGGTGGTGTTCAAGGCCAGTGCGGACGCCGGCAGCGCCTATCGGATGATCGAAGTGTCAGGGAACAGCCAGATCGGCAAAGTGAACCGCTCCTTGTCGCGGCCGTTCACTGTGCGCGTTGTCGACGCCTATTCCAACCCGGTATCCGGCCAGCAGGTGGATTTTGTCGTAGCCGCGGGTGGCGGAACGCTGGCCGGCCTGACGACCAGAAGAGTGGCCTCTGACACGGCCGGTTATGCATTTGCTACGCTCAGGCTGGGCGTCACCGTGGGCGTCAACACCGTTACTGTAGCCGGCTCGGGTCTACAGGGCTCACCGCTCACCTTTACGGCTGAAGGTCAGGCGGGCACGCCGGTCAAGTTTTTTACTGTATCCGGCAACCGCCAGCGCGGCGTACTCGGTCAACCTTTGCCCTATCCTTTTGTCGTTGCGCTGACCGATTCTTTTGCCAATCCCATCGCCAACCATCCGGTTCAGTTTACGGTTTCCAAAGGCGCCGGCTCGTTCAGCGGCCAGGGACTGGTTTCCGTGCCGACCAATGCTCTGGGACAAGCGGCCGCCACTCTGACCATGGGGGCCACCGGCTACACTAATGAGGTAACGGTTACCACCCAATACAACAGCATGCCGGTGGGAAGTCCGCAGATCTTTACCGCCTCCACAGCCGCCACTACGCCGGATTCGCTGGTCTATGTGAGCGGCAATTATCAGATCGGCCGTATTGGCGCGCCCTTGCCGCAGCCGTTAAAAGTGATGGTGGTGGATGCCAACGGAATTCCAGTCCCCAATCACACCGTCACTTTTCTGGCGGTGCTCAGCGGCGCCAGTTTTAGCGGTAAACAGACGCTGGATGTGAATACCGATGCGGAAGGGATTGCCTCTGCCACGCCCACCATCGGCACGGCCATCGGCGACGACAACAACGTGTTTCAGGCGCGCGCGTATTACAACAACAGCCATCTAAAAAATTCACCTCTGGTCTTTTTGGCCTCTGGACGCCGCAGCACGGCGCGGCAGCTGAATTATGTGTCCGGCAACAATCAGTCCGGAACCGTGGGCGAGTATCTTCCCGATTCGCTGCGCGTGTCGGTGGTCGATGGCCAAGGCAATCCGGTAAGCAATCATCCGGTGACCTTTGAAGTGCAGCAGGGCAATGCGACCATCAACGGCACGGCCACCACGTATCAGGCGCTGTCCAGAGGCTCTGGCCAGGCGGTGGTTGCAGTGAAACTGCCGGTGCTGCCCTCCACAGTGCGCATTCGCGTTTCCACGGACGATGGTCAAACCGCCTTGACTAATTCCCCGCTTTATTTTGATGCAACCGCGTTGGTCGGTCAGCCCAGTGCCCTCACCTCCAGCCGGTCGGTGGTCACGCCGGTGACGGCGGACGGCGTGCAAACGTCCAAGATCTCTCTGCTGCTCAAGGATGCGCAGAACAATCCGGTGTCCGGCAAGGTGGTGCAGATCTTTACTAAGGGTCTGGATGTGCAGGTGCATCAGCCCGATGCCGCTTCGGATATCAATGGATTGGCCCAGGGTTGGTTGGCCTCCGCACGCACCGGCACGGTGAAGGTATGGACCACGGTGGATGGTGTGATGATTCCAGCCGACACTTCGGTGGTCACTTTTGTCGCCGGCGTGCCCACTGAGGCTGTGCCTTTCGGATCCGGACAAATGGTGCTGCGCGGAAGTGTGCTGCCCATGCCTCTGGGGCTGCACCTGTATGACGCCAACGGCAATCCGGTTCCGGATGTCAATGTGGCTTTCACCATTCTCACCGGCGGCGGTACGCTGCTGGAACAGCAGCCGGTGAAAACCGATGCACAGGGCAAAGCCTCTGTGCACTGGAAATTGGGTCCGCAGGTGGATACGCAGACACTGCGTGCAGTGGTCAGCGGCCTGACCGGCAATCCGCTCAACTACACCGCGATCGCCATGCCGCCCAATCCCGGCAACATTGAACTGCTCTCCGGCGACCGGCAGATCGGCGTGGTCAACACCACGCTGGCGGATTCGTTCAAAGTGGTGGTGCGCGACTCTACCGGCAAAGTGGCGGAAGGCCTGCCGGTTTACTTTCACTTCACCGGACAGGGGCAGGCGATGAGTCCCAATCCGGTGCGCACCGATCGCCGCGGCGTGGCGGCGGTCCTCTACCGGCCGGGAGGGTCTCTGCTCGGCGAATATCAGGCCACGGCCACGGTGCCGGGACTGACCCAGTCGGTTGAATTTAGATTCATTGTGCAGAACCTGCCGACCATCTTTCTGGTCAAACAGGACATTCCCGCCACCAGCCGGCCCAAGCAGGTGGTCGAGCCGGCGGTTCAGGTGGTGGATGCTTATAACCGGGCGCTGGCCGGCAGGCTGGTGACCTTTGAAGTGACCGAGGGCGCGGGTTCGTTCCAGGATGCGTTGCCCGTGACCACGGATGAGAACGGTTTTGCGCGTATTCGCTGGCAGTTGGGAGTAACGGCCGCGCAAAAGGTGAGAGCCTCGGCGCTGAACATTCATGCGACGCCCGTCACCTTCGCCACCACCGCGGTGAACAGCAAGCCCCAATTGACCGTGCCGGAACTGAAAAACGCTCTTCCCGGACAGTATATTACCGCGACCATCACCGCGGTGGACGCGGACGGCGATGCGGTGACCATCAAAGCGCGCAATCTGCCCAAAGGCGCTCTGTTCGATTCCACCTCCAGCCGGTTGTTCCAATGGACACCGGGCAGCAGCCAGTCCGGCGCCTATACGGTGACTTTTATCGCCACAGATCAGTACGCCGCGGCCGACACCGCCACCTGGCGTATCAATGTGGAAACGCTCAACCAGGCGCCGCGCATCACCTCTTTCTCGCCGGCGGACACGGTGGTAGAGGCGTACTATTATGAAACCCTGGCTTTTTCAGTCTCTGCCATGGATCCGGATAATAATAAACTGACTTATTTCTGGAAGGTCAACGGCGGTTTTGCCGGCAATCAGACCGAACTGGTCATGAAACCGGAACCGGAGAACTTTGCCGAGGACATGTATGTACAAGTTGAAATTTCCGACGGCAGCGCCCTGGCTGTCGCGCGCTGGCACGTGCATCTGTCCATCAAGCAGACGGTTCAGCTCAGCAATCTGGCGGTGCAGGCGACGGGGCGCAAGGCGGAATTGGCCTGGCAGACCAGCAGCGAACGGGATAATCTCGGCTTTACCGTTTTGCGCAGCAGCAGCGCCCAGGGGCCGTATCAGGCAATGACCGAGACCATGATTCCACCAGCCGCGGACGGCCGCTATGTGTGGACCGATGAATCGGTGCAGCCGGGATTGAGTTATTACTACAAATTGCGCGATCTGGATCGGAACGGTCAGAGCCGGGAGCATGGCCCGGTGTCCGTTCAGATCGCCCTGCCCGAGGTGTTGGCTCTGGCACAGAACTATCCCAATCCGTTCAATCCCACCACCACTATTTCGTTTGAGCTGCCCAAAGCCCAGACAGTGGAACTGCGGATTTTCAATTTGAACGGACAGATCGTCCGTACTCTGGTGAACGGGTCCTTTTCCGCCGGCGTTCATCAGGTGGTCTGGGATGGCCGCGATCAGCAGGGAGGGCAGGTCACCAGCGGCATCTACTACTATATGATGCGAGCCGGGGAGCAGGTGATTATGAAAAAGCTGCTGCTGGCAAAATAGAACGCTGGAAAAAAGTGAAAATAAAAAAAGCGACCGGTGCATTCGGTCGCTTTTTTTATTGGTAAAAACCTTGCGCGCGTCGTTGCGCGGGTTCCGGCCGTTGCGGCCAAAAGGGTGGAGGTTAGAGTTTTTTCAGATAGATGCTGCCGCCGGAGGTGCGCAGGATCAGTTTCGGGCCGCCGCCGTTGATTGTGGCAATCAGATGCGTTTTGCTCAACTCACCCTGCACCGTAACCGGCATCTCGGCCACCACGCGGCCGCCGCTGGTGGCGGCATCGACGTCCGCCCGAATGTTCGGCGCCATGCTCACGGTGATGCTGCCGCCCGAGGTGCGCAGCTCGCAGTCCGCTTCTGGCTGCTGGGTAAGGGTCGCTTCCACGCCGCCGCCGGAGGTCGCGGCGTTGATCGCGCCCATCACCTCTTCCACGTGGATGCCGCCTCCGGAGGTCTTGGCCTGCACCGAGCCTTTGGCTTTTTTGATGGTGATGGAACCGCCGGAGGTGGCGGCCAGCACCTGGCCCATCACTTCGCCGATGTGAATGCCGCCGCCGGAGGTATGCACATCGGCATCGCCGTCACAGCCCTGCAGCGAGATGCCGCCGCCGGAGGTTTTGCCGGTCACCGGCCCCTGGATGTGGCCAAAGGTCAGGCTGCCGCCCGAGGTGCACGCAACGGCGCGGCCGTGTAAATCCGCCACCGAGATGCCGCCGCCGGAGGTTTTCAAATCCACGTTGTATTTTACCGGGACCGTAATGATGAAATGCAGGTTGAACCTGGCCCGGTCCCAGCCGAAAAAGCTGTCCCGGTCCTTGTGCTCGACCAGAACGTTCACGTCGTTCCCGCTCTGGTTGAATTCCATTTTCAGATCTTGAAGGATGCGGTCCACCTGTTTCTGGTCATTGGTTTTGAACTTGCGTTGCACGATGATGCTTACCTGATCGTTGCCCGCCGCTTTTACTTCGATAGACCCTCGCTGGGTGTCGAGGGTTAATACGCCGCCTTCTCCCACGCGAAACGTCTTTTCCACCGTGTCCTCGATGTCCGCCAAGGCCGTTGCCGCCCAAAAGGGCGCTGTGCATAAAAGGGTGATAATCGCTCGTGTGATCATGATGATCTCCTTCTGATCGGGCTCGTATAATAATTTATACGGTTCATCCGGCAAATGGGCGGTTGGTCAACCGCCAAGCTCGCCAGGAGCGCCAAGAAGTAATATTTCAAATGATTTGTATTCGTTCTCGGCGTTGCTTGACGCTTTCTCTGCGGGTTCATAAACCACGCAGGATTCGAATGCCCTCCATAAAAGGCCTCCTACGGCGCCGGTCTCTCGTTTTGCAGTCTGGATTTTCTCTAAACTTGATTTCATGCCTTTTATGGCGCAGACAAAAGCTCTCTTTTTAACGTATTTTGACACCACTATCTAGCTTTTTGTATATAGACGTCGCCGCCGTCCGCCTTTAATTCGATGACGTCTCCTCCGCCGTTGATCTCACCCGTACTATGTAAAATTTTTCTTCCGGTTTCATCCGAAGAGGATTTGGTCAGCGGAAAGTCGCTATAGATGTCGTTGCGCGATCCGGATCGCCGGGACAGCCGCACCTCCGCGAGGATGCGGGCCGGCAGCAAGGCGGGAAGGATCACCTTGATGTCGCCGCCGGTCGTCTCTGCATGCAGTGCATGCGGTTTGGAAAAATCCTCGAGCGTCATCTCGATGGAGATATCACCGCCCATGGAGGTCGCGGTCGCGGCCGCCTGCAGATCCTCCACCTGGATTTCTCCTCCCATGGTGCGCATGTTCGCTTCAGCCAAAAGCCGGGTGGCCTCGATGTCGCCGCCGTGGGTGGATACCTGCAGGGCGCTGCGACAGTTCACCACATCGATATCGCCGCCCATGGTGGTGAGCTGCACGGATTCACCCTGCACATCGGTCAGGGTGATATCTCCGCCCATGGTCTGCGCTTTCAGGCTGCCGGATATTTTTTGCAGCAGCAGATCGCCGCCGGCGGTGGTCAGTTCGATTTTGTTTTTTGCGTTCAGCAGGTCGATATCGCCGCCGGCTGTGTTGATGACAGACTCGCTGAATATATTCTTCAGATCCACATCGCCGCCTGCTGTGGAGGCGCGCAGAGAGCCTTGAACGCCGTCAAAATTCAGATCGCCGCCCGCGGTTTTAACCTCGACCACGCCGCCGGTCTCCCTGAGCTCGACATCTCCACCGGCGGAGTTCAGCTGGATTTGGCCGGAGACCCGCTGGACCTGGATATCGCCCTGTCTGGCGTTCAGGTGCAGATTGAATTTTTCCGGCAGGGTGATCGTCAGGTCACGCTTGATATTGGCCGGCGTTTCACCGGCGGTGATCACAATACCGCCGGCCTGTTGCTGAAACGCCTCTTGCTCCGCGTTCACGATCCGGTCCAGCTCTTCCCGGGTGAGGACCTCGACGTGCAGGTCGGCGTGAATGATCACCTGATCGCCGCCGCCCTGAACCGTGATGTCGCCGTTCTTGTTGTCGATGGTCAATGTGCCGCCCGGCGAAGCCGCAAAACGTTTGTCCAGCTCTACGCGATAGTCGCCGCTGGAACCGGTAATGGTCTGCCCCATGGTCAGCGCCGCAGTCGTTAATAAAAGCATAAGTAATTTTTTCATTTAACCCTCCCGACTTGATAAAAGACCAGTCGATTTTTCCACCTCGAGTTTTTTCAGCAGGTCATTGGCGCGATGGCGGATATAGCTGCTGGTGTCCGCCTGGACCGAACGCAACAGGGGTTCCCGGGTCTCGACGGGTTCCAACGGTCCGGTCAAAGAATCGAACGCCTGAATGCGCAGCGCGGGATTTCGATCGTAGAGCAGTACGCGCGTCAAGGCGGTGCGGATCGCCTCGTTGATCGGCACGGATTGGAGCGCACGCACGGCCATCAAGCGCACGCCCGGATTGGATTCTTTTTTCAGCACCTGTTCCAGACTGCCGATCAGCTCGACATCCAGGCTTTGTTCTTTCTGGGCAATGGCCTGCAGCACTTTGGCCGCATACAGCCGCGTGGAGGGATCCTCCTCCTCCGTCAGCGCGTGACGGATCATTCGCCTGACCAGCGGACTTTCAACCGGACCCTGAAACGCGATGTGGTTCACAGTCTGGTAGCGGAGATCCACGGTCCCTGACTTGGCATGATAGCGTATCCGTTCGATCTCGCCGAGATAAGGATCGATCTCAATCTGGCCTGTGCGTATGGACTGTCCGGCGGTCAACAGCGATTCCAACGCCCCGGCTTCAGAGAGGCGCTGGTCAGCGCTCCAGCGGCCCAGGCCGAAACCCAGGGCCAGAATCAGCAGCGCCAGACCCCATTGAACGGCCGGCGTCCATCGCGGCCAGGTCAATCCGGATTTCGCCGGTTGCCGGCGCAGCTGATCGGACAGCCGCTCGCGCAAAGAGGCGAGAAGCCGATCGTCCGGTTCAAAGGCGGAAACGCCGGCCAGTGTTTGCTTTACCCGCTCCAATTCCGTCAGAGCCTGGCGGCAATCCGGGCACACCTGCAGGTGCAGGTCCAGCACCTTCTGCTCTTCAGGATCCAACTCGGCGGTCTGGTAAAGTGCCAGCATGGAACGATAGGATTTGCATGTTTTCATTCGCTATTCTCTTGTCTCTTGAGAAAAGATCGTTCGTAATTTTTCCAGGGCGCGAAAGAGATCTTTTTTTATGGCGCCGTCGCAGCAGTGCATGATCTCCGCGATCTCTCTGATTTTATACCCTTGAAAATATTTGAGCGTAACCACGGTTCTCAGTCTGATCGGCAAGCGGCCGATGGCCTCCTGCAGCAGCCGGCGGTGCAGCTCGACATCCTGTTCAGCCGGGTGCACCACCGTGCTCTGCTCCTCAATGCTCAGGGTCGGGCGAATCCGGCGGCTGCGCAGGCGATTGCGCGCCAGATTGACGGCGATGCGGGTGAGCCAGGTGCTGAATTGGCACTCGAACCGGAACGACGCCAGATGGCGGAACGCACGCATAAAGGTCTCCTGATACACATCCTCGCTGTCCGGCAGATCGTTCAGGATGGCGTACGCGGTCCGAAGAATCCGGCGATCATGCAGGAGCACCAGCCGTGAAAAAGCGGTCTGGTCGCCCTGTTGCGCCCTTTTGATCAGCTGAATTTCGTTCTCGTCCATAGTCACACCATTAGACCCGCGAAAGCTGAAAAGGTTGGCAAAAAAAAAGAGGTTTACTTGAGTAAACCTCTTGACGTTTTTTTTACCGGCAACTTGGCTCAGGGCCTGGGCGCCGGCACTGTTTTGATTCGTCGGAAAAGCTAGAGCTCGTCATCGACGTAAGCCCATTCCTCCTTTTCAGACGCATCCAAAACATACTCCCCACGATCCGCCCTCTCTTCCACCCGCTTGTATTCGGCCAGAATCTCTTCTTCCATTCTGGTGCGAAAGTCTTTGGTGATGGGGTGGGCAATGTCCCTTTGGGTTCCGTCTTCAGACTTGCGGCTCGGCATGCACAGCAAGAGACCTTTTTTGCTGGAGATGATCTTGAGCCCTTTAACTGCAAAGACGTTGTCAAAGGTAACGTTAACAAAGGCTTTGAGTTTGCTCTCGTTCCTGAGCCTGATGCTAATTTCCGTTAATTCCATGCGAACCCTCTCACCTTTACTTAGCTGCCCGATGCTCACTTTAGAAGCAATATACGAACAAAAGTGGAATTTTGCATAAAAATTTTTAATTTTTTTTACAATATTTAGCTGAGGCGGCCATTATGCAGAGACCCAGTCCGAGCAAGTAGGGGCTGGTTTCAAAATAGAGTTCATTGAATCCCCGCAGCTGCAAGCCTCTTAGGATCATGTAGAATCCAACACCGATCATCAGAGCGCCGCTGAGCAGACCAAGCCTAGCCAGCCCTTGGCTGCCCAGCCCTTGGCTGCCCGGCGCGCGGCCGCTGCTAAAACGGACAAGACCTGCCGCCAGGCCCATCCAGAAAAACCAGGAGACGATCTGAATAAGATTAAGCGTGGCTGCGTAATGGAAGAAAAACTGCACGGGCCGCAGCCAGACTGGAAACCGGCCTGCGGGCCGGTCGTTCAGAGCCAGGACGGTTATTCTGTCCTGTTGTCTGTTCCTGAGGATCTCGAGAATGTTTTTTTGCCGTTCCTGAGGGTTCAGAGTGCGCCAGCCCGGAATGGTCAGTCCGGTCCAGGATTGGCCCACATTGCCATAACCGTGATAATCGCAGCAAGCTGCCATGACCAGACTCTGCCGGCGGCAGAGGTCGATGACCGGCTGCGCTTTGGAGCCAGGGTGAAAGGCGCCCTCTGATTTGTTGACGATCTCAAAGCCATCGGCCCCGGCATCGACATAGAAGGAGAGGGGGCGGGTGTTGCGCGCCGGAGTGAACCAGTGGGCGACGATCGCCGCCCCTCCCTGGCTGTGCGCTGAATCGATGGCGGCTTTATCGGGATAATCCTTTGAATTGAAAACCCGGTGCAGGCCCAAAAGAAGGATGTGATTGCTGCCTGAATACTCCATGCCCGCCATGATCTGAGGATGCGCCGGCAGCCGGCCGTTGCGCTGCTGTTCGACGATATCCAGTGCTTTGGCAAAATGGTTATGTTCCGTTAGGAAAAAAGCG
Organism: bacterium; assembly: GCA_036788095.1. Lineage (GTDB taxonomy): Bacteria > Zhuqueibacterota > Zhuqueibacteria > Residuimicrobiales > Residuimicrobiaceae > Anaerohabitans. The sequence continues at coordinate 2,491 of DAIQOA010000079.1, read as the reverse complement.
TCAAAGCCCTGCCGGCGGTGCCAGGCCAACTGCCCTTTCGGCGAGATGATGCCGTCGTGGCTGTAATGGCTGTGACTGTGCAGGTTCACCAGGACGACCTCCGGCCGCTGATTGACGATAGTGTCACCCGGCAGCGGCGCGAAAACAGCGATCAAAAACAGGGCGACGGCGCAGCCGAAATACAGGGGCCAGGTCCGCAGCCAGCGCTTTAGATTTACGGTCACTGAGGTATTTCTTTTCCAGCCGCCGGCCAGGGCTAGTACGAGCAGCCAGAGGAATAGAGTTCCATAAAGCGAGATCGGCTCCGGGCTGCGCAAAAGAAAGATCAGCGGGCCGAAGAACGGTTCAAAAAGAACTCTCCACCATGAGATGTTCAGCTCAAATCCCTGCGCCGGCGTTTGGCTGACCGCATCACGGATGGCCGGCGTGTAGTGAAAGAAAAATGAGATGGCTGCGATCAGCAGGGCCAGTGCCGGAAAGAGGTAGGGCGAATATTTTTTCATCGGTATTTTTTTCTCGGTTGAATCGGTAATCAGCCAACCCATCCCATGGAGGCCATGGCCTCCCGATGCGGATTGAAATAGCCAAAGTGGATAAACGGATTTTTCCATTTGAGCTGCTCCATCCAGGCTTTGATGCCGACCGCTTTTTTTCCCCCATCCGGCAGAGCCAGAGTCTCGATGTACCACTCGGGGTCGATGTTCAGGTTACGCATCTGGATGAAGGGAATGTTGTAGCGCCGCACCAGTTTTTGCAAGTGAGCTGTTTCTTCCGGATGATCGGTGAAACCCGGAAAAATAAAATAATTCAGCGAGATCCACCGGTTGAAACCAGCCACAGCGCCAATGGACTCCATCACTTCGTTGAATCCATATCCCCGAGGAGAAAAATATTTTTGGTACATCTCCGGTTGAGCGCTGTTCAGGCTGACGCGAATGCTGTCCAATCCGGCCTCGCATAATTTTTCCACAACTAGCGGCCTGCTTGCGTTGGTGTTCAGATTGATGACGCCGCGTTTGGTCCGTTTTCTGATTTCGCGCACCGCTTCGATCAACAGCTCTCCCTGCAGCAGCGGTTCCCCTTCGCAGCCCTGGCCAAAGCTGACCACCGCATGATCCGCTTTTTCCAGATGGGGCACGACATAGGCGAGGATTTCTTCCACGCTCGGCACAAATTCCAGCCGGTCCTGAGTGGAGCTCACCTCTCCATTCGGCTGCCGGGAGATGCAGCCCAGGCAGCGCGCGTTGCAGGAGGGGCTGGTGGGGATCGGCGCTTCCCAGCGGCCCAGGGCCCAGTTTTGCGCCGCCGGGCAATGATACCGTTTGACGCAATTATTCACCAGATGCGCAACCAGCCGGTTATGTGGGTGTTTTTTCAGCAGGGCGTTGGCCCGGCGATGGATCAACCGTTGATCGAACTGCTCGGGATCCTGGCGCACGTCCGCATCGACGCGGATGGCGGGGACATAAAACCGATTCCTGCGCCATCCCACCGCGGTATAAGCGAACAGGGGCAGTCGGACTGCGCCCGGCTTCGTCACGAACGCCGCATGCAGCATCTGTGTATAGGCCGGCGCCAGGAAAGCGGCCACCGCGGTCACCGACACGCCGCGATATTCCTCAACCGTCACCCATTTCTTTATCACCGGATCGAATCCCACGGGCTTGCGGCCGGGCAATTCAAAGAGCGAGCTGCCGTTCGGCATGGGAAGATAGTCCCCGGGCCCGGGCTGCAGCAACGTCCGCAGCCTGCGTCCGGCCGCCTGCAACTCGGGGATTTCAAAAACCTGTCCATGGCCATCGCTGGCCACCAGACAGGGCGGTTTTGTCAATTTTCGCGCCATGGCACAAAATAGCATTTTTTCCTGTTTATTCCAACGAAATCCGCTTTACAAAAAAGCGAGTGTATTTGTTTAATGAATAATTTTGTTGGTTTGCAGCGGCTGTTGTATTATATTTAAGCCATGTTAATCGTGAACGGGGTTTGGGAAGGGTTTGTCTATGAATCGAATAAATCGTTGCGCTTTTTTACTGCTCCTTTATGCCTGCCTTACGCATGCCGCCGTTTTCACCGTGACCAACTGCCAGGATACGGGCGAAGGTTCCCTGCATGGGGCCATCGCGGAGGCTGAGAACCATACCGGCCCGGATACCATCGCCTTTGCTCTGACCCCGCAGGATCCGGGTTGGGACAACAATAAAAAGGCATGGAAAATCACCGTGGTCACTCAGCTGCCGGAATTTCTCGACGGCGGCACTTTTATCGACGGCGGCAGTCAGGCCCGGTTCGGTGGCGACACCAATCCTTATGGACCGGAGATCACTATCTATGGCGCTGATGCGCCCTTTGAGGTGCCGGCGTTCATCATCCGTTCCGCGCACAATAAATTCGTCAACCTCTCCATTGGCGCCTTTCCCAGCTACCTGTTCAGGCTGTACGGCTCTGAAAGCCACCACAATGTTTTTCAAGGCTTGTATCTGAATATCGACGT
>DAIQOA010000078.1:0-19055 GCA_036788095.1 bacterium | reverse complement strand
CGCTTACTAATAATCTCGAAAATTTCCTTGATTTTCAATATAGAAGGAAGACAAGTTTGGAAAATGGAATCCAGCGTCGCACAAAAACCAACTCTTTCGCATTTCATGTTCGTCGCTAATAGCTTCGTAGAAGGGACTTTTAAGCGTTCTCCTGCTAAAGCTCTGTCCGATTCTTTGACCGCTCATCCTCCACCGTCTCCCCGCTGTTCCATTTGCCGTTGATGGCATCCATGCGAAAACTGGCGCTGGCATCATAATAATTTTTTCCCACATCAACCGTCGAGATGAGCACGCCTGGTTTGTCGGTTTTTAGCTTTTTTTCGATACGGCCGTCCGGAGTGATGAAATGGCAGGGCCAGCTATGTTTCGCGGAAGAGTTGGTCATGGAAATAAACACGTGATTGATGCCGGCATAGGCCTGGCAGGTGACCGGCATGATCATCGGATGAATGCTGCCTTTTTTCTGTCGGGCGTTGTAAAAAGAGTGGAAAACGATGTGGACCTTTTCTTTTACATACGCCCGATAAAGCTCCGGGAACCGCACATCAAAACAGATGAGAACGCCGCAGGAAACCCCGTTCAGTGTAAAAGTGGCCAGATGATCGCCTGGGGTGAAAAAATCCAGATCGCCGTCGGTGCAAAAGCGTTTATCATAGCGGTCGACGATGCGGCCCTCCGGGTCGATCACATAGATGCAGTTATGCGGTTTGTTTCCGCCGCTCAACCGATGCATACTGCCCAGTAGAACCCAGAGATCCAGCGAATCGGCTGCCGCTAGGATTCTCATCGTTTGTTCGCGCAGACTTGACCAATCAAAATGCGCCAGTGTGGTATAATCCACGCCTGCATAACCGGACAGCGCGCATTCCGGGAATTGGATGATGTCGGCGCCTTTTTGCTTGGCTTCGCGCATTTGCTTGAGAATCCAATGGGCGTTCGACGGCAGATCGGTCGAGACCGGGAACTGTCCGCCGGCGATGGTGATCACGCCGTTCCGAGTGGAAACCGCCAAAGCCGGTCCCATGGCCAGCAGGCACAGCAGTATGACTAGGGACCGGATTGTGTTCTTTGGGATGTTCATACCATACCTTCCTTCGTTGGGTGGAGACGCATGCGAAAATTACGCCGCAGGCCTCGAGAAATCCAACCCTGCAAGCCAAACAATCAAGCGGGCTCTACCATCACGGCCGTTCCATAGCAGAGCACTTCGGTCACTCCGTCCATCAACTCGGTGGTGTCATAGCGTACGCCGATGATAGCGTTGGCGCCGATCTGTTCCGCATGCTCGGCCATATTTTCGAACGCTTCTTCACGGGTTTTTTCGCATAATTCGGTGAACAACGGAATATTGCCTCCGACCAGCGTCTGCAGGGCGCCGCCGATTGTGCCGAAAATGGATCGGGATCGTACAGTGATGCCGCGTACCACGCCCAATTGACGGGTGATCTTATAGCCTTCAATTGTAAACGTGGTAGAAGTCAAGGGATACTTCATCAGATCTCGGCGGATCGCCTGCTTACGGGCTTCAGAATCCATCCTGTTGTAGCAATCCAGACAGAGAGTCTCGGTTTTAAAATAGTATTTGGATGGATACTCTTTGTCGCATTGTGCACAACGCATGGCTTCTCCTTTCTGGATTCCCGATGTAATGATTCTCATTCGGTTGATGCCAAAGCGGGAAGCTTCGGCTGCAGCAGGTCACCACTCTACTTTAATCATTTTCATTTGATAGGGTATGAAATCGATCTGTTGATGGACCGGCTGCACGTTTTCTTCCAGTACATTGATGATTGCAGCACTGGCATTTTGTCTTACGCTAAGCAGATTGGCCACCGGAAGTTTGGCTGTTCTGCCTGCTGTCTCACGCAGCTGCAGCACCACGCCGCCGCCGTTCCGTGCCGGCCGGCTGCTCACCATCAGTACATTGTCCGGCCAGGTTGCCAGGCCGGTAAACCCTGCCGCTTGTTTTGCGACCGCGCCGGGCGCAAGCACACGGACCGCCAACGGCACGGCTGAGCCCCAGCCGAAACGCGCGGCCGCCGCCGGATTATGATCCGGATGAGAGGTCAGATAGTAGCGCCAGACCAGTTCGCCCTCTTGTTTAGCGAGAAAGTTGGTGAACCAGTAATTGTTCATCACCCACGAGTAGAGGTGCGGTTTTTTTATCTCCGTCGTTTCCATCCATTTGCCCAAATTGATGTCGCCCAGCTGTACCAACGGGATATCGCGGCTGCCCCAGACGATCTGGCCTTCCTGCCCTTGCAGCAGCGCATAATTCTGTATCGCCTGCCAGTCGGACGCGGAACGGGGAATTTGGCCGACGCCCGGAGTGACCATGCCGCCCTGGCATTCATAGAGCGTGCGGCTGTCCCGCAGGGCGAAAGGAAAGGCGATGTAAACGGCTTCCGGCGCGTTGACCGGCAGTTTACGGCCCCGATAGATCAGTTCAATGCGTTTCTCCGTTTCATACAGCCGTACCTCGCATTGAAAACCGGAACCTAGTTGCAGCCCCTCGGCCTCCCCTTTGATGAGCAGGCCCTTCCACACCGGTCCATCTGCCTGGGGTTCCACCTTGACCTCCTGCAGCGAAGAGCGGAGAAAATCGCCGCGAAAGGTGTTTCGATCCCCGTTCAGTTTTTCATAGATAAATTGTCCAAGCTGCCAGGGGCTGTTGCCATCGACCAACTCGGCGCCGGTTTCTTTATCCAGCAGCGAGCGAATGGCGCCGGTATGGGGATCCACCTGCAAACGATAATAAGCGTTCTCTAGCACCGGTTCGTTTTTCACCTCCGGCACGCCTGCTTGAACTTTTTCATCCAGCGAGAGGATGCGATAGCATTTAAATCCCAGCGGCGGAACCTCTTTGGCCCACAGCGCCCAATACGAGCCTTCCTGACGGCTGGTCAATTTCTGCGCTGCTATGCTTTCGCCGGTCTCGGCGTCGATAATGCGGAAGCCTTTGTCCGCCGGCAGCATTTCGTTGTCGATAAATGTTTCGATCAGACCTGAGCGCGGCCAGTTCAAGGTGTTGAACACCGCGATCGTCGGCGTCTGGCTGCGTGGGATCAGATTCTGCAGCACCCCCATGCACTCCTCGCGCAGCATGGTGGTTCGCTTGACCGCCTCCCACGCGTAGGAAGATTTTTCACCCCATTGGATCATGGTGTTCTCCGCCAAAGGGTCGCTGATGCTTTCGGCGGCGCCAAAGGTGTGTTCGTCATAAAATAGCAGAGCATCCGTGGCCAGCCGAATGCGGTCCTCGATGCCCGCGGGCAGCGATAGATTCTGCAGCCGCGCCATGGTCAACAATCCTTGGTTAATCTGCATTGCAATCTGCATCTGCCGGGCGGCGGCGGTCTCCCGCGCCGCTGAGCCGAATCCATCGGTCCACCAATCCGGCCAGGCCTGACGATGCACCGGCAATTGCTCCCTATGCTGCTCTGCGACATAATCGAGAAATTCGCGGACGGTGGCGATGCGCAGCTTCGGCGAAACGTATTTTTCGTTCCAAGCTCTGACCAGGTCGCACTCGATCATGGCCGGAGGCGAGTTGTCGGTGTGATAGCCGGAATATTGCACGGCGATGCGGTCGAACGGATAGCCGTTTTGCTCCAGCGACTGTAGATATTCCAACAACAGCGGTTCAAAGAGATCAAGTCTTCCCTGATGGATTTGGAAAAAATTGCCGGTGTGATAATGATCCGGCCGCCAGGCCAGCACTCTTTTCCCAGAGGGGGACTCCCACCAGAAGGCGGTGGGGCGGTCAAAGGGCAGCAGCGAGCGGGTCTTGTTGATGCCCATGGAGACATAGCGAATGCCCGCTTCGTTGAAATAGTCCGCCAGACACCAGGCCAGGCCGTTGACATCGTTTTGCATGGCGCTGACGACGGGCGCTTGCAGCACTTTGCGGCATTCCGCCAGCGGCTGCAACGACGCGGCCAAGGTGGTTTCATCGGCGATATCGGACATGTTGAGGAACATGCCGGTCACCTCGATGCGGCCTTCGGCAATGCGCTGTCTCAGCCGGTCGATCTGCTTTTGCGGCCGGCAGGCGAGGTATTCGCGCACTGCCCAGGAGGTTTCCAAGGTCCAACGGAATTGGCTGTCCTCTGGATAGGAATCGGTGAGGTCGCAAAAATCCAGCGCATAATCGATGTAGCGCAGGTGCTCCGGTAAAATTTCCGTCTGCGGACGGGTGTAGCCGATATCGGTATGGACATGTTGAACCAGATAAACCGTCCACGGCTTCATGGTTGACGCCGGAACAGGGGGTAAGGTATAGTGCTCTGCCCCGGATGTGATCATAGCTTGTACCGGTTCAGCGGAGGATGAAATCGGCAGAAGAACTTCGCGAAAGCATTTTCCCGCCGGCAATGAACCAAGTTTAACGCTGACCGGCGCCGGCCACTCCGGTTTGGATATTTTGCAGACACTGTTGGAAACGCCTGCCGTGATGATCTCCAATCTGGCTTTCTGTCGCTCACCGGCAGCGGTTTTCGCTCGTAGAGCAGTCGTCTGCAAGCGGGCGCTGAATATTTTCGTTTTGGGTGGATTCTGCAGCGCGATGGAGCTGGCGCAGGAAGGGCTTCCGGAGGGGCTTAATGCTAAATGGAATCCCCAATTGCCTCCCGCCTGGCCGATTTTGGCGAGAAGGCGGTTTTCACCCTTAACCAGTGAAACGGTGATTTGTTCCTCGCCCGGGGTCAGCCGGCGATGAATGTGATGATCGAGCACCAGCTCCTGATTCACCCACAGACGAATGGCGTCGTCGCTGCCGGCATGCAAAGTCACTTTTCGTGCCGACGGCGAATGGATGACGCAAAACGCATAGGCCACGGCCGGGCCGTCGCTGGTCCCGCCGATCAGGCTGAGAAAATCGATGATGCCTGAACTGTCTGTATAGACCGGCTGCCAGGCGATGGATTTAGCCGGCGCAAAGGAGATGGTTTCTTCTTCCTGGGGCATGGCCGCAGTCTCACCGCCCATGGCGGTCAACCAATCATGGTAGAAACCCGAGCAGCCCCGCCCGGGAGTATCGACCTGATCGTTGGGCAGGGGCAACGCCACGAGCCAGGCCACGACCGTGCCATTGCCGCGCAGAGGCAGGGTGTGCGGGCCGGCCCCCAAGGCCAGGGCCGAAAAGAACAGCACTCCGATTAGGATACGTTTCATACATTTCCTCAAAAATGAAGGGTCCGTGTGTTGCACAGCCTGGAGAAATCCCCTGGGCGTCGCTGTGGCCTACGGCGGCAGAGGGTCAGCGATCCCGGCAATGCGCCGAAGGAGCCGTGCGGCCGGCGTCGGGGAAGGACGGCTGACCTTATCGTCTCTTTTGTCGATAGTGTAATTAAACTCGCGCACATTCGCAAGTAAATTGTAAAAATTCCTTTTAACTTTTTCAAGTAATCCCTACATTTACTGCAAAACAATCGTTCACCTTACCAGAGAGCTGCCATGGTATCCTTCTCAATTCTCAGCGCTTCAGCAGGCGCCTCCAGCTTGCTACGATTGAGCCCCGTCGATCTGTTTATTATTGTAATTTATTTTCTCGTCGTTCTGGCCATCGGCTTTTATCTGAAAAAATTCGCCGGCACGGGTGAGGATTTTTTTCTCGCCGGCAGAAAGATGACCGCCTGGATCGCCGGACTCAGCTTTATCTCCGCCAACCTCAGTTCCCTGGAGACCATGGGTTGGAGCGCCATGGCCTACCAGTATGGCATGCTGGGCGCGCACGCCTATCTCATCGGCGCCATTCCGGCGATCCTGTTTCTCGCCGTGGTGATGATGCCCTTTTACTATATCTCGCGGACGCACTCGGTACCCGGCTATCTGCAAATGCGTTATGGGGAAGGCGCGCGCTCGGTCGCCGGCATCTCGTTCAGCGTGATGACCGTGGCGGTCAGCGGCGCCAGCATGTTCGCCATGGCGAAAATTTTAAACCTACTGCTGGGCTGGGATATGAACGTCAGCATCTGGGTGGCCTCAGTCACCGTGGCCATCTACGTAACCCTGGGCGGGCTGCTGTCCGCGGTGTTTAACGAAGTGCTGCAGTTTTTTCTCATCTGGTTGGGTTCGCTGCTCATCCCCATCCTCGGCCTCATCGACGCCGGCGGCTGGAACAACCTGATGGCCACGATCCAGAAAAACGTGGCGGTCATCCATCCGACGGTGCAGAACGCCGACTTTACCAGCCTGTGGCGCAATCTGGGTTCCTTTGCCAGCAATCCCATGGGCATCGACTGGTTCGGCATGATCTTTGGTTTTGGCATTGCCGTGGGATTCGGCTATTGGTGCACAGATTTTCTTCAGGTTCAGCGCGTCATCGTGGCCAAGGATCTTCGTTCGGCGCAGAACGGAACGCTCATCGGCGCGGCGCTCAAGATGCTGGTGCCGCTCATTGTCACCATTCCGGGGCTGCTGGGATTGGCGGTGCTGTTCAATCCCGATGGCTCCACCATGGTTCTGGTGCCGGAGAGCGATCCGCGCGCGGGCATCACCCATCATACGTTCAACGATGTGCTGCCGCTGCTCATGGGCCAGTATCTCGGGCCGGGTCTTCTCGGGTTAGGCGTGACGGCCATGATCGCCGGCTTTATGTCCGGCATGGCCGGAAACGTCAGCGCCTTTGCCACGGTTTGGACCTATGATGTCTATAAACCTCTGCTCAACAAGAAAGCCACGGATCGGCACTATCTGGCCATGGGGCGCTGGAGTTCGGTGATCGGCATTCTCATTTCGATTCTAACCGCCTATTCGTTGTTTTATTTTTCCAATATCCTCGAATATCTTCAGGTTCTGGTTTTCTTTTTTATCGTGCCTTTGTTCGGCACCGTGATCCTCGGCATGTTGTGGAAACGGGCGACGCCGGCCGGTGGTTTTTGGGGATTTTTAATCGCCATTCTTTTCTCCATCAGCATGTGGGCGTACGTGCATACCTTTCCGGACGGCTACAAACCGCAGCCCAAGGCGACGTTGGCGCCTGGAGCGGTGGTGAGCATGGAGACGATGGAACAGGCGGGCGCGGAAGCGCTGTCGCTGATCGTGGTGGAAAGCGGTCGTGTGGATCTGGTCAATGTGCCGATGCCGGGATTCGAGTCCGGACAAGCGCTAACGGTGCAAGGCGCTCCTGTGGCGTTGCCGATGACGCTGCCGATGAAAAACGGCAGCACCCCGGTGCAGATCCTTGCGCCCGAGGTGGTGATGGCTGATTCCCGGGAGAAACATCAGTTCGGCGTGGAGGGCGTCCTGGTCTACCTGAAACCGGGGGTGGAGGTGCGTTCGACCTTGATTTCCAAACGCTTTGCGCCGGCTGCGTTCAATCCGGATCATGCCAAGGTCATTGCGCGTTCAGAAAAGGCCAAGCCCATGGCGGTGAACATGTACAGCGGCTGGTGGTCCTTGGTGGTGTGCGTGCTGATCACCGTGATGGTGAGCCTCTTTACCAAACCCAAGTCCGATGCGGAGCTGAAGAATCTGGTGATGGGGCTTACGCCGCGGCCCAAAGAAGCCGACTGTCCGTGGTACCAGAAGCCCGTCTTTTGGGCCAGCGTTGTCGCCCTGGTGCTGATCGCCGTCAATTTACTTTTCTGGTGAGGAAGCTATGGAAAGCCATGATGAAAAACAAATACCGATCTGGTTTTTTATCGGTGGAATAGTGTTGATCTACGGTTTGTTGATACTGGGCGCGGGTCTGTTTCATTGGCTGTCGCCGCCTCCGGCGGATGCGCGGGTCCGGTTATGGGATCTGCACGCGGACCTATGGTGGGGCGTGCTGCTGCTGATGCTGGGATCTTTTTATGTAATCAAGTTTTGGCCGCGAAGAAAAGCCGCGGAATGATAGCCTGATCGTTTGGATGGGGAAAGAGGAATGCCCCACAAAATCACCGGGCTCAACAACGGTGAATTAAAAACGGTTTACGCAGAGATTTATTTATGAATCCCTGTTCAATCATTAACCTGTTGCGAGGAAATCCATGAAAGAGATAGTGAGTGCGCTGTTGTGTCTGACCTGTTGCTTGAATACGGCGTTGGCAGAGGAAAATCCCCTGCTCAAAGAGTTCAAAACCCCCTTTGGCGTTCCGCCCTTTAGCAAAATTAAAAACGAGCATTATCTGCCGGCGATCAAGGAGGGCATTCGTCTGCACCAGCAGGAGATCGCCGCCATCGCTGACAATCCTCAGCCCCCGACCTTTGCCAACACCATCGATGCGCTCGAACTCGGCGGCCGTGTGCTCACTCGGCTCACCAATGTGTTCGACAACATGACCTCGGCGCTGACCAGCGAGGCGCTGCAAAAGATCGCCGAGGAGGCGTCGCCGCTACGCTCCAGCCATGGCGACGATATTCGGCTTAACGCCAAGCTGTTTCAGCGCATCAAGGCGGTCTATGAACAAAAGGAAGAACTCGGCCTGACCGCGGAACAAGAGATGGTGCTTACCCGGTACTATCGCGAGTTTGTCCGCGGCGGCGCCAATCTCGAGGGAGCACAACAAGAGCAGTTGCGCGCCATCAATCAGGAGCTGGCTCTGCTCACGCTCAAGTTCGGCGACCATGTGCTCAAGGAGACCAACGATTACAGCCTGATCATCGACCAGTCCGGCGATCTCGCCGGACTGCCGCCGGCAATGGTTTCCGCGGCAGCCGAAGCGGCCGCGGAATGCGGCCATAGCGGCAAATGGGTTTTCACTCTCCAGGCGCCCAGCATCTTTCCTTTTCTGCAATACGCGGAGAACCGCGTGTTGCGCCGGCAGATCTATGAGGCTTATCTTCAACGCGGGGATCAAAACAATGAGTATGACAATAAAAAGATCCTGAGCAAAATAGCCGCGCTGCGCGTACGCAAGGCCAATCTGCTCGGATATCCCAGTCATGCGGATTTCGTGCTTGAAGAGAACATGGCGAAAAAGCCGGAAAACGTTTACGCCCTGCTGGATCAGCTGTGGCGGCCGGCCAAGGAGCGCAGCCGCCAGGAGGTCGCTGACATGCAGGCGATCATAGACCGGGAAAAAGGCGGATTCCAGCTGCAGCCATGGGATTGGTGGTATTATGCGGAAAAAGTGAAAAAAGAAAAGTATGCTCTGGACGAAGAGGCGTTGCGTCCCTATTTCAAACTGGAGAATGTGCGCAGCGGTGTTTTTGGCGTGGCGCAAAAGCTGTGGGGCATCACCTTCACGGAGCGCAAGGATATTCCGGTGTATCACCCGGATGTGCGCGCGTTTGAGGTGAAAGAGGCGGATGGCCGTCACATCGGCCTCCTGTTTGTAGACTATTTTCCACGCGCCAGCAAACGGGGCGGCGCCTGGATGAGCGAATACCGCGGCCAGCAAAAACTCGGCGGCCGGCAAACGCCGGTGATCGTCAATGTCGGCAATTTCAGCAAGCCCACGGCCGACAGGCCGGCGCTGCTTAGCCTCGATGAGGTCGAGACCATGTTTCACGAGTTCGGCCATGCCCTGCACGGCCTGCTCTCCGATTGCACCTATCCCATGATCGCCGGCACCTCGGTGGCCCGAGATTTTGTCGAGCTGCCGTCGCAGATCATGGAGAACTGGGCGTTTGAACCTCAGGTGCTCAGAACTTATGCCAAACACTATCAGAGTGGCGCCGCCATGCCGGATGAACTGATCGCAAAAATCGAACAATCAGGCCATTTCAACCAGGGCTTTGCCACGGTCGAATATCTCGCCGCTTCTTATCTGGACATGGACTGGCACACGCTGCGAGAACCCATCGAACATGACGCCACGCTTTTTGAAGGGCAGTCGCTGGCGCGCATCGGCCTGATCCCGGAGATCGCATCCCGTTACCGCAGTCCCTATTTCCGCCATATTTTTTCCGGCGGCTATTCCTCGGGCTATTACGCCTACATCTGGGCAGAGGTACTGGACGCCGATGCCTTTCAGGCCTTTAAAGAGAGCAGCCTTTTTGATCAAACCTATGCGTCCGCCTTTCGCAAGCACATCCTCGGCGCCGGCGGCAGCGAGGAGGCGATGACCTTGTACAAACGCTTTCGCGGCCGGGAACCGGGCATTGAACCGCTGCTGAAAAAGCGAGGGCTGATGTAGGACTAAACTCTGGATCGAACGCTGATCATCATTTTCCTGAGCAACGTTCTGAAAAGCTCTGAAGAATCTCGAGGCGAATGAAATGGGCAGAAGCGGGTGGGCATCCCCATCCAGATTAGGTTATGACAGTAGTTGTTACCATACCCTTTTATCTTCCCTGAAGCGAAGAGCCGTCTCTAAGCAACCAACCTGCCCTGTTCAAGATAGACCGTCCGGTCAGCGTGGATAGTCCTTGTGCTCCCATGGGTCACCATCACCACCGTTCCTCCCTGGCGATGATATTCCGACAGCGCGGTCAGAATCTGGCCGGCGTTGGCCTCATCGAGGTTGCCGGTGGGCTCATCGGCCAGCAGCATTCGAGGTTTTTTGATCAGCGCCCTGGCCATGGCCACGCGCTGGCACTCGCCCACGCTCAACTCTGAAGGCTTATGCTGCAGCCGGTCTTGCAGATGCAATCGTTCCAGCCACTGCCTGGCTGTGGCTTCATCCCCAGGCTGACGCAACACCTGTCCCATCAGTACATTTTCCAGTACCGTCATATAGGGCAGCAGGTTGAACATCTGGAATACGAATCCCAGGTGTTGTCCGCGGAAGAGGGTGCGCTCTTTTTCCGTTGCGCGGTGGATTTCCCGGCCGTTAAAGCGCACGGCGCCAGCGCTCGGTTGAATCATGGCGCCCAGAGTCAACAGCAGGGTGGATTTTCCGCTGCCGCTGGGGCCGCAGACCAGGACGAATTCGCCCCGGCTGATTGTGAGAGTGATATTCTCCAGAGCGATGATGCGTTGAGAATTTTTTTGATAGACTTTGGCTACCTGCAGTAACTCCATCATGGTCAGTTTTCCCGCAATAGATTGGCAGGGTCCTGATTGACCGCATAGGCGGCCGGTATCGAGGCGGCCAGAGCGGCGAACAGGGGGGCAAGGATCAGACTCCACACTAACAGGTCGTACATGGGCAAAATGGTTTTACCGGTTATCTTGAACACGCTGGGACCCAAATAGAGGCTGGCCAGGGCGCCGAGGATAAATCCCAACAGGCCGCCGATGAGGCCCAGCAGCAGGGCTCGGCTCAGAAACAGAACGACGATGCGACCGGATCCGTATCCCATGGCGCGCAGAATGCCGATCTCCCGCGCCCGATCCCGGACGTTGATCATGGACAGCGCGGCGATAAAGATGCCGCAGCCGATCAACAGCGCCGGCAGCAGCACGGCAAAATATCGTTCCATGGTCAGGCGTTGTCTTTCCCGCGCCATGGCGATAGTTTTGTTCATGACCACCTGTGCCTGCGGAAGCACCTGGCTGAGCTGGTCGCGCAGCATCAGCAGGGGATCCTGCTGGTCTGTGGTCAGGCACAGGCAATTGAGCGCCTTGATCTCGCTGATCTTTCCTTGCAGATGCAGCAGCTGTTGCAGTGACTCCAGGTCCAGATAGATCCACTGGTCCTCTTCGCTGCCGGTTTCGGCCAGCGTTCTCTCCACTTGGAAATCCGTGTCTAGAATGCGGACGCTCTGCCCCGCGCGGAGGTCCAGAGCGCTGGCCGGCCCGTATCCGATGATCACCCGGCCCGGCGCCAGATGATAGGTCATGGCTGTTTTCACCTTGCCGCCGGGTTCGATCTCGCGGGAGAGTCCGGTGAGCACCACCTGCCGATCGCGCCAGCGCAGCCGTTGCTGCAGCGTGGCGGTGACATGGGCAAAGGAGAATTTGGGATAGTGGACAAACCGGTCCACCCAGCTCTCCGGCATCAGCTGATCCGAAAAGCCGTGCAGCCAGAAATGATCCATATCCGTGGTCGCTGCAACGATGCGCAGATTGAATCCCATATCGCGCGTCAGGCGGATGGTCTCGCGATTGGACGCCTCGCTGGTCGTCAGAAAAAAGACCACCAGCGCGACGGCGAGGGTGACCGCCAGGGCGCTGAGGAGAAAGGTGAACTTGCGAAACCGCGCTTCCTGCAATACCTGTTTGATCATACCTGGTTTCTCTTTTTCATTTTCCAGTGGACCCAAAGAGCGGCCAGTGCGAGCACGCCACCGATGGCAAGAAACGAGAATAAAAAAATGGAGCGCAGCGAGCGGGGTGCCGTTATCGGTTTTTCCGCGGCGGACGGGACGGCCGACGGGGTCAGCAGCTCGACCAATTCTTCGCGATAGCCGGCGATCAGGTCTGAGGCCCTGGCGGCGCCTGCAGGCGCCGGGGCGTTCAGCGAAAGGATCTGTTCCATCTCCATGAGCACGGTGGGATTTTCCACATCGAATCCCAGTTCATCGGCAGTCGTCTGTTGCAGCCCGCCGCCCCAACGGCTGGGCAGCATCAGGCCGAGAATTCCGGAGCGGTCCAATCCGCATTCGCAATCCGCGCCGACCAGCGCCAGCAGACTGATCAGATTCTGCTCGGTAAAGGTCTCCTGTTCCAACACCGGGCCCAGGCGCCGCGCTCTTCCATATATCACCGCAGCGCGTGGATGGGCCGTTTGGCTGTCGCACTCGAGACTCCAGAGCAGCAGATCTTCCTGGCGCATTTGATCCGGATCCAGGATGATCAACGCCGGCGCCTGTGATACAGGTTTGGGCAGGCCCGGCATGATTTTTTTTATCTCCTGGATGCTTTGTTCCGCCCGCGCCTGATACAACGCATTCTCCCGGCTATCGCGGCCGGGCAGAAACAGCACCACGCAATAAGACTGAGTCAGTCGCTGGTTGAGTTGCTTGCGAACAGGGGAGAGGCAGGCCCAGTCGAGAATATCCCACAGGGCTGATTTCCAGTTGTCCAGCGTCAACGAGATCCCGTATCGAAGGATTCGTCCCCGCGGTGAAATGAGCAGTGCTTCATTTTCTTTGGCCCGCGGTTCAGAGTGGGCGGCCGTCAGGCTGTCGAGCTCTTGCCGGCCGGCAAGCCGGGCGCTGATGTTGGCATCGCCGAGCGCTGTGCGGCAGAGTTTTTCCGCTTCGCTGCGCAGCGCTTCAGGGAAACCCTCCGGCATGGGCAACAGCAGCTGATAGGGAGTGGCATAGGCACGGCTGTAGCCGATCTCGCGTACGGTGTAGCGGCAGGCGGTTGCGTCGGCCATGCCAAAAGCCAGAAGAAGGCCAAGGAAGAATAAGAGTGCTTTTCGCTTCATGAAGGTTTCCCGCATGGTTTTATTGATGGGCTGATCCGCGGTCATTTCGCGCGGACAAAGGGAGCGCTGTCCGGAGTGAGCCGCACGCCAGCCGGTAGATCGACCACGAGCGTCTCCCCGGGCGCCGCGACGCCTTGTACCCTAATGGCTTTGCGATCCGCGGTGATTTCCACAATGCAGCCATGAAGACGTATGCCGGTGATCGTCACCGCCGGCCACTCTTTCGGCAACCGTGGATGGATGGCGCATCCATCCGCAGTGGGCTGAAAACCGAGAAAGCCATACAACATGACCTGGGGAACGAGAATGCTTTCAAAAAATTCTTTGTCCAAACCCAAACCACCGGCCACGTTGCTGCCCTGCATGGTGCCGTTTTTCGGATCTTTATAAAAGGCGCGATAGCCTCCGGCAGTCTGGGTCTCTTCAAACCAACGGATGATCTCCCGCAACCGTCGCCAGGCATCGTCCGGACCTTCGGTGAGCAGCCGGGCCATGAGGTCATGATAGGAAAAGCCCAGCACTGCGCCGCCGTCCTGCACCTGAAAGCCCCAGGGGATGCGTTCGGGATTCGACCAGGCCCAGTAATAGTAATCGATGTTCCGCCGTGTAGTGGAGCGGGGGCCAAAGCGCCAATGATAGATGTCAGCGCCGGACGAGGTATCGCCCGCGACCGTACGGCGGCCGGAGATCCAGGAACGGATGGATTCGGCCTGTTGCGCTGAAGCGAAATCGTAATAGATCGCTTCGTTGTTGAGAAAGGTGAATCCATAATCGTGGAGCACGCCATCCAAGTCCACGGTGCCGAATCGGCCGGTCTTTTCATTCCAAAAGCGCCGGCCGCCGTACTGCTTGACCCGCTGGGCGTGGTCGCGCAGATCCGCCGGCTGAAAGGCCTCGGCGCCGCCGGGCACACACCACTGCGGATGGCGAAGGATTTGTTCTTCTAATCCGGCCAGATCCAGCACGGCGTCATAATAGTAGATGGTCGCCAGCGCATCTTCGCCGCCGAACGGCAGCAGGTCCCAATAATTGCTGCCGATGCCTTGGTTGCGGCGGATCACTTTGGCCCCTGTCTGATCCCAGGTCACACCGCTGCGGCCTTCATGGCCCGGCCAGGTGGTGTAGACGCAGTTTCTGTCGCGCGTCTGGAATTCGTTCATCATAAAATGCATGGCGGTGCGCATACGGCCGATCTGCCGGCGCAAAAAGTCGAGGTCGCGCGTCCACAAGAAATAGGAAATACAGCCGCGCAGGAATGCCGTGTTGTTGACCGTGTGGCGTGTGTCGCATGCGGTGTGGAAGGATTTGATGACCACCTGGCCTGTGCTGGAATTGCCGAAACAGATGCGCAGTGACGTTAGGGTGCCTTTCCAGCCCGGCACGCGGTAGACCGGAATCATGGTGCGGGTTTCGACCACTTGCGCTTTAAACTGCCGGGTGGACTGCGGTCCCATGGGCGGGCTGAAGAGAAGCCGGCCGCCGGATTCGGCGGGCGAAAAATAGGCGCGCCGCTCCGGGCTGTAGCTGGGCTGCTCGACGGTCGTCCATTCCACATAGGGATCGGCGTCGGTCAATCCGCTTGCCCACCAGTTCAGCCGCAGCCAGGGTGCGCTTGCAGCGTCGATGGAAAAGGAGGGCGGTTGTACGCTGGCATGAGGCCCGGTGAGATGGATGAGCCAGCCCTTGTCATTGACCGAATCGGCCTTTGCCTGTTGGAGAGTCCATCCTTCCGGCGTGACCAGCGGAGCTTCATAGCCCGGCACGCCAGTACCGCGAAAATGCCAGCCAATGCCGCCGGCCTCCATCCATCTGGGAAATGGCCACCCTTCGGCGTGGGCAGGCCCGTCATGCTGCTGGGTGAGCACATACCCTTCTGCATTGATGATGCGATCCATCAACGCAGTGCGCCAACGCTCGCGCATGGTGGCCAGGGCCGAATCAGGCGTGCAAGCCGGCCAAAGGGTGGACAGGGTCATCCATTCATCCCACAAGGGACACAAGGGGCCGGCCGGTTCATAGTGCAGCCAGAACAGGTTGCGCAGAACCGCCATCTCCCGCTCAAATCCCGGAACATAAAATTTTGGAAAATCTGCCGGCGCCTGGCCGGCTTGCAGCGGCAAACAGGCCAGCGTCAGCAGCCAGAGAAAAGAACATTTTTTGCCCATGAGTGTTTTTCCTTGATGAGTGGGAAACACTGAACAGATGGCTCCAGCTGGGTCAGGATTCGGGCGCCAATGCGATCGAGGTCTGGATCGGATAGGCGCAGGTGCAGCCTGAAGAAGATTCCGGAATCAGGATCAATCCGCCGGCAGCGACGATGTTGATCCAGCAGCCGGGACGGCTGACGCGCGTCAGCGGGACGCCGCTGGTTTCGCCTTCGGTCAATTCGTAGATGCGCGGATTGCTGCCGCGTCCATAAAGGTAATGCGCGGAACCGGACAGGCCGCCGCAGCCGCCGCCGCCGCGATGCAGCACATAGTTGGCCTGGCGGCCGGTGTTCAGATCAAAGGCGTAGGGCCGCTGATAGATCATGTTTCCGATGATAACCGGGTGCTGCCACTGCTCGCCGTGCTCTCCGCCGATCGAGTCGCCTTTGTAACTGTTCTGCCAGACCAGATCGCCGCTGCGGCTGTCAAAGGCGAACAGGCCGTAATGCACATTGGCGCCGACGTTGAACGAGCCCACCACCAGCAATTTTTCCTGAGCATAGCTCAGGTACATGATCTGAGAATAGGGAAAGTGAAACGATTTCTCCCATATTTTTTCGCCGGTGAGTTGATTCAATTTGATGAGATGGTCATCGCCTTTGCAGAAAAAATCAACCCGCATGCGGCCGTCGCTATCCGACCGGGCTTTGGCGTTCCGGCTCTCGATCAGATAGAGGTGGCCGTCGCCGATGGCGATGGTGTTGTTGAACATCACGCCGTTTTGATAGGTCCACTTTAAGCCGCCGGTACGTCGGTCCATGGAGAACAGGTAGTCGCTGCAGATCATCTCACGAAAGTCGCCTTCGAGTTCATCGCAGTTCAGGCGCGCCATTTCGCGGAACGAAGCGCCGGGCTGTTTGCCGCTGCCGAAGAGCTGATCCCCCACAGTCGCCAGATAGCCCCACTCACGGCGCTGGCCCTGAATCAACTGCGGCGCCGCATATTTGCCGATCACCTCGCCAGTGGCCGCGTTGATGTGCCAGCAGCGCTCCTGGGCGGCGATGTACAACGCTTCATCGATCACCGCCATTTGCCCGCAATCCTTGAGCGCGCCCAGTCGGCGCGACTGCGGCACGGCCGTTTCCCACAGCGGCGCGCCGTTGTAGGCGTCGATGGTGATGATCTTGTCGTTCGCCGGAACAAAGACGCGGCCGTCCTTGAACAGCGGCGACATGGGGCGGCTATGGCGGTTGATGATATCGCGCGGGCCCGGTTGGCCGAACCACTGGATCTGTACCGGGCCGAGCAATTCATCCTTGCTGCAAGAGGTGTTGGCGGCATCGGCGTAGAGATGCGTCCATTCGCCGCTCCCGGTTGCTGCCCCGCGTGTCAAGACCGTAAAAAGGTATTGACCGCTGTCGATACGCCACCCCTTGACCTGGGCCTGATCCACCCATTCTGAAGCCCCTGGCCGGAAGGCCAAAACCGCTTTGCCGCCAAAGGGACGAAGAACCCGCAGCACTTCGTCAGGAGGAGTGGTGATGGCGTTGCGGGTCAGCGCCTGCTCAGATACGATGAGGTTGGCAAAATACTGGCTGAACGGCAAGTGCCGCAGATCGCCTGTGCAGATGCTGATCTGTTTCCCCAACAGTCCAGTCGGATGTAAAAACGCCCGCGCCGCAGCTGCCCGGACCGGATCGTCGTCCAGGCCGACAATTTTTAGTTTGGATTTCCGGGCTAGCGCCAGCGCCAGTTCTCCACTGCCATTGCCCAACACCAGGCAATAGCCCTGCCGAATCCCTGATTCGCTGAGAAGACGGTCGGCGATCTGTGCATAGTCCGGCGAAGTGGAGGAGGAGGAAAGGACGACGGGTTTTTGTCTCTGCTCTATGACTTTGTGCCGAACAATTTTTGTGGTGGAGAAGCAATGGAGCGTGCCCAGGTCTGTGCTGACCACCAGCCGTCCGTTGGCAGCCGCCAGGCCGTATCCTTTGCCATGGATCGCGTTTTTCCATAAAACGCGCCCGTCCTCGGCAGAGAGCGCGGTGATTAGGTTGTCGCCGCCCAGGAATAAAGTCGAGCCGGCCAGAATCATGGCGTACGAGTCATCGATGCGGCGCTGCCATTTGATGCCGGTGCGGTTCCGGCCGTCCAAGGTCTGATCTAATTCGGCCAGTTTTTCAATGGTGCGATCGATCTCCTGATCTATTTTTTTAGGATTCGAGTCACGGCGCAGTTTTCGCTGTTCGCGCAGATCCCAGAGTTTCTCCGCCAGTTCGCCGCGCTGTTTGCGCAGTTTTTCCGTGTCCCGGTGGATCTCACTGAATTGATGGCGATATACGGCGGTGATCTGGCTGTCTGAGCGTAGAAAAGAGATCGTGCCGTGGACGATGATCTGCTCGCCGCTGTAGGTGACCACGGGATTGGAGAAATCTTTGTCCGCCCGCACTTCTCCCAGCTTAGCGGGGACAAAGATGGGTTGATCGTCCTCTAAAAAGGCAAAAGTGCCGCCGGTCTCTTGGAGCTTGCCGAGTTTTTCGCCCGTGCTCTTGCTAAAGATGGCCGGCGCAGTTCGGCCGGTGGGAACATAGAGTTTATCCTTGGCCAGCCACACATAGCCCTGGGGTGAAATATCAAGATCCTGCTGCCGCCGATTGACCGATCCGTCCGCGGCGTTCAATTCAAACCAATCGACGCCCTCGTCGGGAAACAGACCGGTGAAAAAAAGCACGCGTTCATTTTCTACGATCAGCCCGGTGCGCACCGGGCGATGGGAGATAATGCGCTCGTTGCCGGGGATCAACCTCGGAGGATCAGGGTGGCGCCATTTCCAGATCAGCACGCCGGTGTCGGCCTGCAGGCAGTAGACGCAGCCGTCATCGGAACCGACATACAGCCGGCCCTTGTTCCAGGTGGGCGCCAGGCGAACCGGACCTTCGGTGGCAAAGTGCCATCGCTCTTCGCCGCTGACGGCATCGATGCAATAGATACAATCGTCGGAGGAAGAGGCGAAAAAAAATCGCTCGCCAACCAGAATGGGATGAAACGCTCGATCATAGATGACGCGGGCCTTTAAATTCTGCATCCGATGCCAGTAATCGGTTCTGGCCGGTTCGGGCCATGCCGGCTGCGGCGCATACAACGGCTGATATCGCCAATCCTCATACAACGGCGGCGTTAAGGACTCGGCGGTCATGGCGCTGCGATGAGCATCATGATGGTAGGTGGGCCAATCATCCGCCAAACCAACCCCAGTGAACATCCAGCACAGCAAACATCCCAGCCATATGATTTTATTCGATCTGGTCACAAGGCACCTCTGTCTTTTTCACCGGACTTGTCGTTTCAGAAAAATAGCAGTAAAAACTTGTAAGCGCAATGTTTTTTTTTCAACAGAACCATTGGGACCGCCGCATCCTGCCGTAGGGCAGTGAATGATCAAAATTAAACGGAAATATTCTTTTCCGACGTTGTGTTAATTGCTATTCAGTAGGGGGGTGCTGAATGCGACTTGATCCGATGATCGCATGAGGGAATACATTCACAAAATAGAAAAGAACTTATGAACCTGTCTTCACTTAGTCTGCTGCGTTTTTTCTTCGCTTTATGGTTGGTGTCCGCCGAAGCGCACGGTGCCGTTCAGTATCAGCCGGCGCCGGAAGGATCGCGTCTGGAGATCGTCAACCACGATCAAGTGAAAAACGTCATTCTGTTGATCGGC
>DAIQOA010000077.1:8954-19127 GCA_036788095.1 bacterium | reverse complement strand
TGACTGCGTAGATCGTCGACCACGGTCTGCAGAATGCGCGAGACCACGCCATAGCCGATGAACACGAAATCGGCGTCCTCGACCTGATAATCCTCATAGCGCACCTCGCGCTTGCTGATCTGCGCGTATTTCTCCTGCAGATGCTGGTTGTGCTTTTCCAATAGCTCGGGTTCCAATTGGATGGAGGTGATGATGCGGTTTTCATCCTGCGCATCGCCCTGGATCGCCCAGGGTTTTTCCGGCAGATGATCCACCGGCGGCGGGAATTCCACCGGCTCCATCATCTGGCCGATAAACCCATCGGCCATCAGAACCACCGGCATGCGATAGCGGTCCGCCAGTTCGAAACAGAGCATCGTCAGGTCGCACATCTCCTGACTGCTGTTCGGCGCCAGCACGATCAATTTGTAGTTGCCGTGCCCGCCACCTTTGACGATTTGATTATAGTCGCCCTGTTCCGGGCCGATGTTGCCCAAACCCGGTCCGCCGCGGCTTACATCCACCAACACCAACGGCAGCTCGGCGCCCGCGCAATAGGAAATGCCCTCCATTTTCAAACTGATGCCCGGACTGGAAGAGGCGGTCATGGTGCGCACGCCGCATCCGGCGGCGCCGTACACCATATTGATAGACGCGATCTCACTCTCGGCCTGTAAAAAAACGCCTCCGACCAAAGGCAGATAATAAGCGGCATCCTCTGCGATCTCGGAGGCAGGCGTTATCGGATAGCCGAAAAAAAACCGGCAACCGGCCAAAATGGCGCCCTTGACTACAGCATCATTTCCCTTGATGAGCTGCTTGGACATATCATCGAACCTCCTCTCCGACATACCCTTTTTTATACACCGTGATCGCGCCCGGCTCCGGACACTGGTAAAAACAATAACCGCATCCACTGCAACCCTGTCCACGGTATCCGGCCGGGTGATATCCCATCCGGTTCAAATGGTTTTGTTCAAAAAGCACTTTTTCAGGGCATACTTGGATGCACAGGCCGCACCCCTTGCATTCATCCTCACGCACCTGCACCAAAGGCCCTGTGATTTGCAGCACGTCCGCCATAATGGCTCCCTTGTTTGATCCATGGCAAGGTGCATTTATTCTATAGCATATCAGTTTAGTTATTTTTTACTTGAAAGGCAAGTCAAAAGAATGGATTGCAGCGCCTCTCACGATCGATGGTGGTGGTAGGCCCATGACCGGGAAAAACCTGCGTGTGGCCCGGCAGAATAAAAAGCCGGGTTTGTATGGAATGGAGCAACACCATCGCCGATCCGCCGTGCAAATCGGTGCGGCCGATGCTGTCGTAGAAAAGCGCATCACCGGTAAAGACCCGGTCGCCGACGAGAAAAGAGAGACCGCCGGGAGAATGGCCCGGCGTTGAGAGCACCTGAACGGTTTCATTGGCAAATGAAAAAAGGCCATTGTCCTGAGCATATTGGTCCGCTGCAAAACTTTCCGGCGCCGGCAGTCCGAACATCGCAGCCTGCCGCCCGGCGTTCTGCAGCAGAGGGAGCTCACGCTCATCCATGACCACTTGCGCGTTATAGCGGCGCTGCAGCTCCGCTACGGCGCCGATGTGATCGATATGGGCATGGGTCAGGAAAATATGCGACACGGAACGGTCGCCCGCCGCCCTGATGATCCGGGCAGCGTCATGCCCAGGATCGACGAGCGCTGCCCCCTGCCCGTCATCCCAGAAAAGCAAGTAACAATTTACCTGAAAGGGCCCCAGAACCAGAGTGTCAATCTTCACGATTCCTTATCCTCAGTTATATCTGCTTAAAGATAATATACGCGTCGGGAAAGGAAAAAGCAATACATGAAAAAGTCTTTGCAGATTTATGCATAATTGTCTACATTATGTCGCAATTGTCATAACCTTTTGAAACTTGACGAGCAAGGTGCATAAATATCATGGAATTGACGGTAAAAGACGTAGTCAGGCTGTTCAATGTCAGTGAACGGACCGTCTACCGCTGGATCCAATCCGCCAACCTGCCGGCCTACAAGGTGAACGAACAGTACCGCTTCAACCGGGTCGAGATGCTGGAATGGGCCACGGCGCAAAAGATTCCGGTATCGCCGGAAATTTTCTCCGAGCCGGATACCGGCGAGCTGCCGGCTCTTTCCAGAGCCATCGAGGCGGGCGGCGTCTATTACCGGGTCGGCGGCAAGGACAAAGAGAGCGTCCTGCGCTCCATTGTCGCGCAGATACGGCTGCCGGAGGAAGTGGACATCGACTTTCTCCTCCAGGTACTGATGGCGCGCGAGTCGCTGGGTTCCACGGCGATCGGCAACGGCATCGCCATTCCGCATCCGCGCAGTCCCATCGTACTGCACGTCTCCAGGCCCATCATCTCGCTCTCTTTTCTCGAAACGCCCATCGATTTCGATGCTCCGGACGGGGTTCCGGTAAATATTATTTTCACCCTGGTCAGCCCGACGATTCGCGCGCATCTGCACCTGTTGTCACGGCTCTCCTATGCGCTCAAAGATGAATCCTGGCGCAAAATCCTGGCCCAGCCCGGCATCCGTGAAGAGATCCTCGACCGGCTGAAACAGATCGAGCCGGATTTTGGCAAGGCGGCATCATGACTCTGCCGGCCCTGCTCTTCCTCTTCGCCCTGATGCTGCTTCTTTTCAGCGGCATCGCCGCGGCGGTCTGCCGCGCTAGAGAAACAGCGGCCAGACGCATGGGGGCGATCAGCACGCCGCTGGCGGGTCTGCTGGCAGCGCCGGCTGTGGTCCAGGGGTTGTTTTTCGCTGAACCGATATTCATCGATCTCTCCCTCGCCCTTCCCTATGGTTCGTTCACCCTGGCGGTGGACGCGCTCTCCGCATTTTTTCTGCTGATCATCTTTACCATCGCCTCCCTGGCCGCCATCTATGGCGCCGGGTATCTTGGCCGCGAAGGCACCGTCACCGCGCGAGGCGTCTCAACCTTTTGGTTCAACCTTTTGGTGTTGGGCATGGCGCTGGTGGCGACGGCGGCCAACGGCCTGTTGTTCATCATCGCCTGGGAGATCATGTCCCTGTCCGCTTTTTTCCTCGTCACCTTTGAGGACGAAAAACCGCAGACGCAAAAGGCCGGACTGATCTATTTGATCGCTGCCCACATCGGCGTTGTTTTTCTGTTTCTGATGTTCTGGCTGTTCGCGGGAAAAACCGGCGGCTCTATGGATTTCATCCACTTTGGCCGGATCATTTTCGCTGATCAAAAAACGCAGAGTCTGCTCTTCCTGCTCAGCCTGATCGGATTCGGCGCCAAAGCGGGTTTCGTACCGCTGCACGTGTGGCTGCCGGAAGCGCATCCGGCGGCGCCCAGCCATGTCTCCGCCCTGATGTCCGGGGTGATGATCAAGATGGGTCTCTACGGCCTGCTGCGCACTCTCTCCTGGTTGACCATGCCGCCCTATTGGTGGGGCGCTGTGTTGGTGACAGTCGGGTTGATCACCGGTCTGCTGGGCGTTCTCTTTGCTCTGGCGCAACACGATCTCAAACGGCTGCTCGCGTATCACAGCGTCGAGAACATCGGCATCATGGCCATCGGCTTGGGATTAGGCGTGCTTGGCGTGAATCTGCAGGAGAACACGCTCATCGTCTTTGGCTTCGGCGGATGCATTTTGCACGTGTTCAATCATTCGATCTTTAAGAGTTTGCTCTTTATGGCCGCCGGTGCGGTGAAGCAACAGCTGCACACATTGGAGATCGATCAACTGGGCGGTCTGCAGAAGCGCATGCCCGTAACCGCCGCGGCGTTTTTAATCGGAGCAGCGGCCATCTCGGGGCTGCCGCTGCTGAACGGATTTGTCAGCGAACTGATGATCTATTTCGCCTCATTCAGCGCCGTGGCCTCTGAGGCCAAGAGGGCGACCGCTCTGCCGCTGATGAGCCTGCTGGGATTGGCGGCCATCGGCGGCCTGGCAGTGGCCTGTTTTACCAAAGCCATGGGCGTGATCTTTTTAGGGGAAGCACGGACGGCGGTCGGCGCCAACGCCGCGGATCCAGCCGCCGGCATGCGGATTCCCATCGTGATCCTGACCGCGCTGTGCATACTGCTGGGTCTGGCGCCGATCCTGGTCCTGCCCCTGCTCAAGCCGGTGCTGGCGGCAACCACCCCGTTGGCGTCGGCGGCCATCACCGCTGAACTGATGAAAATAGCGCAGCCGCTGATCTATCTCTCGCTCGTCGCGGTGACTGTCGCCGGCGTCTTTTTGCTGTTGTGGTGGCTGCGCCGCAGACCGCTGGCTGTTCAAGGGGTTCAAAAGTCAGGCACCTGGGATTGCGGCTATCTCGAGCCCGACAGCCGCATGCAGTACACCGCCTCTTCTTTTGTTCAGCCGGTGATCGACCAGACAAACTGGTTGTTGCGCACCCAGACCGTCAAAGAGACGCCGCAGGGCTTTTTTCCTGAAACGGGAAAATATATCTCACACACACCTGATATGTTTATTGAAAAAGGGTATCGTCCGTTGTTCGCTGCCATCGCCTGGCTCTTTCACCAGCTGCAGTGGATGCAGCGCGGCCGCATCTCCCTGTACATCCTCTATATCGCCGTCGCGCTGCTGGCGCTGTTGTTCTGGTTTGGAGGGCTTCGATGAAACTTCCCGCACTGTTATTCTTTATAGCGTCGCTGCTGGCTGCGCCCCTGCTGACCGGATGGATCGTCCGCGTCAAAGCCCTTTTCGCCGGCCGCAAGGGCAGTCCTGTCCTGCAGCCCTATCATGATCTGTTTCGTTTGCTGCGCAAGGGTGCGGTGTACAGCAAATCCACCAGTCCTCTTTTTTATATTGCCCCCATGGTGACCTTGTCCGCCCTGATCGCCTCGTTGTGTCTGTTGCCGCTGCCCGGATACGGCGCACTGCTCTCCTTTCAGGCTGATCTCATCGTCTTCGCCTATCTGTTCGCTCTCGGCCGGTTTTTCACTATTCTGGCGGCGTTGGACACCGGATCGGCCTTTGAAGGCATGGGCGCCAGCCGTGAGGCGTTCTTTTCCATTTTTGCCGAGCTGATATTTTTTCTCTCCTTGGCCACGTTGGCGCGCTTCACCAATTCGCTGTCGCTCTCGTCTATTTTCGAAAGCCACGCTGCCGGTGTGAACTATGCCGACAGCCCTGCGCTGGCGCTGCTGCTGGTGAGCCTGTTCGCCGCTCTGTTGACGGAGAACTGCCGCATCCCGGTGGACGATCCAACCACGCATCTGGAACTGACCATGATCCATGAAGTCATGGTGCTGGATCACAGCGGACCCGACCTGGCTTATATCCTTTACGGCGCTGCGCTCAAATTGTGGATCTGGTCCATGTTCATCGCCCTGGTGATCATCTCCAGCTTTCCCTCGCCGCGCTGGCTGCAGCCGCTCATCGCCGTGGCCGTGCTCTTTCTGATCGCCACCGCCGTCGGCGTCATCGAATCCACCATGGCGCGATTGCGTCTGACGGCCGTGCCGCGCATGCTGATGGCGGCCGGCGCGCTCGGCTTGCTCAGCTACATCATTTTGGGATGATCCATGCAAACGTTGATCGATATCGTTCTGCTTCTGGTCTTGCTCAGCGACCTGTACCTGCTGAGCTCAAGCCGGCTCGGCGCCTCCATCAAGGTGCTGGCCTTTCAGGGGGTGATGCTGTCGCTGCTACCCTTTCTCTCCTCGGACATGGTGCGGTCGCCGCACGCTTTTATCATCGCCATCAGCAGCTGCGCGATCAAGGCGATCCTCATTCCGCGTCTGCTCTCGCGTGCGGCGCGTGAGGTTCACATCGGATTGGAGATCGACTCGTACATCCCCTACGGCGCTTCCTTGCTGGCCGGCATGGGGGTGGTGCTGCTCTCCTTTTGGGTGGCGAGAAAATTTCAGCTGCCGGTCACCGTCTCTACACGGTTGTGGATTCCGGTGTCCCTGGCCGCGGTGATGATCGGCCTGCTGATGCTCATCATCCGCAAAAAGGCCATCTCCCAGGTGATCGGCTACATGGCGATGGAAAACGGCATCTATGTGCTGGGACTTTCTTTTGCCGCGCAGATGCCGTTCCTGGTTGAGCTGGGGGTGTTGCTGGATATCTTTGCCGGCGTGTTCATCATGGGTATTATCCTGAATCACATCAAATATTATTTTGATGATCTGGATGTGGAAAATTTGACCGTATTGAAGGATTAGTCGTGATCGCAGCTGCCATACTTCTCCCCCTTTTATTCGCAGCAGCGGCTTTTGGAGTCCGTCAGGTTGTTCTCCGCCGCCGCCTCTGGCTGCTCGCCGCGCTGGTGCACGGAGCGGTGGTGATCGCCATGATCTTGCATCCGCCGCAGCCCATCTGGGGCGGATGGCTGGCTGCCGACAGCCTGGGACTGCTGTTCCTGGGGATCGTCAGTCTGCTTTTCTGCGTCAGCGCCGTGTATGGCCCCAGCTATCTGGCCGGCCGGGCACACGGACAGGAATCGGGTTCGCGGGATCCGGAGCGCCTCTTCATCGCCTGTCTGCTGATCTTTTTAGCCACCATGTCGCTGGTCACCCTGTCGCATCATCTCGGTCTGCTGTGGGTGGCGGTGGAGGCGACCACCCTGGCCAGTGCGCCGCTGATATTTTTTCATCGCACCGTCCAGTCGCTGGAAGCAACCTGGAAATATCTGCTCATCTGTTCGGTCGGCATCGCCCTGGCGCTGTTCGGCACGTTTTTTCTCGGCGCCGCGGCCACGGCCGGCGGCCGGCAGGCCTCGCTGATACTCGGCCATCTTGTGCAGATGGGGCCGCAGTTGGATGTGCGACTGACTCGCATCGCCTTTATCTTTTTGCTGGTGGGCTATGGCACCAAAATGGGACTGGCGCCCATGCACACCTGGTTGCCTGACGCGCACAGCGAAGCGCCCTCCGTGGTCTCGTCGCTTCTGTCCGGCGTGCTGCTCAACTGCGCCTTTCTCGCCATCCTGCGCAGCTATCAGATCTGCCGGGCGGCCGGCGAAGCGGCCTTTGCCCAGCAGGTGCTGCTGATCTTTGGACTGGTCTCCATGCTCATGGCCGCGGTGTTCATCCTCAATCAACCGGACTATAAACGGCTCTTAGCTTATTCGAGCGTCGAGCATATGGGCATCCTAGCGGTGGGGATCGGCCTGGGTCCAACCGCCTTTTATTTTTCCCTTTTGCATGCGGTCAACCACTCGCTGACCAAGGGCGGGCTGTTCCTGACCAGCGGCAACATTCTATCGCTGTTCAACACCAAGTCGATCCGCCAGATCACGGGATTATCCAAAAGCCACCCCGCGGTCAGCTGGCTGTGGGTGATCGGGTTTCTGGCGATCTCGGGAACGCCGCTCTTTGGCATTTTTGTCAGCGAGTTCAATCTCTTCGGCATGGCTGTTTTACAGAACCGACTCGCGGTCGCTGTTTTGTTTCTTTTCCTGTTGACGGTCATCTTTATCGCCATGGCCGCTTCCTTTTTGCCCATGGTTCAGGGCGCCCCGCAGCAGACCGGCAAAGAAAAGCTCCCGGCTGTGCTTTGGCTGATGCCGCTGCTGCTTTTTCTTCTCACCGGTTTTCTCGGCGTGCATATCCCAGCTTGGCTCGATCGATTGATCGCGGTCGGCGCAGCCGAGTTGGGGGGCGTGCGATGAAAGACGCCGGCTATGCCACGCTGCGCAACGCTGAATCCATCGAATGGTCCGCGCTCCCCACGCTCCCGGTCCACCGCTTTCGCGATAAAGTGGTGACGGCCATTGCTGATGGCGCGCGCCTTTCTGCGTTCTTTGCCGTGCGCACTCAACGTCAGACCGTTCGCCTGGTCGCGGTTCTGGCGGATGATCAGAACGGCGTGTTGCACGCACTCTGCAGCAGCGTGAAAGAAAGTTTTCCCTCCTTGACTCCCGAGTGCCCGCAAGCCCATCTCTTTGAACGAGAGATTTATGAGCAAACAGGCGTGATGCCTGAGGGCCATCCCTGGCTCAAACCGGTGCGCTTTGCCCCGGCCGACTGGCCCGGCGCGAACCCACCGGCGACGCCTGCGATCGGACGCACAGATTTTTTCAAAATGCAGGGCGAGGAGATCCATGAAGTGGCTGTGGGGCCGGTGCACGCCGGCGTGATCGAGCCGGGCCATTTTCGCTTTCAGTGCCACGGAGAGAACGTCTATCACCTGGAGATCTCGCTCGGTTATCAGCATCGTGGAATAGAAAAGGCGCTGACCGCCTGGCCGCTGGGTAACTCGCTTCATCTCGTGCAAACCGCGGCCGGGGACACATCCATCGGCCATGCGGTGACCCATGCAACGGCGGTGGAAGGGCTCAGCCGAGTGCGCGTTCCGGCAAGGGCGCAAGCCCTGCGCGGCGTGGCCCTGGAGCTGGAGCGATTGGCCAACCATATCGGCGATCTCGGCGCTCTGGCCGGCGATGTCGGTTTTTTGCCCACGGCAGCGCAATGCGGCGCCATTCGCGGTGATTTTTTGAATATGACCGCCCTGCTGTGCGGCAGCCGGCTTGGCCGCGGAATGGTGCGAATCGGCGGCGTAGCCTATGATCTGGAACCGGCACGAGCCGCTGAACTGCTTTCCCGGCTGCGCCAGGGTGAAAAAGCGGTCACGGCAGCAGTCAATCTGTTGTGGAACTCGTCATCGGTGTTGTCGCGATTCGAGACCACCGGCGTTCTTTCCTGCCGGCAGGCGACGGACCTCGGCCTAGTCGGCCCGGCGGCGCGTGCCTCCGGCGTTTACCGGGATGTGCGTCATGATTTTCCCACCGGCATCTATTCGCTTTTTCATATTCCGGTCTCCACCCTCAATGCCGGCGACGTCTACAGCCGCGCTTTGGTGCGTTGGCTGGAGATTCAGAGATCCATCGAGTTCATTCAGGAACTTGTCGAGTCCTTGCCGCCGGGTGACCTGCGCAACAGCGGGACTCTATCGATGAGCGCCAACCGTATTGCCGTGGCGTTGAGCGAAGGTTGGCGCGGCGAGATCTGCCACGTTGTGATCACCGATCGCCACGGCAAACCGGCGCGTTATAAAATGGTCGATCCGTCGTTTCACAACTGGCCGGGATTGGCGCTGTGCTTGCGCGGACAGACCATCTCTGATTTCCCGTTGTGCAATAAAAGCTTTAATCTCTCATATTGCGGGTATGATCTCTAATGTACTCTATCCTAAAAAGCCGTCTGCTCCAGGGCTGCCGCACCCAATCCTTTCCGGCATCGCCCGAGTCACTGCCTGACCGGTTTCGCGGTCTGCCGAAAATCACCCCCGGTCTTTGCAGCCGGGATTGCCGGCTGTGCATCCAACACTGTCCCACGGCGGCCATCAGCCGGCTAGCTTCGGAGCACCGAATCCTGATCGATCTGGGGCGCTGCATTTTTTGCGGCGAGTGCGCCGCGGTCTGCCCGTCGGGGACCATCTCCTTTACCCGCGACTATCAGCTCTCCTCCCGCACCCGCAGCGGATTGCTGGTAGGGCAGCAGGAAAAACCGTTGCTGGAGCCGTTGACCGGAGAAAAACGGCGGCTGTTCCACCGATCTCTCAAACTGCGCCAGGTGAGCGCCGGCGGCTGCAATGGCTGCGAAGTGGATGTGAATGTACTCAACACCCTGGCGTTTGATCTCGGCCGATTCGGCATCCAGATGGTGGCGTCGCCGCGGCATGCGGATGGATTGCTCATCACCGGACCGGTGACGGCAAACATGTACCAGGCGCTGCTCAAGACCTGGGAGGCCGTGCCCTCGCCCAAGCTGGTCATTGCGGTCGGCAGTTGCGCCATCAGCGGCGGGCTGTTTCGTGATTTCGAGCAGGTAAAAAACGGCGTGGAGGGAATGCTGCCGGTGGATCTCTATGTTCCGGGTTGTCCGCCCAACCCCTGGACGATTCTGGATGGGCTGGTGAGATTGATCGGCAATCCACGCGCTAAAGCGCGTGGCTATTAAGATGCTGAATCAGGGGGCTTTGCTCTATCTCCTGGTCATAATCATTTCTCTTTCAGGATGAAATGGTTTCGCCGGTTCCCACTGCTCTTTGACGCCTATTTCATTGCCACGCGCGATGGCGAATACCAGACAAAACAACACTCCCCTTCATTGCCACGCACTTTAGCGCGTGGTTTTAGTATTAAAAAAACGAGGGCTTTAGCCCAATCTCCAGGGGGCGGCATTGTTGTCCACGCGCTAAAGCGCGTGGCTATTAAGATGCTGAATCAGGGGGCTTT
>DAIQOA010000077.1:2931-8854 GCA_036788095.1 bacterium | reverse complement strand
GAAATGGTTTCGCCGGTTCCCACTGCTCTTTGACGCCTATTTCATTGCCACGCGCTTTAGCGCGTGGCTATTAAGATGCTGAATCAGGGGGCTTTGCTCTATCTCCTGGTCATAATCATTTCTCTTTCAGGATGAAATGGTTTCGCCGGTTCCCACTGCTCTTTGACGCCTATTTCATTGCCACGCGCGATGGCGAATACCAGACAAAGCAACACTCCCCTTCATTGCCACGCGCTTTAGCGCGTGGTTTTTGTATTGAAAAAACGAGGGCTTTAGCCCAATCTCCAGGGGGGCGGCACGCCAATTCACGCGCCATGGCAAATGCTGTGCGAAATAACAATCCCCTTCATTGCCACGCGCTTCAGCTAACAATTATGATCGTCCAATTAAAATTGGGCTAAAGCCCTTGAGGGGCGGCTTTGTTGTCCACGCGCTAAAGCGCGTGGCTATTAAGATGCTGAATCAGGGGGCTTTGCTCTATCTCCTGGTCATAATCATTTCTCTTTCAGGATGAAATGGTTTCGCCGGTTCCCACTGCTCTTTGACGCCTATTTCATTGCCATGCGCTTTAGCGCGTGGTTTTTGTATTGAAAAAAACGAGGGCTTTAGCCCAATCTCCAGGGGGCGGCACGCCAATCCGCTTACGCCTCGATGTTTGATTGACGTCCTTTTGCTCTCCAGAATGATTCAATCTCTTCCAGAGTTTTATCCTTGGTCTCCGGGACCACCCGCCAAATAAAAATCCAGGCGAAAATACACATGACGGCATAAATCCAAAAACTGCGCGCGATCGTGATCGCCTCGGACAATAATGGAAACGTCATCGGCACAATGGTGCACCAGACCCAGAGGCTGACCAGCGACAGGGACATGGCCCGGCCGCGAATTTTGTTGGGAAATATTTCCGCCGCCAACAACAGCACCACACACCCCAGGCTGAAGGAATAAAACGCGATAAAAGAGATCATCAATCCGCCGATCAGCATGCCGGGAGTGCTTTCAGATTGAAACACGAATCCCAGCAGAATCAACGACAGACACATCCCGCTCAGTCCGATATAAGCCAGCGGTTTCCGGCCCAGCCGGTCAATGACCAGCATGCCTATGATCGTACCCACCAAGTTCATCACACCGACCGCCACAGCGCCCAACAGGGCCATCGGATCGCTTTGCCCGGCTTGCTGAAAAATGGTCGGCGCGTAAAACACAATGACATTGATGCCGGTGGTCTGGTCGATCAAAGGCATAACCATGCCGATGAGCACAGCCACTCGCAGTCCAGGACGAAATAACTCGCGAAAAGAGCCCTCTTCCTGAGCCATCGCTGTTTCGATCTCTGTCAGTTCGGCTTGGGCTTGCTGCTCTCCGGCGATACGAGCCAGGATGGCGAACGCCTCCCCAGGACGGCCTTTGCTGGCCAGCCAGCGGGGGCTTTCGGGCACCCCAGCCATTGCGACCCAGAACAACAACGACGGCAGAACGCCCACAGCGAACATAGTGCGCCAATTATCCTCGCCTGCCCCAGAAAAAAGATAGGGGATGATATAGGCGCAGAGAATGCCGATGACCAGCGCCAGCTGGTTGAGCACCACCAGACGGCCGCGTATTTTCGCCGGCGCGATTTCGGCAATATACATGGGCGACAGGATCGAGACAGCGCCGACGCCGACACCGGCGAGGAACCGGCCGGCCATCAACTCGATCACTGAACGGGGAATGGCGCAGGCCAGAGAAGAAACCGCGAACAGAATCGCGGAGAACACCAACACTTTGCGCCGGCCCCAGTAATCGCTGCAGGTTCCCGCCAGAGCCGCTCCAAGAATAGCGCCGATGGACAATGAGGCGACAAGGACCCCCACCTGTTGACTGTTCAATGCAAAGTAGGTTTGAATAAAAATCAGCGGGCCGGCGATAAGGGCCATCTCAAAGCCAAACATGTATCCACCGAGAGCGGCGACCATAGCGGCCAGTACGCCATATCTGACATGGCCTCCGTGCTCCTTACTGCCTGCAGTTTTCATACGATACGCTTCTTCCTATTCCGGGTTTAAAAGAATCAGCGAAGCAGCGCCCATAAAGCCCGCCTGGTTGCCGAGACCGGCGGCAGCGATGGTGAGTCCGGGCTTGTAGAATGGGGGCATGGTTTTTAAAGCGCTCTGCCGCGCAGCGTCGAGAAACAGCTCGCCACAGGCGGCAACGCCGCCGCCGATCAGCACCCTTTTCGGCGCAAAGATCGCCGCCCAGCTGGCGATGCCGATCCCCAGCCACCATCCCGCCTGCCGAATGATCGCCGCCGCGGGTTCCTGGCTGCGGGCCAAATCGGCCAATTCAGCCACATTCTGAGGCCTGTGATTCAGAGAGGCGGCGGCATCGACCATCGCCCGGCTAGAAGCCACACTCTCAAGTCCCCCCTGTCCGCCGAGAAACGCGGATTTACCTTCGCACGCATCAACAACGATGCTGCCCAGTTCGCCGGTGGTGGCAAAGGTGTAGCGCAGCAATTGGCCGTCGATCATGACCGCCACGCCGATGCCGCTGCCCACCGTCGCCACTATCAATCGATCGCAGCCGACGCCATTGCCCCAGTAATATTCAGCCAAGGCTGCGCAATTGGCGTCATTGTCCAATCGAACCGGAAGACCGAACATTTGTGTGAAATGATCGCAAAGTGGGAATCCTTCCAGGCATCGGACATTGCCATAGGTCATCACTCCGCGGGACGCATCAAGATAGCCAGGGACTCCGACGCCGATGCCCGCCACCGGCAGGTTTAAAAGGCCGGCTTGTGTCAGCAGGTGGCTGATCAGCTCTTCATAGTTGGCTAAAACCGTCTCACGGTTGTCATCATCCGCTGCAGCCACAGAAGAGTGTGCCAAAACAAGGCCGTTAAAGGTTACCAGGCCGCCCTTGGCGCTGCTGCCGCCGATATCAATGCCGATGGCTGCGGAGGTATGTGTCATAGAAGATTAAAATTTTGTAGAGGTCGATGGAATGAAAAGCAGGCAGGTTGGTGGACGCTGATCAACTGGACTCCCCGGTGTAAAAACTAGTTCACCTGGATCTGCCCGCTCTCTTCCGGCAATTTAGTCCAGCCGACAGCAGAAAACAAGTAAATTTTACAATCAGACATGAACATAAGGCCGGTTCTAGCGCCCTGGTATCTGATCAACGAATAGCAAGGAGCTGTTTGAAGAAAACACTCATGTGAATATATTTAAGCCTGTTTGAGATAAAGGCAAATCGCCCATCCGTTCCCGGCGTAATGGGCGAAGGCCCAATATATCTTTTAGAATGCAACCCAGAAGAATTCATCCATCCATACAAGAGATTCAGTTAAAATTCAACCCATCCGGAATATTATGAAAGCAGCCGAAATGGCATCACCAACCATTCTCATGATAAAGGCTTGATACCTCTGTTGAATTAAGGGCTCTTGAGTAAATTCTAATATCATCGATACATCCATTGAAATATGATCCAGGACCATCAGATTGCGCTCCAATAAACATATGATATGAATCAATCAGCAATGATTTGCTCAAGCTTCTAGTGTTTTGCTGGACACCGTCAACATAGGTGGTAAGAGATGCTTTATTATAAGTTGTTACGATGTGATACCATTTGTCAGTCTGCCAATTGGTCGTTTTCGTGCTTAAATCAGCCCAGCCCCAAAGATTGGAATAGATTTGATCAGCGAGTTCTTCCTCGGTGCTGGCATCGGGGGCATAATAGAATCGCCAACTGTAGGCTTTATCAATTATTATTTTACCTCCGGTGAATGAATAGGGGTTAGTGGTAAATTTAATCCAAAATGACAAAGTCAGCGCCGCTGAAAAAGAGAGACTGCTGCCATTTCCACAATCAATATAATCATTAATTCCATCAAAAAAATAGGCCCGATTTACTGTATTATATCTATCTGGAACTGGTGTCGCCCCATGGATGATTCCAGTGTTACCATTCCCGCTTTCATCATTTGCGTTACCGTTAAAAGGATAATGCGCGACTAGGCCATTAGTTGGTATCACATCGCCTCCGGAAGTGATACTAAAATAATTATCGCTTTCATCAAAAATACTCGGATAAGAAGTACTAGTTACCTTGATTTTATAATCATTTCCTGCCGTCACATCGTTTAAAACTTCATCATGGTCACCATTATTGCCGACATCAACCCCGCTTTTTAAATGCTTATAGAGCTGGCCGCCTTTATACAAATCGATGTAAACCCTTGAGCCGGAATCTGTCGAGTAATTCCAGCGGATAGGCAGTGTCGCTCCGATCTTATATGCCTCGCCTCCATTAGGTGAAGTCACTTTTACATAAGCATTACTATTGCTCATAATACTGAAATAATCGTCGCTCTCATCATAAACATTTGCATATGAACTACTGGTAACCCTGATTTTATAATCGTTTCCTGCCGTCACATCGTTTAAAACTTCATCATGGTCACCATCATTGCCGACATCAACCCCGCTTTTTAAATGCTTATAGAGCTGGCCGCCTTTATACAAATCGATGTAAACCCTTGAGCCGGAATCTGCCGAGTAATTCCAGCGGATAGGCAGTGTCGCTCCGATCTTGTACGATTCACTTCCGTTGGGAGACACCACTTTGATATATCTACTTGCACCCTGTTGTGTCACGGTCAGCGTTCTGGTAAAACCACTGCCGCTGATGGTTACGGTCGCACTGCGCGAACTGGTCGATGGATTCGCACTCGTAGCCGTCACGGTAACAGTCTGATTGCCGATACCGCTGGTGTAATTGGTCGTCAGCCAGGCTTGACTGTCGTTGATGGTCCAGCTTACATTGGAAGAGATGGTAAAGCTGTTCTGGCTGTTGGCTTCCGTACCAAGGTTGAGCAAGGTCTCGTTCACGGTGAGGTAGGGGCTCACACCCTGCTGTGTCACGGTCAGCGTTCTGGTAAAACCACTGCCGGTGATGGTTACGGTCGCACTGCGCGAACTGGTCGATGGATTCGCACTCGTAGCTGTCATGGTAACAGTCTGATTGCCGGTACCGCTGGCATAATCTGTAATCAACCAAGCTTGATTATCGCTGATGGTCCAGCTTACATTGGAAGAGATGGTAAAGCTGTTCTGGCTGTTGGCCTCCGAACCAAGGTTGAGCGAGGTCTCATTCACTGTGAGGTATGGATTCACACCCTGCTGCGTCACGGACAGTGTTCTGGTAAAACCACTGCCGGAGATGGTCACGGTTGCACTGCGTGAACTGGTCGATGGATTCGCATTTGTTGCTGTCACGATAACAGTCTGATTGCCGATACCGCTGGTGTAATTGGTCGTCAACCAAGCTTGATTGTCGCTGATGGTCCAGCTTACATTGGAAGAGATGGTAAAGCTGTTCTGGCTGTTGGCCTCCGAACCAAGGTTGAGCGAGGTCTCATTCACTGTGAGGTATGGATTCACACCCTGCTGTGTCACGGACAGTGTTCTGGTAAAACCACTGCCGCCGATGGTTATGGTCGCACTGCGCGAACTGGTCGATGGATTCGCACTCATAGCTGTCACGATAACAGTCTGATTGCCCGTACCACTGGTGTGATTGGTCGTCAGCCAGGCTTGATTGTCGCTTATGGTCCAATCGACATTGGAAGAGATGGTAAAGCTGTTCTGGCTGTTGCCTTCCGAACCAAGGCTGAGGGAGGTCTCGTTCACGGTGAGGTAGGGGCTCACACCCTGCTGTGTCACGGTCAGTGTTCTGATAAAACCACTGCCAGAGATGGTCACGGTCGCACTGCGTGAACTGGTCGATGGATTCGCACTCGTAGCCGTCACGGTAACAGTCTGATTGCCGATACCGCTGGTGTAATTGGTCGTCAGCCAGGCTTGACTGTCGTTGATGGTCCAGCTTACATTGGAAGAGATGGTAAAGCTGTTCTGGCTGTTGGCTTCCG
>DAIQOA010000077.1:0-2831 GCA_036788095.1 bacterium | reverse complement strand
ATGGTCCAGCTTACATTGGAAGAGATGGTAAAGCTGTTCTGGCTGTTGGCTTCCGGGCCAAGGCTGAGGGAGGTGGTATTGACATCAAGGTATGCATTGGATACTGTGACTTGCTCGGTTATAGTACTAAGTAGACCGCCAGTATCTTTGACTTCCAATTTAGCTAGAAAAGTTCCGGCCGTCCTATATTGATGCGTTTCAATTTTTGTTGTTGAATAATCCGTATCCCAGCCATCATTATTCCAATCCCATCGAACCTGCAGCGAACCGATATTATCTTGTACATCTGCAGAACTAGACGCATTAAATGTAAAAATAGTTGCTGTATTACCTGTGTTTGGTTGAATTGTAAAAGAAGCATTTGGCGCTGTGTTGACGGCTGCCTTTCCGTTTCCATTAAGAACAACTTGCTTATCAGGCTCAAGGGAATTGTTCTGGATGTAGAGATTGCTAAGATAGCTTTTTACTTCAACAGGCTTGAATCGAATAATAATATCTCGATAGTTCGATGGTTCAATAGAAAAACTTGGATCGCCAGAATATGAATAGGCTGTATTATCAAAGGTGATTTTGCTCACATTGAGTCTTGCTTTGCCAGAATTCGAAATTCTCAATTTTTGATCGAAATAATTGCTAATTGTCACTTCCCCAAACCACAACGCAGGAGGAGAAAGACTCATTTGGGGCACTGCATAGCCTGAATTAATAATAGAAAATTTTGTGTATTTGCTTACGCTGGCCAAGTCAATCGCCCAGCATATAAAGTTCGCTGCACTCATTGGGATACTCGTGAGTATAAAAGCTGTCAAAGCAGCTCCGCCAATGCTTGCTCCAGCTGAGATAACCCCTGCAGCGGCAAGACTAGACACCAAAGAACATGTTAAGTCCATGCCCTCTCGAGCCAGTGCTATAATGTCTCCCCCTTCATTCGCGACTTTCTCAACTTGAACTATTGATTTATATACATCAACATCTGTCGATATAATATTCATCGCTTCGGTTAACTTGCTGGGAGTAAGAAGTTCTGCTGAACCTGTCACTAACGAAAACAACGGGCAGAAACAGTAAAAAAATACTGTATCGCGCCACAAAACTCCTACCGATTTATCGATGGATGATGGAGGAAAATCTACTGATCTCCCGATTCCTGGTCCAAGAACCCAGTATTCTATTGTTGATACATTGGATGCAGGATTATATGAATTGTCCCATTGCACAATGGGATCATTTGTGGCCAAAGTAAATAATGAGCCCCATGAGGCGCCTACCGCACCATCCATATTTTCTAGTATTTTATTGCTTTCCTGTTCCCTCTCCAGACTCATGTAGCGGCGAAAAACATTCACTCTCCTATATGCATAATTTTTCAACTCTACTGTGCGCTTTGAAGCCATGGTGACTTCATTGACAGAAAATAAATTCTTTGTTTCAGAGATTCCAGTATCTTTAAATAAACTCGCGACTTTATGGGATTGATAATACTCCAGAATACATTTTGCAAAGAGCGAATCAGTAATAGCATCTCTCATCACATCATTGAGAGTACTGGAGTGCAAATTAGCCGCCAGAACATCAACAAACTTGCTAAAAGACGGTAAGGACTTTATTTTCCTGACCGTTTCATCCGTTTCATTTGGGTCAACAGTCGTAATTCCGGGAGTAAGAAAAAACAAAGAAACTGCAGTAGACTGGGCATCACCTGGAAGTGGTGATGCTTTGGATGCAGAAATAACAGACAGTGTTAGGCCTTTTACCTTTTTATCTTTATCCTGAATAACTAGCAGTTGTGTTCCTTTTTCTGATACAATGGTAGAATAACTGCCATTCTGAACAGGAGCACTCTCCTTAAATGCTGATGAAATATATAGATTTGAAGAGCCAAATTGTGTGGAATTTACCGTGCTCTTGCCAATAGCCTGACCAGGTTCAATGTGCTCCTCGATCACTGGCTCTGTAATAGTATTTCCAGTATCTTGAGAACAAGTGATAAGACAAAATTGCATTGTGAAGAACAGTGCGATAAAATACAATTTCCTCGACATTCTATTTCTCCTTGCTATTTCAAAAGCATCTTATTAGTCAATCCAGTATGGAGTTTCACCAGTTTGTCAATTGATCTATCAGGGGGCACTTAAAATACATCACCCAGTGCACTTCAAAATGTATTACCCTTAAGCCACTAAATTTTCAATTGTCTCGGACTTTTTCGGCAGAATTAATAAATGGCAAACAAGTTAAAGATGGTACAACAAGAAACCATTTTCAGCCTCCAAGAACAAGGCTGGTCGAACAGAAAAATAAACAAATCGATAGTCATCGATCGCAGAACCATTTCTCGATTCCGGCCGTTATGGCTTGCCGCAAAAAATCCTCTAGGTCTATCCGCTCCTTCACTTGAAGGTTTCAGTTCATCCTTGTCAGCTGTTCACAATGTACCACCCCAATACCCCCCGAAGAGAGTGGTGTATTTTCAAACGCCCACTGACAATCAATTTTGAAAAGAATGATTACTTTTAATATTTTAGACATGTATATATAGCAACACTGCTATCCTGCTCAGCGAATATACTAAATTTTATGCCAAGAGGTGAATTTAACTATGATTTGCTTTTCTGTTTCGAACCAGCAGAAAATGAATTCTACTTGCTATATTATATATAGGCGCACTGAATGCTTTTTCAGAAAAGAAATAAAGCGATGAAATTATTTTAAAAGAGTTATTGGGCTCTAGCTGGATAATGCCTGCAAGTCCTAGTGTCAAGTCAAGATAATATTATTGGGTAATCCCTTGCATATGTTTGCTAATTTATGTATATTCCCTCAAGGTTCTA
>DAIQOA010000076.1:0-19168 GCA_036788095.1 bacterium | reverse complement strand
AACGGGTTGTGAATCTCACTGTACACCGAGGCGCTGACGCCGAAAAAGGAGAGCTCCTTGCTCAGGTAAAAATCGTTGCTGAACGAGTTGGTCCATTGCAGGTTATTGCGCACAAAAGGGCTGTTGGTCGGATTCCAGGTGTGTCTGGCGCCCTCTGCCCAGGAGAGAATGGCGTTGAGCCGCCAGCCGCCAAAGAGCTGGCTGCCGAGCACCCGCGGGCCCCAATCGGACGGCGTGTGGATATCCACGTTGGCCAGCACGCTGGGGATCCAGTCCCACAACACTTCGTCGGGATAGGAGAATTTCGAATAGGTCGAGAGGTTGAGCGGATCGCCATCGACAAACAGATTTTCATAGCCGATCTGGCCGACCTTGCTGCCGCTGAACTCGGTTTGGATCCACCCGGTGACAAAACGGCCTAACCGTTTGTACAGGCGAAACTCCCAGCCGATGATGTCCTCGTAGGTCTTGTTGGACCAGGTGTAATAGCGCCGGGTGGGATTGGGCGAAAAAATATTTTGATAGAACACCGAGCCCAATTCGTCGGTGACATCTTTATAGTACACCGAGGTATGAATGAGATATTCGTCGAATAGGACCTGTTCATAACCGAGCTCGTACTGGACGGTTTTTTGCGGCTTGAGGTCCGGATTGCCGCGCCATTCGATGGGCGAATCCATTCTCGGATGCGTGATGAAACCGTAACGGTAGCTGTTGCTCGGTGCGTTGTAGGCGTGACCATAGTTAAAATAGATCTTGCTGCTGGCGGTCATGGGATGCGAGATGCCCAGCCGCGGACTGATGCGAAAATATTTTTTGCTCGGCGACGCTTTCATGCTGTCCAGATTGGTCCACATGTCGTCCATGTACCAATAATTGGAAAACGGATCATTCTGATCGTAGGAATTGGCGTTGGCGTCGAACAGCTCGCCGCGTAAGCCAAAGTTTCCGGTCAGACCGCGGATCTCCAAGCGGTCCTGCAGGTAGAGACCGCCGTACTGCGGTTTTTCCGTGTACCGGATGGCACGGTCTTCCACCGCGGTCCGGATCTGATAAAAATCACGGCGGATCAGGCTGGGGTTGAAATAAATTCCGGTTTTGATCTGATGGTATTTATTGACCTGACTGGTCAGATCGGCGCGTGCGGTCATGGACCAGCCATAGGAGTGGTCGGATTCACCGCTGGAAGCATTCAAATTGTATTTACCGGTTTGATCGTACACAGATCGCCCCGGAATCATCCAGCCGTCCGGCGCCTCATCGTAGGAGCTGGCCGGAAACCACAGCTGATCGCCTGCATAAAAGGTGGTATCCTTGCTGACATAGCGGCCGGTGGCCGGGTTCCAGTACCCTTTGGCCTTTAACGTATCCGAGGTGATCTTGTAATATTCTGCGTCGATGGTTTTGATCTTGGTCGTGTCGC
Organism: bacterium; assembly: GCA_036788095.1. Lineage (GTDB taxonomy): Bacteria > Zhuqueibacterota > Zhuqueibacteria > Residuimicrobiales > Residuimicrobiaceae > Anaerohabitans. The sequence continues at coordinate 17,745 of DAIQOA010000076.1, read as the reverse complement.
GGGCCGGCCCCTGACGAAAATCATAAAACCTCTCCATACGGGAGACGCGTACTTCGTAAAAGGTTTTCGGCGACAGGGTATGCACAAAATTCAGCCCCCAGTTCGTGGTGCGGATATCGCCCAGCGGGTAATTGGAATTGCCGTACCACCCGCCGCCACCGGAACGCATCACATAAGCGTCGTTGCCGCGTTCGGAGGCGGTGACCCCGGTGCCGCTCTCGTTGGCCAGCATGCCCATGATCATAAGCCGCATATTGCTGGTCGGACGATAGGTCAGCTTGAGCGTGGTGTTGTCCTCGCCAAAGTGATTGCGCAGTCCGGGATGTTCGTAGCCCATGTAATTGGTGCGATTCGACAGCATAAAGCTGGTGTTCTTCAGCAGCGGTCCAACCAGCGGCAACGATCCGCCCGGCATGGGCCCACTGACTGTTCCATCTACCACGTAATCCGGCAGATCCCCCTCCTCGCGGCCGCGATGCTGCCAGCGCCACAGTTCCCGATTCTGGTTCGGCGACCGGTCGTTGGTGGAATCTTTATCGGTAAGGTTCTTTTCCGAGTAGACGATCCAGCCGTCGAACTTGTCCTGCGGCAACGGAAACATTTGCGCCAGCTTGGTGGAGTCAAAAGAGATGTCGCTGCCGTACATGAGATAGTATTTGTCCTCGATGTACTGCTTGGGTCCATCGTATTTGTAGCCCGCGGGTCTATACCGTCCGTCGATCAACACGTTATAGCGGCTGCCACCCTCGCTGGTGGTGACATTGATGATGCCGGAGCGCAGGTCGCCGTATTCAGCGAGAAAACCGCCGGTCTGGATCGAGATCTCTTCAATGGAGGTCCGGTTGTAAGAGAGGAACGGTACGTTAAAAACGTTGTCCTTGAGGGAAAAGCCGTCGAGATAGGCCATGACCTGGTCTGAACCACCGCCGCGGATGTTCACCTTGTTGTCGTAGGAGCTGACTGAGACACCGGGCGTCAGGTTCATCAACTCTTGGATGGTGTTCACCGGAAGGTTGGCCGTCTCCTCTTTGCTCATCACGATCTGGCTGGAGGAAACGTCCAACTGCACCACCTCTTTCTGGGCCGTGACCGTCACACTTTGACCCTCGATGGCCATCTCCTTGAGAGTAAAGTTAAGGGTTACGGTGCGGTCCAATTCCACCCGCACGTTGGTGACCGTCTTGGCTTCATAGCCCACCATGCTCGCCTTGACGACGTAGGTTTCCGTGGGAATGTTCAGAATGTAGTAAAAGCCCTCCAGGTCTGCCACCGCTCCAAGGCGGCCGTCAAACGGCACGATCTTGTTTCCCCGCCAGACGCCTTCGATCATGACGTTGGCGCCGATCAGTGGCTCGCCGGTGCGAGCGTCTTTGATGGTGCCCGAGAGTTTGCCGTTGGCCGCCCAGATCAGGGACGGACATGAGAGGATCCAGAGACACAACACGGCTCTGCTGCTTTTTCTTCTTCTTTCCATAATCTCGCCAGTTGGTTGAGTACGTGTGATGGCATCCGCCAAGTGCGGCTGCACGAATTATTTTTTTGATGCACTTACCCGCCACGGTATCGTTAACAGCGACTGCTCTAATTGTGAAAGGTTTTGCGGTCGAATTTCAGGAATTTTTGTAGTCTGAAGCCGGACCGCACGAGCCCCGTATCACTAGAGACGGATCGATGGTCAGTTCCATATCAGGGGATACGGTACCGGGTTGGTTCAACTGCTGAAGCAGGGTGGAGACCGCGTTTTTGCCGATCTGTTCGACCGGTTCGCGTACGCTGGTCAGCGAAGGCCGGGTGAGAGCCTCGGAATATAAATCGCCAAATCCCATCACCGAGATTTCATCCGGAACCTTGACCTGTTTGTTGGCCAGGATGTTGATGATGTTCAGGGCAATGGGATCGTAAAAACTAAAGATCGCTGTCGGGCGCCGTGGCAGCGCCAAAATTTCATCAACAATGCGGTGATCGTCCGCCGGATGCAGCTCGTCATGCCAGACCAAATCCTTCCGGTACTCCACGCCGTGATCGCTGAGAGCCTGCTGGAACGCGTGCAGTCTTTCGTTGCTGCTCGATGATGCGCTGCCGTGGGTGACCACCGCAATACGGCGATGGCCGAGAGAGAGCAGATAGTTGGTCGCCAATTGGACGCCCAGCGCATTATTGACTTGAATGGTCGTTCCCTCCACTTCCAGCGGTCTGCGCCAGAGGAAAACATGCGGCATGCCTGACTCTTTAAGCGCTTTGGTGCGCAGCGCCATGGGCGGATTGGGCTTGTCCGGGACCAGGAAAATCAGACCGTCGATATAATGGGTGGCGATCAGCGAGGCATAGCAGGAGTGAGGATCGGTCTTGGAAATGATCTCGTCGTCGAAAATCATGATGTTGTTTTTTTCGTCATGCGCGGCCTGGGCAATGGCTTTCAGCGCTCGGGCTGAATACTCGCTTTTAAACAGATCATAGGCGGAGGAGGTGACGATGCCGAGGATGTTGGAGCGGCTGGTTGAAAAAGCTTTGGCAAGTCGATTGGGGGAGTATTTTAATTCTTTGGCAGTGGCCAGAACCAGTTGGCGAGTGTTTTCGCTGATTTTGATCGGGCTGGATTTATCATTGAGAACGAGGGAGACCGTCGCTTTGCTGACGCCGGCCTTTGCTGCAACATCGGCGATGGTGATCGTCTGCCAACGTCGCTTACATTTTTCTTTCGCCATGATCATCGGCATTCTGCCGATCGGTTTGTTCTCCATGTTCTGCCAGACATCTTCTGTACTCATGCTGAAGATCAAGAACTATAGCACTAACTCAATTAATCCGGTTTAACTAAACCGATTTAGAAAGTAGTACAGGATAAGGAATATTCGGTAAAATGTCAAGAAGATTTTCTTTATTTAGTAAATTTTTGCTATCACCTCAGAAAACCGGCAGACTACAAGTATTCAATCATCTATAAAACAGTACAATATGGGCATTGTTAAAAAAGGACTTGACATTGATGCATAGGATAAGTATGATTACAGGAAAATAACCGTTACACCTAAAACAGTTTACTAACTTTTGAGTTTTATATACAATTAACAACTTTTGTTACAGACAAGGAGCGGGATGAAAACCAAAAATTACCGTCATTTTTTAACTGTTATAATGCTGTTCTGCTTGATTCCAGCCCAAGGAAACGCTTCATCGTCAGCCATCCGTGACCATGCCTCTGTTAAAGTCCAGGGAGGATGGAGCTACCCCCGTTTGCTGGAGGCATCCGTCGCCTTTGCCGACCAACTCATTCTTCATGCCCCTGACTGCTACGGTAAAAAATCAACGCCGCTCTGGCTGGCGGTGCTGGACCCTGATGCACCGGGCCTGATTCAGGAAAAACCGTCCAATTGGCAGTCCTATTGGGACGCGGAAGACTATGTGATGACCGCCCAGGGGTGCAATCTCTATCGCGATATGCCTACACTGGCAGCGCTGCAGCAGCTGTTTGCGCTGACCAAGGACCTCCGCTATCAGCAATCGGTGCAAGAGTATCTCTCCTTTTATATGCAGCATCTGCCAAGCCCGGTCACCGGCCTTTTTCCCTGGGGCGAGCACATGTCTTATAACACCGTGCGCGATACGCTTTATGCCAGCCGCCACGAAATGGAACACGATGCCCCGGAGTGGGAGATGCTGTGGCGCAGCGACTCTAGCGCGGTAAAGCGAGAGATAGAGGCCATTCATCGAATCAGCATCTATGACAAGGAAAACTTTTTTTACGACCGTCATGCCAACTATTACACCGGCGCCTTTGATCCCGCTCCGGTGCGGGGCGCTTACATCAAACACTCTGGGCTCTTTGCTTACAGCTTTCTTTTCCTCTACAGCAAGACCCATGATCCGCGTCATCTGGACTGGGCGCGTAAAAGCGCGTCGCTGTACTGGAAGCACCGTGACCGCAAAACCGATCTGGTTCCAGGCACGGTTTCGCCTTCCGGCGCCTCTGGAAATTCAGAATCGCAGCTGCTTCTAGCCCACTATCTTTTATGCGGACTCTCTTTTTACCCGGATTCGCTGATCAAAGATCAGGCAATACAAATGGTCGACGCCGTGTTGAAATATGGCTTTGATCCGTCGGATGGCAGTTTTGCCCGCCAGATCGTTCCATCCACTGGAAAAGCCCTGGGCAAAGCCAACGCTTTCGCTCACGGAGAGTCCGCTGATTTTTATCGACTCTCTGCACTGCTGCACGCTTACCGCTTGACCGGCGAATCGCGTTTTTTACAGGCGCTGCAATCCAGGTTGCAGTCGATCAGCCGTATGCCATTGCCCGACGGCATCACCCCTCAGGTCGTAGGGTCATTGATCGATCTTTTTGTGGATGTGTACCAAACCACCCATGAAAAAGAGTATCTGCAGTTCGCCAGGAGCCTGGCCGACTGGTCCCTGCACAACCTGGTGCGCAAAGACCTGATCCTCGAGTCAAGCGCCGGCTGCGTCTATCACAACTATAGCCGTCCCGGCGTGCTGTTGTCCGCTTGGCTCAAGTTGTATGAAACCGAGCTCGCTCAACCCTTGCACTGGACCACCCGCGACATCCATCCAGCGCAAGGAGGGATCATGCTGGTGAACGCCACTGCCTTCAGGGAGCTGGAGCAGATCACCCTTGAGGCCACGTTCAAGAACCGGAAAAAAGTGCGGACAAGCGCAAAACCGGTTGGTGGCAGCTATGTATTCGCCCTGCGCTATTCGAATAAATCTAGCCAGGGGCCTGTCAGCCTGCGGTTTTTTGCCAAGGGTGGCAAGGGCCCGCTGGATCAGGGTGAGGTGCTGGTGGTCGGCAGCGCCGGGCCGCAGATTCAGTCCATGGACTTTCTCACCTGGATTCCGCAAAACAGGGAATTTCACGGCAAGGCGCAGGTGAGTGATTCAGCAGGAATGGTTAAAGTCATTTGTCATTATCAAGCCGGAGAGGACCTATCCGGCCAGGTGACCGGCATAGCGGATCCCAGAAATGCGGAGCTGTTCACTTTTACTTTTCCGCCGCTGACCACGAAATCCGATCGCATGATCTTGCATCTGGAAGCCGTGGGCAATCCGGCCTATCCGATGACCATTCATTCAGCGCAACAAACCGTGGTGCTGGCCAAGGCGGATGTGATCACGGTAAACGTCCCATCGGGATTAGCACAGACCATTTCCAGCAGCCTGGAAGGCGTGGGTCTTCAGATTGAGGCGGCGGCGTCGGCCATGGAAGGTGTTGTGGATCTCTCTCTGCTTTCTACAGCGCCCAATGATCAGACCTATGGATTGCCGGAAATACTCCTGCCCGGCGTGGTGTCTGTGCAACTTGCGCAAGGATGGAAAGGAGGTAAAGGCCGGCTGTCCCTGGTGCGCAGCTATCATCAGTGCGATCTCGAGTCCATGCTGCCGGCCACGCTCTCCACTTACCAATGGCGGGATGGATCGTGGCAGCCGGTCGCGCAGGCGCAGGTCGATCCTGCGAGCAAGCAGATCACCATACCCTGCGGTGAAGGTGGATTGTTCGCTTTCGGCGGGCAATCCAGAATGGGTTGGCGCCGTTCGTTCAACGGCGCTCTGCTCAGCTCTGCGGCTGTGGCGCGAATGGATCGCCAGGGTACATTAGCCGTTATCCTGGATACCCGTGATGCCGACCGAGTGCTCTACGCTTTGGATGGAAAAGGCCGCACACTCTGGACCCATGAAGCCGGCGCCATGCAGTCGTTTCCGACGGTCGCGGATCTGGATCAGGATGGTCTGGATGAGATTCTTGTGGGCGGCCCCCGGCTGACCGTGTTGCAGGGCCATGGGCAAGTGCGCTGGCAGGCGCCTTTGCCAAACACCACATCGCCGGTGGTGGGAGACATCACCGGTACCAGCGCCCCGGAGGTCGTTGCGGTTACGGAAGACGGTACGGTGGCCGCCTTTACCATAGACGGTGTTGAGCTGTTCCGTTCTCAAGCCGGCCCGCAGTGCAAGATTCCCGCTCTGGCTGATCTGGATGGCGATGGCCGGTTCGAGATCGTAATCGCCGGCAACAAGGGACTGTCCGCTTTTTCCGGCAAGGGCCGCCTGTTGTGGCAAATCCCGTTGTCCGGTCAACCTATGTATGCACCCGCTGTGGCTGATCTGGACGGCGATGGACGAGAGGAGATCGTACATCTCTGCCGAACCGATGATCGGGGGTCTCTCGATGCCTACGACGGCACAGGGAAATTGCTCTGGCAAAACCTGGTTAGCAGAGAGCCGGACTGGAGTCCGGTCGTGGCCGCCATGCAGTCCGATGGTAAGCCGTGCATCATCGCCCAGTCCCCGGACCCGCGTAAGCTGGAGATCTATGACCGCCACGGCCGCCTGTTGCGCAGCCTGGCCACCACCGGTCGACTGCTGCAGACTCTGGTCCCGTTGGAGATGAACGGTGATGGTTTGTTGGATATGCTGGCGCCCTTTGACCTTTCGTACCGGCTGTGGGCCTTGGCTAATGACGGTACGCCGCTGTGGTCTTATACGCCAAAAAGTTATACATTGCCAGGAGCGAAAATCAAAGGCGGCGGTTCCCTGTTGGTGGCGGATATTAATGGCGATGGTCTGGTGGAGATCGTCGGCGGCGATGATGAGACCTGGTTGAACATGGTGCGCACCGAGATCCCCTGCAAGCCCTGGGCAATTTTGTCCGGTCAGTATCATGGCGACAGCAGGCACAGTGGAAATTATTCCAATCTGGAGGCAACTGCACCATGAAACGATTGCTGTTTCTGCCTGCGTTTTTTCTACTCATCTCCCTGGCCGGCGCCATGGAGCGGCAATGGACCATCCCTTCAGGCCAATGGACCATCGAATCCACGCCCCTGCTCGTGGACTGGAACCATGATAGGGAGCCGGAAATACTGACGCTCAATCGCCATGGCCAGTTATTGCACTGGAGCAAAGAGGGCAAACCTCTTGGACCAGGTCAAGACGGGACAGTCTGCCAGCTTCCTGAAGGGCTATGGAGTTCCACGCCTGCATACCTGGCTGCCAATGCCGGCCCAGCCATCGCTGTTTGCAGCGTGGAAGGCCTGGTCGTTTTAGTGGATGAAAAATTTTCCATCAAATGGCAATTGCAGCTGGGCAATAAAACAGCCTGGGGAAAAGCCACGCCTGCCCTGCTGAATACCGCTGCTGGCGCGCACCTGCTGCTCGGCGATGAGCAAGGCGCTCTTTCCTGTTTAAGCCTTGACGGCCAAGTTGTCTGGCGCCGAGCGTTAGCGAAAGGCGCCTGTTATGCACCCATTCTCGTTCGCGAGGATTCCATTTTCGTATCCAGCGGCCGGACGCTGTTCTGTTTGGATTCGGCTGGCAAAGAAGTCTGGCACAAGGAGCTCAGCAGTGAATTGACCGCCATGCCGCTGGTGTATTCCATGGCCGGCCAGTCGTTGCTTATTTGCGGCGCCAAAGACGGGACAATAACAGCTCTGCGCATGGATGGCCAGGTCGCCTGGCAGTCCGCGATCAATGACGAAGTGAACAGCTACATGGCCCTGTTGCCGCGACAGCGCAAGGCGCCGCTGATCGTTTGTTCCGGCGTATGGGGCTCGGTGCATGCCTTTGATGGCCAGGGACATCGCCTTTGGTTTCACTCCTTCCGCTCCAAAAACCGTTCAACGCCGGTTCCTCTTGATGTAGATGGCGATGGCGATCTGGAAGTGCTGATGACTGCCTACAATCAGCACCTCTATGCATTTGATGAAAACGGCCATATGGTGGATGATGTGCGGTTGGCCGGACAGCTTGTTGGTTCGCCGCTGCCGCTATACGATCAGCAGGCCAAACGAACGGATGCGATTGTCATGAGCTGGAACCTGATGGCATTTCGCTTAAAGCCTGGTGCAGCGGTATCCCCATATGGCGCACCTGTGCTCCCTGGGCCGGTGACCGTGCGGTTTGGCGAGACCAGTGCGCGAATTTCAAATCCGGCCGGATCGCTGTTGCGCGTCAATCTGTTCCGCCTTGACAATGATAGCGGCGCTACTGTGCGTGGCTGTGTAACCGCTCGCTCGGAATTTGAAATCGAATTACCCGCGGGAGTGCAATGCTCTAACTATGCCACACTGGTCATCACCGATGCGCAGGGCAACCAGCTGCTGCGGGAGAGTTTCAAGCCGGCGCCGGCCGCGAAGGTGCAGCCCGGCGCACCTCAGCTGAAGCTGTGGGCTGTTCCGGCATACGCGACCTTTGATCCCTGCCGCTTGACGCCTGATGCGCGGCTTGACCTGAGCCAGACTGCGGAAATGCGCATTCCCTGTCTTTACCGCGGCGAGATCGATCAAACCGCTTGCGTGATCGCCTCCTTGCTGAAAGAGCCGGCGACAGTCCGTCTTGATGCCTCACCTTTGACCACTTTGGAGGGTAGGCCGTTTGCCGGCGTCATCACCCTGCGGCAGGTCATTGCCACCGGATCTTTTAACGGCGAGATGATCGCTGATGCCCTGCCCAAAGTAGACGATGGTCAGACCGTTGTTATTCCTGCGCAGCGGGCGGTCAAAATCTGGCTGAGTGTGGACAGCCGTCACGCCGAGCCCGGCAGCTATCACGGAGAACTGTTGGTGACGCCGCTGTCAGCGACAAGTCCGGCTCTGACCATGCCCATCTATGTAGAAATCCTTAAATGGCAGCTCGATCATCAGGCCTATCTGCCGGTTTGCGCCTGGGACTATGTACCGAACAAATGGTTCAGCAAGGCAGAGCCGGCGTTGGATGATATGAACCGCCACGGCGTGACCATTTTTCCCAGAACCGTCAGTCCGACCGCTGCAGTGGATTCTCTGGGCGCGCTCGAGATGAACTGGCAGGCGTTGGATATCGAGTTGGACCGGCTCAAAGGCCGGGGCCAAATTCTTTTTCAGATCGGCCATCCTGCCATCACTTTTGCTCAAGCACCTGACGATGAAAACAAGAGACGTTGCGAAATCGAGTTTTTGCGCGCCTTTCGTGATCACTTACAGACGCGGGGAATTAGTTACAACGATTACGCCTTTTATCCTTTGGACGAGCCCGGCCTTGATTACGGCAAGAACATTCACATCTTGCTCGACGCAGCGCAGCTGTTCCGCGAGGCAGATGCCAAGCTGCGCATCTACACCGATCCGGTCCCTGGATTGTCCTGGCTGGATTTTCAACGCATCGAGCCGCTCATCGATGTGTGGTGCCCGAACATGCGCCTGGTGTCCGGTCTGTTGGTGGCTGATCCGCGTATTGAGCGGATAAAAAAATCGGGCAAGCCGGTGTGGTCCTATGAGTGCGTGTCGCAGACCAAATCGCTGTCGCCGTTGCGTTACAACCGTGCTAACGCATGGCGGGCAAAATTTTTCAGCCTGGACGGCATCGGCTTTTGGACCCACAGCACCCAGCCTTTTAATCCGTGGTTTACGCCCATGAACCTGAACGATGAATACGCCCTGGTGTATCCGGGCGAGGAACCTGTGCCCAGCATTCGTTGGGAAGCGGTGCGCGACGGTGTGGAGGATATGGCGGCCTTGACGCTGCTGCAACAGCAGATTGAACGCAACCGCGAAAAGGGCCTCCATCGCGATCTCATCAAGCGTGCGCAGGAGATCCTGCGCATCGCACTGGTGGATGTGATGGAGCTGTCGGATGCTGCTTTTGTCGAAAGCCGCGATTATCTACAAAAAGGAGATCGCATGATCTGGCATACGCCGGCGGATGTGGATATCTATCAACGTCATCGTCAGGCGATCGCGGAGATCAACCAACGTTTATCTGAATAAGACTTGTATGGCGAAACCGTCATAACCGGTAAGGAGGAATCATGTCAATGAAGCCAGTTTATTTCGTCCTGTTATTGTTTTTGCTCGGCAGCTCACAGCTGACGGCCAAAGAAGATCCCAGCCGTGCTGAATGGAACTGCCGGATCTATCCCAGTGAACACAAGGAGGTGACTGATTCGGTCACGGGTTATCCGATGCGTTTTATCACCACTGCTCAGGGCGTGGACCGCGCGTTTTATTTTACCCACAATTCGTTTTTGCCCGACGGCTCCATGATCGTGTTCTCCAGCGATCGCACCGGCCGCAGTGAATATTTCGGCTATCTGACCGCAACCGGTGAACTGGCGCAGCTCCTGCCCGCGGATGCGATGAACGCCGGGCTGGCCATTGTGTCGCGTCACGCTAACTCTATTTATGTGGTGCGAGAGCGAAATGTTTATGAGTGGCAGGTTTTCATTGATCTGCAAGCGAAAAACAAGGTGAAAATCCGCCAGCGCCTGATCGGCGCCGTGCCGACCGAGCTGTTGCTCAAGGAAGCGCTCACGGAGAACGCAAACGGCACCCTGCTGAGCCTGTCGGCGAATGCGGCCAACAGCCAGAGCGCTATCGCTGTCATGGATATTCAATCGGGACAGGTCAAGACCATTTTGACGACCGATATTCGAACCTCCCATGTTCAATTCAGCCATAACCGGCCGGATCTGGTCATGTTCGCCGGTTCCGGCGGTCATGACAGTGAGGGTCAACGCTTGTGGCTGGTGGATTTTTCCGGCAAGGGCGCCTGGAAACTGCATGCGCAGCAGCCCGGTGAACTGGTCACCCATGAGTGTTGGTGGGTCGGCGATCTGGTCACCTTTTGTGGCGGATTTGAAAAAGATGGTTTTAAGGTTGAATCTCATGTCAAAATTGTCGATATTAATAGCCATCAAGTCCGGATCATTGGAGCGGGCGCGTATTGGCCCCAGGGCACGGACAGCGAGGTGGCGGAATTGAACTGGTGGCACGCCAGCGGGGATCCGTATGGACGCTGGGTAGCAGGGGACAACTGGCATGGCGGCATTGCCCTCTTTGATGCTGAAACAACGCAAAAGCATTTATTGACCACCGGCCATCGCACCTATGGCCGCGGCACCCACCCGGAGGTGGGTTGGGACACGCGAGGTCGGTTTGTCATTTTCGGCTCTGAATATCTGGGCAATCCCGATGTCTGCGTCGTTGAGATTCCTAAGGAGTGGTAAGCATGAAAAGATTCGCGATGGCGCTTTTAGGATGCGCTTGTTGGCTGCTGCAGAGTTGCGGCCGCGAGGCCGCGCCGCAGCCGATTAGTTTTGACGCTGACGGCATGACAAAGATCAATGGAGAGCGTACTTTTATCATCGGCACCTATTATCTGCCCCAGTCTGAAAATGGTTTTCGCGCCGCGGCAGAGAGCGGCTACAATCTCGTGCGCGTCGGTGAAAAACGGAATGAACTCGACCAGGCCCAGGCCCACGGATTGAAAGCATGGATCAGCGTGGGCTCCATTGACCCGGCTAACTATGCCGCCCAGCAGCCGGTTTTTGTCGAGCGCATCAACAAGTTGAAGGACCATGCGGCTCTGCTTTTCTGGGAGATGGAGGATGAGCCGGCCTGGCGATGGAATTCAGCCGAATGCCGCGTCAAGCCCGAGGATCTGGCTAAAAGCTATCAGGTGCTCAAGCAGGCGGATCCGCATCATCCGGTCTATACCAACCATGCGCCGACGAATTTGGTCTCCACCTTGAAACGCTATAACGACGCGACCGATATCGTCGCCTGTGACATTTATCCGGTCATTCCCAGAGGCATTCGCATCACCTACGCGCTTTACCCGGATGGCATGCAGGGCGACCTGCTCAACACCTACATCAGCCAGGTCGGCGAGTATACCGACAAAATGCGCACGGTCGCCGGCCCCGACCGGCCGGTGTTCATGGTGCTGCAGGCGTTCAGCTGGGAGATGTTGCGTCAGTCCACGGATCGCGACACGCAGATGGTACAATATCCCAGCTATGAGGAAAGCCGGTTTATGGCGTTCCAGTCTGTAATTCATGGCGCCAGTGGCGTCATCTACTGGGGCTCTGCTTACACGCCCCAGCCATCCGCTTTCTGGCGCGATTTGACCAGGGTGACGCGCGAGCTCTCTTCCCTGCAGCCGGTGCTCTCCAGCCGGACCGTTACTTTGCCGCTCACCCAGGAGTATCTGGAGGTGGGTCATTCGGTCGATCGCGGGGTAGAGATCGCGGTTAAATCAGTCAACGGCGAAGTCTATTTATTGACCGTCAATGCAGATAAAAATCCGGTTCACCTCCGTCTCAGCGGCTTGCAGGGATTTAAATCCGCGCGGCTGCTGCCGGAGGATCGCCGGATAGCCATTCAAGATGGCGTGCTCACCGAACGCTATGAACCTTTTGCAACATTAATCTACAAGCTGGAAAAAAACTAAATCGAGAAAGGTAGAACCGAGAATGGACGCAATCCCTGGAACAGAGATTCGCATCTTGAACAAAAATCTGGAGTGCGGCAAAATCAAACACGCTATCTTTGATTTCGATGGAACGATATCGATTTTGCGGGAAGGGTGGGAGAAGATCATGGAGCCGGTGATGATCGAAAGCATCTGCGGAGATCAACCGGTGACAGAGACGGTCATTCTGCGCGTGCGTGAGTTCATCGATGAAACCACCGGCATTCAGACCATCCTGCAGATGGAAGGACTCGTGGAGATGGTTAAAGAGTTCGGGCTGGTGCCAAAGGATAAGATACTGGACGCCTGGGGCTATAAAAGGATCTATAACGATCGTTTGATGGTGCCGGTACGCCAGCGGATCAGCGAGCTGCAAAGCGGCCGCAAAAGCCTGAACGAATGCACAGTCAAAGGCTCGGTGGATTTTTGTCAGCGTCTGCATGATCAGCGGGTGATCATGTATACCGCCAGCGGCACGGATCAGGAGGATGTACGCAACGAAGCAAACGTGCTCGGCGTGGACAAGTGGTTCAAAGGCGGAGTATACGGCGCCATCGGCTCGGTGGAAGAGTATTCCAAGGACAAGGTGATCAAAGAAATTTTGCGTAACAACCAATTGCACGGCGCCGAACTGGTGGTTTTAGGCGACGGGCCGGTGGAGATCCGCAACGCCAAGGAGAACGGCGCCATCGCGATCGGCATCGCCTCCAACGAAGTCACTGGCTGCGGCTGGGAGCAGCGCAAGATCGAACGGCTGACCAAAGCCGGCTGCGATCTGTTGATGCCGGATTTCAGCCATGGCAAGGAGTTGCTTGCCTATTTAATGGGGGCCTGAACCCACCGGCTGTCAGAACCGATGAAACGCCCGCCCGCGTCCAGCGCACACGACCATGGCGGCAAAAAAGCGGTCTGCGTTTTTCCAAGCCCTTGCTTTGGCCGGCGTTTTGCAGCCAAGTAATCCACTCGCTTTTAAACGGAAGTGAGTGCTTCCGCCCCATGTACGATTGCCGTCCATAGGAGAGTACCATGAAATGGCAAAGGTTGGCTGTTCTGGCGTTACTGGCGATTGGATTCGGCTCTGCTGCGGCGCAGACCATTTCGCTGGCAGGCAAATGGCGCTTCGAATTGGATCGCCGGGATATCGGCGAACAGGCCCATTGGCCGTCGCGTGCGCTTGCCGGCCGCGTGCAGGTCCCAGTTGATCTGGCGGCGCAGGGGATCGGCGACGAGATCAGCCTGGAGACGCCCTGGACCGGCACGATTCTGGACAGCTCTTTTTTTCTTGCGCCAGAGTACGCTGACTATCGACGGCCGGGCAAAATCAAGGTTCCATTCTGGCTGCAGCCGGAAAAATACTATCGCGGGGCCGCCTGGTATCAGCGCGATGTGATCATTCCGGCTGAGTGGAGTGATGGCCGTGTGCAGCTGTTCATCGAGCGGGCGCATTGGGAGACGCGCGTGTGGATCGATGGGCGATTTGTAGGCAGTCAGAACGCCCTGGCTACGCCCCACGTCTATGAATTAGACGGATTAACGACCGGCAAGCATGTGTTGACCGTGCGCATCGACAACCGCGTGATCGTGCCCGTGGGCGTCAACGCGCACAGCATCTCCGACCATACGCAGGGAAATTGGCACGGCATGGTGGGCCGCATCGAGTTGATCCGCACCCCTGCGGTGTGGATTCAGGATCTGCAAGTATACCCTGATGTCGCCTCCGGCTCTGTCCTGGTCAAAGGTAAGATTGGCTCGCTCAAGGCTGAGCCGGAGACCATACCGGTTTCCCTGGATATCGATCCCGGGCAGTACCACGGTTCCGCGCTGGTGCAATGGGATTCATCGGGTGGAGTTTTTTCAGTCAACATTCCCATGGGCGAATCGGCCGCTCTCTGGGATGAGTTTCATCCTTTCCTCTACCAGCTCACCGCCCGCCTGCCGGTCAATAGAGATGTTAAAAAAGTGACCTTTGGCCTGCGTGAAATATCCACTCAAGGTACCCAGTTTCTCATCAATGGCCGCAAAACTTTTATCCGCGGCACATTGGAATGCGCGATCTTTCCGCAGACCGGACATCCGCCGACCGAGATCGAGCCCTGGCGACGAATCATCCGCATCGCCAAAGCGCATGGCCTGAACAATCTCCGTTTTCACTCCTGGTGTCCGCCTGAAGCCGCATTTACGGCAGCCGATGAACTGGGCATGTATCTGCAGGTGGAATGTTCTTCCTGGGCTAACAACGCTTTTAAAAACGACAGCGCCTCGCTGGGCAGCTCCGGTCCCACCGACGCATGGATTTACGCGGAAGCCGAGCGCATTCTACGTTTTTACGGCAATCATCCCTCTTTTGTTTTTATGCTTTATGGCAATGAGCCGGGCGGCGTGAACAAAAACCGCTTCCTGAGCGATTGGGTCAATCATTTCAAGACGATGGATAACCGGCGTCTCTACTCGGCCGCTGCCGGCTGGCCGAAATTGCCGGAGAATCAGTTTCATGTGGTTCCGGATCCACGCATTCAAGCATGGGGAAATGGCCTGAAATCTCGCGTCAATGCCCAGCCGCCGGCCACCACCGTTGATTATCGTCAGTTCATCAACAGCGTCTCTGTGCCGGTGATCAGCCATGAGATCGGTCAATGGTGTGTGTACCCTAATTTTCGTGAAAAGAAAAAATACACCGGTTATCTCAAACCAAAGAATTTCGATATTTTTTATGATCGCCTACGGCAACAGGGACTGGAGAAACAGGCGCAAAAATTTCTCATGGCCTCAGGCCATTTGCAGACATTGCTCTATAAAGAAGAAATCGAATCCGCCTTGCGCACACCGGCCATGGCTGGATTTCAACTCCTCGATCTGCACGATTTCCCCGGCCAGGGTTCAGCGCTGGTGGGTGTGCTTGATCCTTTTTGGCAGGAAAAGGGTTATGTCACGGCAGCGGAATATCGCCGGTTCTGCAATCACACCGTGCTGCTGGCGCGTCTGGAGAAACGGGTCTTTACCAACGCGGACACCCTGGCAGCCGCTATCGAGATCGCCCATTTCGGCGATCAGCCTTTGCACGATCGCGAGTGTCAATGGCGTTTGCAAGATTCACAGCATCGTGTGATCGTGAGCGGCTCTTTGCCGGCTCGCGAGATCCCCATCGATAATGCCATTTCTCTGGGCACGATCCGCATTCCTCTGCGTGGTGTGAACAGTCCGGGGCAGTTTCAGCTGATCGTTTCGCTTCAGCCTGGAGAGATAGAAAACGGCTGGGACGTGTGGATTTATCCGGACCAGGTCTCTGTGGAGGTTCCAGCCGGCGTGTTGGTGACCGACCGCGTCGATGAGGCCTGCAAAGCCAAGCTGCAGCAGGGCGGTAAAGTGATGCTGTTCATACCGGCCGGCGAGGTGAGGG
Source organism: bacterium (assembly GCA_036788095.1). Classification (GTDB taxonomy): domain Bacteria; phylum Zhuqueibacterota; class Zhuqueibacteria; order Residuimicrobiales; family Residuimicrobiaceae; genus Anaerohabitans. The sequence goes on along the minus strand of DAIQOA010000076.1, from coordinate 2,111 downwards.
GGGACGCTAAAACCGGTTCGATCGCGCTGGGATTTTCCTCCATTTTTTGGAACACCGCCTGGACCGGCCGCCAACCTCCGCATACCCTCGGCATCCTCTGTGACCCCAGTCATCCTGCTTTAGCTGAATTTCCCACCGAATATCACAGCAACTGGCAGTGGTGGTATGTGGTCAGCCGATCCGGCGCGATGATCCTGGACGGATTGCCGCAATCGCTCCAGCCCATTGTCAGCGTGATCGATGACTGGTTTACCGCCCGCAAACTTGGTTTGGTTTTCGAAGCGAGGGTAGGAAAAGGCCGGTTGCTGGTGTGCAGTGCATATCTGCTGAGCAGGGAAGCGCAGAATCCGGTGAGCCGGCAAATGCTGTCAAGTTTGATCCAGTATATTAACAGTGCCAAGTTCCATCCGCGTACGTCGCTAACATTGGACCAGGTGCGCGGTTTGCTATCGACAGACGAATAACCGATCCCTGTTTCCATCAATAAGGGCATTGGCATAATAAGGCTTGAACGTAGGCAAATCCGGAGGGTGCGCTGATGAGAAAAAAGCTATCTATCCTGCTGGTGCTTCTGATCACCGGTGTGCAGGCCATTGAGAACAATCTGTTCGCGGCCGCTTTTAGGCAGGAAAAGAGAACATTTTTTACCACCTCGGATGGATTGCCCGCTGCAGAGGTGAGGGATGTTCTGATTGCTCCGGATGGAACGGTCTATGCTGCCACCGGACATGGATTGGCCTGGTACGATGGAAAGGCATGGCACACCATGGAGTCGACCCGCGGCCATCATGTATATCGGCTTGCCGGCGATGGCAACCGCGTTGTAGCACTTTTAAAACAATCGGTCCACTCTTTGCTGTTCGTCGCTCGAGGACAGGTGCAGAACCGAATCAGCCTGAACAGTCTGTCTGCGGATATTACGATCACTGACCTGGTATGCCATAAACAGGTCTATCTGGCCGCCGGCAAAACCGTCTATACTTTGGCTTCAGGGAAAACAAAGCCACAGCCCTTGCCTCGGCCCGGCGGCGTCGTCAGGCAAATGGTGGTGGATTCGCTGGGCAACCTCTATGCGGCCGCTGACAACGGCTTGTATCGCTATTCAGCAACCGCAAAAGCGTGGAACGCATTATCTCCGCAACAAGGGAAAAAGAGCTGGGCGCTTCATGATGTGCGCGGCGTGACCCTGGACCGGTGCGGCCGTCTGTGGTTTGCCTCTCCTCAGGGAGTGGGCTGCAAGGCCGCTGAGGGTTGGTCGTTATACACTGGTCAAGACGGCTTGCCCTTTGATGATTTTACCACATTGGCATCTGGTTCGGACAATCTGATCTGGTTCGGAACAACCATGGGCGCTATCCGTTTTGATGGAAGAACCTGGGAATATCGTCAGGGTCTGCGCTGGCTTCCCGATGATCGGGTGAACGCTATCGCGGTTGCTCCATCAGGCGATGCCTGGCTGGCGACAAGCCGGGGTGTGGCACGGATTTACCGGGAACCCATGACTCTGGCGCAAAAGGCGGCCTGGTTCGAGGCGGAGATCGATCGTTATCACCGGCGCACGCCCTACGAGTTTGTGCTGGAGGTAGGGGTGAAGAATCCGGGCGATAAAGCGGAATTTTACCAGTCCGACAGCGACAACGACGGACTTTGGACTAGCATGTATGGCGCCGGCGAATGTTTCGCCTACGCCGCCACCCGGGATCCGCTCGCCAAACGACGGGCGGACAAGGCGTTTCAGGCCATGCGTTTTCTGGGCCGGGTAACTCAGGGCGGCACACATCCGGCGCCGGCCGGATTTGTCTGTCGCACAGTTCTTCCCACCAGCGGTCCTGACCCGAACATCGGCCGGCTGGAGGACGATCGGCGCAATCAGGCCAGACGGGACAAGTTTTGGAAAGTGTTTGAACCGCGCTGGCCGGTCAGCGCAGACGGAGAGTGGTACTGGAAAACAGATACCAGTTCGGATGAACTGGACGGCCACTATTTTCTCTACGGGCTCTATTACGATCTTGTGGCGGAAACAGAAGTGGAAAAGCGACAGGTGCAGGAACAGGTGCGTGGGTTGACCGATCACCTGATCCAGCACGGATGCAAGTTGGTGGATCATGACG
>DAIQOA010000075.1:0-19596 GCA_036788095.1 bacterium | reverse complement strand
CGCGCAGCATCGAGGGCTTTGATCTTCATGATGCCCTGAAAGGCTGCGAGGATCTGCTGCTGGCGTACGGCGGCCATAAATACGCCGCGGGCCTGTCGATCAGCGAAGAACGCATTCCAGCCTTTAAGCAGCGTTTTGAAGAGATCGCCGCGAGCCGGCTGGTGGGAGAACAGCTGGTGCCGAGGCTGACCATCGATGCAGAGATCTCGCTGGCGGAAATCGATGCGATGTTTCTGAAATTGCTTCGTTTTTTTGCGCCCTTTGGGCCGCACAACATGCGGCCGGTTTTCGTCAGCAAGAATTTGCAGGTTGTCGGCACTCCCACCCTGGTGGGCGCCAATCATTTAAAGTTCAAAGTCCGTCAGTCTGATCAGGTGTTCGACGTCATCGGTTTTGGCATGGGCGAGCTTGCCTATCGCGTTCGTTCCGGCGAGAACAACCTGGACTTGGCTTACGTGATCGAAGAAAATGAGTGGATGGGGCGCAAAGTCATTCAACTGCGCGCCAAGGACATTCGTTGAACCGGACGGCCCTGCACGGCCGCGGTCCCCACAAGCTGTGTACCAACGAGGCAAAAGGAGTTTAAGCATGGACCCGAAAGATGAAAAGGGCAAATTATGGATGAACGGCCAGCTCATCCCATGGATGGACGCCAAGATTCACGTGCTCTCCCATGTGGTCAGCTATGGTTCGAGCGTTTTTGAGGGCATTCGCTGCTACGAGACCCCTCAGGGACCGAGCATTTTCCGTTTGCGCGACCATATCCGCCGTTTATTCGATTCAGCGCACATTTACCGCATCGGCATCCCGTTCTCACAGGATGAGATTATGGAGGCCTGCCGGCAAGTGATCAAGGTCAATCAGCTCCAGTCAGGGTATCTCCGTCCGCTGGTTTTTCGCGGTTACAACACGCTGGGCGTGGATCCCAGCAAGTGTCCGGTGGATGTGGTGGTGGCCGCCCTCAATTGGGGCCGCTATCTCGGCGAGGAGGCGATCACCCAGGGGGTGGATATCTGTGTCTCTTCCTGGAATCGGCTCGCGCCCAACACCATGCCCTCCATGGCCAAAGCCGGGTCGAATTACATGAACTCGCAATTGATGAAAATGGAGGCCATGGCGAACGGTTTTTCAGAAGCCATTGCCCTGGATGTGAACGGCAACGTCAGCGAAGGCTCGGGGGAAAATGTCTTTCTGGTGCGCGACGGCGTTCTCTATACGCCGTTGCTGGCCAACAGCATTCTGCCGGGCATCACCCGCCAGTGCGTGATGACCTTGATCCGGGAGATGGGGCTGGAGGTGGTGGAGACGGTGATTCCGCGAGAGATGCTCTATCTAGCGGATGAGATCTTTTTCACCGGAACCGCGGCCGAGGTGTCGCCCGTGCGCTCGGTGGACCATTACACCGTCGGCGCCGGCCGGCGCGGTCCGATTACGGAGAAAATTCAATCGCGTTATTTTGAACATATCTACGGAAAATGTCAAGATCGCTATGGCTGGCATGATTTCGTCCGATGAGCGGTTTGCCGGCGATGAGGACGGTTTAGAGACCACCTCGGGTTCGCGACGCAAGGCGCGCGAATTGGCCCTGCAGGGGCTGTACGCGCTGGAACTTTCCGGCAATTCGGTCGATAAAGTGATACAGGATCTCTTTATACTCCACCGGGAGGAGGAGCCGGTCAGAGCGTTCGTGCGTCTGCAGGTTGAAAAGACCCACGAGCACCGCGTCGAGATCGACGACTATATTCGAAAATTCGCCGTCAATTGGGATTTCGAACGGATCGCCATCGTGGACCGGATCATCCTGCGCATGGCGATCTGCGAGTTTCTGCACTTTTGGGATATCCCCCCCAAAGTGTCCATCGATGAGGCCATCGAATTGAGTAAATCCTACAGCACCGAACAGAGCAGCCGTTTCGTCAACGGCATTCTCGATTCCGTGCTGTTGGATTTGAAAGAGCGCCGGCAGTTGGTTAAAGTAGGCCGCGGACTGGATGACGGCGCCGATGAGCCGGAGGAGAAACCGCACCCCTGAGCCAAACCGGCTCGTCATGGACCGCGCTCGCACGTTTCTCCACGCGGGTGCACGCAACCCGCCGGCCACACTGAGGCAGGTGATCAAGCGCCGATCCCGGCGCTTTATTTTTGCGAGCGGCGCCACAAACCGGATATCACTATAAAGGTTGAGACCTATGGCTAACATTGAAAATATTTTTGCAAAATTTTTCGGCGGCACCAGCAACGACCGCGAGGTCAAACGGCTCAAGCCCGTTGTGCAAAAGATCAACCAGCTGGCCGAATCCTATCAAAACCTCACGGACGAAGAGCTCAAGGCCAAAACTCCGGAATTCCGCTACCGTTTACGGATGGGAGAAACCACCGATGATCTTTTGCCGGAAGCGTTCGCCGTGGTGAAAGAGACCTGCCGCCGGCTGCTGGGCAAAAAGTGGATGGTCCGCGGCCAAGAGGTGGAATGGAACATGGTGCCGTACGACGTGCAATTGATCGGCGGCATCATCCTGCATGAAGGTAAAATCGCCGAGATGGCCACCGGCGAAGGAAAAACGCTGGTGGCCACCATGCCGCTCTATTTGAACGCCCTGGCTGGAAAGGGCGCCCATCTGGTCACGGTGAACGATTATCTGGCCCAGCGCGACTGCGAGTGGATGGGCAAGATCTACGAGTTCCTCGGCCTGACCACCAAGGCGCTGCACAACGAGTTGGATCCGCCGGAAAGGCGTCAGGTCTACAATGCCGACATCACCTATGGCACCAACAATGAATTCGGATTCGATTATCTGCGCGATAATATGAGCGTGGATGTCTGGTCCGTGGTGCAGCGTCCCCTGTATTATGCGATCGTAGACGAAGTGGATAGCGTGTTGATCGACGAAGCGCGCACGCCTTTGATCATCTCCGGCGCCGTGGGCGCGCCCCCCAATATTTACAACGAACTCAAGCCGGTGGTCGCCAATCTCTACCGCAAGCAGCAGGAACTGGTGGAGGAGCTGTTCGGTCGCGGCAAAGAGCTGCTGGAAAAGGATGAAACCGAGGCCGGCATGGCCCTGATGCGCGTGCACCGCGGCGACCCGAAAAACGCCAAGCTGCTCGAACTGCTGACCTCCGAGTTCTGGGTTAAAAAGCTGATCGAAAAGCTGCAGGGCGAATACGAGATCAACAAAGAGATGGGCAAGGTCGACGGTGAGCTCTATTACACCATCGATGAAAAAAGCCATGTAGTGGATATCACGGAAAAAGGCCGCATCTTTTTATCCGGCGGCCGCGATCAGGATATCGTGTATAAAATCCGCATGCTCGATGAATTGGACGAGCAGCTGGGACGAATCACCGAACAAAAGAACAGCCGCCGGTTTTTCACCCAGGATACGTTGACCGGCGCCTGCAACGGCCTTTCCGTCGACGGGTATATCGCGCTGTGCAAAGGAAACGGCGAGGCCGACGAAGAGGAATGGAGCGCCATTCAAAAAGTGAGCGGCCGGCTCAAAGAGCTGTCGACGGAAATCGCCGGCCGGATGCAGTCGAAAAAGCAGGATCGGCAGGCCGCAGCCCGCGCCTTTTATCATTTTACCGAAGCGCCCGAACGGTTGGTCGACGGATTAACCGAAGAAGGCCGGGCGTTTCTCTCTCAAACCGTGGGCGCGGAGATCGCCGCCGCGGTGGACCAACTTTTCAACCGGCTCGCCGACCACCAGGGCGATGAAGATTCCGCGACCCAGGCGGCGAAACGGGATGTGCGCAGCCGCTTCTTTGATTGGGAAAAACAGACCGGCCTGGCCGCGGCGGTCAAGCCGGAGGGCGAATGGGCCATTTTGGCCATGCGGCACGGCGGCGACCCGTTTCTGATCCCGGTGATCAATCAGATGGCTGCGCTGTTGCGTCCGGCCGAAGGGCGGTCAGGCGCACCGGAGAGCGCTGCCGCGGCCGCGCAAAAGAATCTCGATTACTTTGAATTCTCGGACAAGGGCGCGTATCCGAAACACATTTCTGAAAAAGGCCGCATCGCCATGCTGGGCGGCAATCCCGATCTGTACATCCTGCCGGACCGCACCATCGTTGAGGAACGGGATCGGCATATTCAAGAGCTTTTGGACCATACGCTCAAGCAGGGGGATTTCGATTACACCGGCCGCGTGATCGCCGTCGAAGGGCTGGAGACCACCCTGGAAGGGATGATGCAGCTGCGGCCGTCCGACCGCTTTTTTATCCAGATCCAGCGAACCCGTTCCGACCGCATCGAACCGGAGTGGGGCTTGGATCTGACCGATTTGGCCAGAAATCTGGCTTCCGATTTTGGCGATCAGACCAAAGCGCTGGTCCTCCGCTTGGGCCAGGATCTGCAGGATGAGAGCATCTTTAGGCGCGACGGACGAGACCGGATCATCGGACTGACTGATCAGGAATTGGACCGTTTGCTGGGCGCCCCGTTCGATCTCATGCGCAAAAAAATCAGCGAATGGCGCCAGCAGTACAAGTCAGGAAGTCAGGATAACGACGTCGCCCTGCGGTTGGCGATGGACGAGTTTCTATTCGGGGCTTTTTCAGCCGTCGAGGCGGAGCCGCCGGCCAGTTGGTCGCGCAAATTCGAAGAGGTGGACCGTCTGCAGCGGGTTATGGAGGTCATCCTCACCCTGCCGGATAGGGAGGAGTGGGGCGAAGCGGATCGTCTGCGTCATCTGCGCCGCTATTTCATTCTGGATGCCGAAGACTCTGGGCGCAAGATCAAGGGATGGTCCGATACCGGATTGCGCAATGTGCTGGCGGAATCCGAACAGCGCAACCGCATGGCCGCGCGTTTCCTGGAGTTGGTGCAGGACTCGGAGGTGGATCGGGATTCCATCTTTCTCTTCGATAACGAGGGAAAACCGACCGGCCTGCAAAAGGGCTTGCGGGCCCGGCTGCTGGACCAGTTGCCCTTCTTCAGCTACCAGCAGGAATGGCAGCGTCTGCGCGAAGAGATTTTACGTTTGACGGCGAAAAAAGTTAACAGCAAACAGGAGGCGGACGCGCTGCTCGTCCGGGAGAAAGCGCACCTGCGCGGCAAAGGATTTCTCCTTGATGAACGCGAGATGAACGATCTGATCTATAAAGCCCATGCCCCCAACAGCGTGATTCATCCGGAGGAGATCGACGCATGGTGCCGGCTTCATTTTGAACGATTGCCGCGTCGTCTGCTGGACAGCCAGCGCGATGGATTGTGGCGGGGATACACCCAGATCGAAGAACGGGTGCAGAACATCTCGCAACTCCTGCGCGCCTATACGCTCTATCACCGCGACATCGATTATGTGGTCAAAAGCCTGGAGGAAAATGAGGTCCGGCGGATGGGCGGACAAAAGGGACACAAGGCGGTCATGATCGTCGACCAGTTCACCGGACGATTGATGCCGGGCCGCCGCTTCAGCGATGGTCTGCATGAAGCGCTGGAGGCCAAGGAGGGGGTGGAGGTGCAGGCGGAATCACAGACCCTGGCCACCATCACCATTCAGAATTTTTTTCGCCTCTATAAAAAACTAGCCGGCATGACCGGTACCGCGGAGACCGAACGCCAGGAATTTTTCTCCACCTATAAACTGGAGGTGGTGGTCATTCCGACCAACCGTCAGGTCATCCGCGACGACGAGAACGACGTCATCTTTCGAACTAAAAAAGAAAAGTACGCCGCCATCATCGACGAGGCTCTGGCCATGCACGAGCAGGGCCGGCCGGTGCTGGTCGGCACGGTTTCGGTCGACGTCTCACAGCGTTTGTCTGAAATGCTGACCCAGCGCGGCGTGCCCATCGCCAACTGGCTGAAAAAGGGCGACGTCAACCAAGAGATTACCTCGGGTAGATTTCACACCGTGTTGAACGCCAAATATCACCGTCAGGAGGCGGAGATCGTGGCCAAAGCCGGTTCGCCGGGCATGATCACCATCGCCACCAACATGGCGGGCCGCGGTACAGACATCAAACTGCCGCCGGAGGTGGTCGCCAAAGGCGGTCTGCACATCATTGGTTCGGAGAAACACGAAGCGCGCCGCATCGACCGGCAGCTGCGCGGCCGGTCCGGCCGCCAGGGCGATCCCGGCTCCTCGCGGTTCTATCTTTCCCTGGAAGACGATCTCATGCGGTTGTTCGGATCGGATCGGATCACCACCATGATGAGCCGGCTCGGACCCATGGAAGAGGGCGAGCGCATCGAACATCCGTTGATCACCAAATCCATCGAACGCGCACAGAAAAAAGTCGAGGAGCGCAATTTCGAAATCCGCAAAAGCCTGCTGGAATACGACACGGTACTGAACGAACAGCGCAAGATCATTTATAAACGCCGGCAGAATTTGCTGGGATTCGCCGAGGCGGAGGATTTCGTCGCCTCCAAGGCCAAGCGCTTCTTCAACGAGGAGGAAGAGCGCAGCGAGTGGAATCTGGAAAAAATGGTCCAGACGCTCACCGGCTTTTTCGGCCGCACTCCGGATTTCACCGCGGAGGAACTCGAAGGTCAAAAGGCGGAGGAGATCAAAGAGAGAGTGCTCGAGTGGGTCCAGGAGCAGCTGCAGGAAGCCTATGAGATGAACGCTCTACAGCTGCGTCATCGGTTGCTCGGATTCTGCCGCATGGAGGAGCTGATCGCCGAACTGGTGCGTCTGAAAATCCGCCTGCACCACGCCGGCACCCGCGACACCTCACGCTGGAACCTGGACGGCATTCGCTACGAGATGAACCGGATCTTTGACGCAAGCCCCGACTGGCTGCGCAAAGACGCCGGCCTGGGCACCGCCGATGAGGTGGAAGCGCGGCTGATCGACTGGGCGAAAAAGAACTATGCGGACCATCAGGATCTGTATCAGCAGGCCCTGGATGTGGCGTTGTTCCGCGGACTGGAGGTCGCCGGCCTGGGCGATGCCCTGCTGGCCGGCCTGATGATGATTCATCTGTCGCCGGCTGTTTCGCCTGCATCCTGGAACACGGAAGAATTTCTCCATGATCTGCAGCGGATTCTTGGCGCACGGCCGGACATCGGCGTCAATGAATTGCGCACCATTCGCCGGACCAAAATCCAGGAGCATGTGCGGGGCTGGATGGAGGAACCGTTGCATCGTCTTCCGGAAGAACAGCTCCGGCATCGCGTGATCGGCCTCTTTTCCTCCTTGTCGTTCGCTCAGGCGGCGGTCTATGCCGTGATCCCGGTCGATGGCGAAGAAGCGGCGGTGGAACTGGAGCCGGCGCAAAAGCAAACGCTCACCCGTCTTTTTGGCGATGACCTCTGGAAAGATGGGGAGACGGGCAACAACGATGAACCGCCTGTGTGGAAAAAACTGGCGGATCGTGCGCTTCGCCTGCATGGCGAAAAACTTCGCCGGCAGCTGGAGGCTTATCAGGAGGCCATGGTGGCGCGGGCGACCATCGAAGAGTGCGTCGAGGCGGTCGTCGGCGTGGTGGCGAGCGGCATCATCACTCAACCATCGCCTCTGGAGGACAAACGCAAGCAACTGGGCGACGCCATCGAGAGCATGCTGTCGCAACGTCCTGAGCGGATGATTCCGGAGAACGCCAACGCTGCGGAACAGGCCGCTTTTGTCAAAGATCTGACCGCCTGGGCTCTGGCGTTATACCGCCATTATGCGGACCGCGAGGAACGCTTCCGCCAAGAGGCACTGAGCCGGGAAATTCTGCGCGACTCGATCAGCCTGATGATCGACGATGTGATCTATGCGTCCATCAGCAGCGCCCTCGAGGGGGAGGAGGAACTGACGCCCCAATCCTTGCGCCGGCTGGAAGCGGATTGCCGTCTGCTTTTCCGCCAAGCGCCGCGGCTGTCCGACGAGGGCGACCGCCTGATGAATCCCAACGACGCGATGACTCAATTGAGCGAATGGGCACAAGGCCTTTATCAAAAGCGGATCCAGGAGATCGGTCTGGATCTCACCGCCCGCTATGAACGTTATTACGTGCTGGAAAAAATCGACGAGAACTGGCGTCAACATCTCAACGGCATCGACGAACTGCGCGAGGGCATCGGGCTGCGCGGATACGGACAAAAAGATCCTCTGCTGGAGTACAAGGGCGAGGCGTATCAGATGTTCGTAAAGATGATCGACCGCATGAACCGCGAAGTGGTCAGCACGCTGTTCCGCGTTTTCGACGTCGGCGGCGAACTGGAGGAGCAGCAGTTGCGGCGCGCCGAGCCGCGCAATTACATGGCCACTCACTCGCAGGTGGAAATTTTCAAACAGGGGCAGGCGGCGCCACAGGCCGCTTCGCCATCGCCCGCGACCCCGGCCGGCCGTACGGCGCCGATCGTCAAAGCCATCAGCATCGGTCGCAACGATCCCTGTCCGTGCGGCAGCGGCAAGAAATACAAACAGTGCTGTGGGAAAAACTTGTAATCGCTTGACTTTGAACGAAATCTTGTTATATTTCATTTCGAGGGGATACCGCTGTTTTTGCTCAGGAGAGTTGATGAATAAAAGAACATTAGAAATAATAGCTTATATGATAAGAGAAATCCGCGAAACTTCCTTGGACGATATTGACTTGCAGCTGATCATGGATATTCTTCAGGAAAAGGGCTTTTCCGAAAACGAAATCTCCGCCGCCATGGTCTGGCTGGTGAATCACGGTGAAACCATCGATCGTCTGAACCAGACCGGATCTTCCGCCGTGCCGCGACCGGTCTGGCGTCAGCTCAATGATTTTGAGCGCAATGCCATTTCCCCAGAGGCCTTTAGCTATTTGTTCCACCTGCGTGAACTGAATATCCTGAACGATGACGACATGGAATCCATCATCGAGCGCGCCGTGAATATGAAGCTGCCCAAGCTGGACATTCAGGATATGCAGGATTTGATTGTCATGGTGGTGCTCGATGTGGAGCAGAACGCCTCCGCCGGCTATTTTCAATTTACCGCAAACCGATTGTCCCATTGATTCGCACAGGCAACCTGATCGATCATGAATCGTTCTTCGTCGCTGGAGGGTTCCATTCTGCGGACGCTGATGCAGCAGGAGCAAGAGCGCACAATGGGGGTGTCCGGCTGGAATATCGACGTGCGTCTGGCTAAACGCGATCATCGTTCTTTTACTCTGCCGGTGGTTCGCATCAAAGGGTGGACCAAAAAGCATCCGGAAGCGCCGCATGTAAAGGCGATCGTTGTCGACCTCAAGGAACAGACGTTCCTCGTAAAGACTCACACGCGGCAGACGCGCGAGCTCATGCCGCCTTTGCCGTTGACCCTGAACGAGATTCTATTGGATGCCGCCCTTTTCTCCATCAAGACAGAAGAGGTGCAGTCCGCGATCGATCAGCTGTCGTCGGCTTCCGGCGCGCCGGCGCCGGTGATCGCTTCGACCGGCGGGCGACACTCCCCGCTTACCGCCTGGTACGCGGAAGCACGTGAATGGATTGTCGCTCATTACGGCGTTTCCTATCTGGCTCCCCGCCAGCGACCGATCAAATCGGATCGCGCCGGCGATTCCACATTGTTGCCCGGCCGTCCGGCGTTCACGCCGAAGAAAATGAAAAAAGAATTGGATCAGGCTTGCTGGCGGGTCTACACCCGCATCTGGGAACGTGCGTTGGCCTCACAGATGACAAGCGCGCAGGTGCAGCGCATGAATCTGGAGGTGGTCGCGGGTGCCGGCGGCCGCTATCTGCTGCACCGGCAGGGCGAGGAACTCCTCGAACGGGGTTTTCTGCAGGCGCTGTCGCTGCAAAAGCTGGGGCGCTCCACCGCCTTTTTCAGCAAAGATCATCCGCTGTTTCATCCCGGGGAGGAACTGACGCTGGTGGAGGTCCAGGCGCAAAGGCGGACCGAAGAGCCGGATTATGCGGTCAGCGCCATCGACCTCTACAGAAGCAGGGCCGCGCTGTCGCCTGTCTCGGCAACGGAGTTTCGCATCGCCCTGTCGCGCCTGCAGGAAGAAGGGTATCTGATTCAGGACGAGTCGGGCGTGCGGCTTTGCGGCCATGGCCGTCAGACTGCGGAGCGCATGATCAACGCCCGCGCTGTGCAAGAAGACGAAGCGAACTGCCCGCTCTGCGGTAAAAGCCTTAGATTGGCACAAGGGCCATTCGGTCCGTTTTGGGGTTGTTCCGATTATCCCCGTTGTCGATTCACCCGCTCCGTACATTTAAAAGTCTCCTGTCCGCTGCCGGGTTGCGGCGGTTGGGTGGTGGAGCGTCAGGGAAAAACCGGCAGGCGGTTCTACGGCTGCAGCCGTTATCCTGAGTGCACTTTTATCAGCTGGGAAAAGCCAACCCTTCTTCTCTGTCCGGTCTGTCAACAGGCCACGCTGGTTGAAAAGGTGGATGAGAACGGAGAAGAAATTCTTCATTGCCCCAAATGCCGGAGCAACCGGCTGCGTAACGCAAAAGGCGTCCCTAAAGTATGATGTCGCCGGGCGAACACCCCGTTCTGTTGGTCGACTGGATCGATCGTTTTCTCCGCTACCAACAGGTTGAGCGGAGCGCCTCTCCCAGGACCCTGGAGGCGTATCAGAATGATCTGCAGCAGTTGGTTGAGCATCTGGCTTTGCATCAGCGCTCGGATCAGATCACAGTGGCCTTTTTCACCAAAGCGGCCATCCGCGGCTATCTCGCCGGTCTGGTGCACCGCCGCTATGAGGCCACCAGCGTGCGGCGTAAACTGGCCACGCTGCGGAGTTTCGCCCGCTTTCTGGCGCGTGAAAACGCCCTGTCGGTGAACCCCTGCCTTAACCTGGCGGCGCCCAAGGCGGCCAAACGGCTGCCGGATTTTCTTACGGTGCCGGAGATTGACGCCCTGTTGCAGCTTCCGGACGCTTCCACGCCTGCCGGAGAACGCGACCGGGTGCTGTTGAAACTATTTTACGCCACGGGCGTAAGAATATCAGAGGCTGTTCAGCTGCGGATGAGTGATATTCATTTTCATGACGGCGTTTTACGGATTTTGGGGAAGCGCAACCGCGTTCGGATGATTCCCATGGGGCCAGGGATGCAGAAAGAGCTGACTCGATTTCTCCAACGGCGTTCTCAATGGGAAAATCGAACGTTCAAGCCGGACGACCGGGTGTTTGTCCGTGCGGATGGACAGCCCTTCAGCCGCCAGCAGATGGCGGCGATCCTGCACGCCTATATGCGTCAAGCGGCAGACCCCAGTAAGGCTCATCCCCACGCTCTGCGCCACAGTTTTGCCACCCATTTGCTGGATGCGGGAGCTGATATCCTGGCAGTAAAGGAGCTGCTTGGTCACGCCAGTCTGAACACTACACAGATCTACACGCATGTTTCAGCTGAACGTCTTAAAAAGGTCTATCGTCTGGCGCATCCTCGCGCCGACAAAGAGACCTGAGGCATCAAGGAGGTGAGGCCCGAAGTTGAATCACACCATGCAAGCGCAGCGACTGTTCAAACTATCAAGAGGAGGTTGTTATGCGTATCACATTCACCGCTCGCCATTTTAAACCTTCGTCTCGACTGAAAACGCATGCAGAAAACCAGGTTGCCAAATTGAAAAAATACTATGATGGTATTCTAGACGTAGAAATCATTTTAGACTATGTCAAACAGGAGCAGGTGGCCGAGATGGTAGCCAAGGTCTACGGCACTCGCCTGGCGGTGGTTGAAAAAAGCGAGGACATGTATAAATCGATCGATCTAGCGTCGGAGAAACTGGAAAGACAGCTTGTACGCTATAAACAAAAATTGCAGGAATTTGACAAGGAACGCATCACCCCGATTGTTTAAGGCGCGTACGGCGCCCCGGTTCTAAATCCCGGGGCGCCGGTGGAGATCAGCGGCCCCTGCGGGCTGATGCTTTGCGTTTAGATAAAAGGATCATCGAGATCAGGATGGAAACCCAATCGCCGATCACCTCTATCACGGTCGAAAAACTCTTTGAGGATAATTGCGAAGAAGCGTCCCTGCAGATCATCAACAGCGAGATCGGTTTTAACCGTGAAATCAAGGAGCGGGAGCTGAATCGTCCGGGCCTGGCCTTGAGCGGTTTTGTGGAACTGTTCACCTACTGGCGCATTCAGATCATGGGCAACACGGAGGTCGGCTACCTGAACACGCTGTTTGAGACCGAACGGCTGCAGACCATCCAGCGCGTGCTGGGATTCGATCTTCCCTGCATCATCTTTACCAACAGCAACAAACCTCCGGGGGAAATGATCGAGATCGCCAATCGCAACGGCATCCCCCTTTTCAGCACGCCCCTCAGTACCACGGCGCTCACGCACCATTTGAGCGAATATCTGGATACGATTTTCGCCCCCCAGCTTATCCTTCACGGCTCGCTGGTGGATGTGCACGGCGTGGGCATGCTGATCACCGGCGAGAGCGCCATCGGCAAAAGTGAGATGGCTTTGGACCTGATTGAACGCGGTCATCAACTGGTGGCGGATGACGTGGTCACCCTCACCCGCACCGGCCGCAATCGTCTGGAGGGAGCGCCCAGCGATCTGCTGATGCATCATATGGAGATCCGCGGTTTGGGCATCATCGATGTGCGGCGGATGTTCGGCATCCGGGCCATCCGCGGCAAAAAGCAGATTCAGATCATTCTGCATCTGGAGCGGTTTAACGCCATCCGGGAATATGAACGCACCGGCATGGATGAGGGCTGGCGCGACCTGCTCGGCGTCCGCATCCCCATGGTGGTGCTGCCGATTCTACCAGGAAAAAATTTGACGGTGATTGCGGAGGGAGTGGCTCTCAATCATAAATTAAAGCAGCTCGGCGAGAATGCGGCCAAGGATTTTGACGCCTGGCTCATCTCTCGAATGAAAAAAGACCCCCCCATGCGGAATGACACATGATACACGGGATTATTCTGACCCACGGTCCTATCGGCGATGCCATGATCGAAGCGGTTCGCTGCATTATGGGGCTGGATGAAGGGCTGCACAGCCTGATCGTCAACAATATGTCGGTGACCGAGATCTCCTCGCGGCTGTCTGCGCTCATCCATGCGCCGGAAGTCAAACAGGACGGCGTCATCGTGATGGCGAGCCTCAAAGGCGGAAGCTGCTGGAATGTGGCTGTGGCGGTCGCCAAAGACCATGCGCACGTGCGCGTCATCTCCGGCGTCAACCTCTCCATGGTGCTGTCGTTCGTCACTAAACGGGATCTACTCACGCTGGAAAAACTGGCGGATGCAGTGGTTAAAGATGGATTGCGCGGCATCACATTGCATGTCGCTGAATAAGGATGTGATAGAGGAGCTGGGTGAGCATGGGATTGGTTCAAGTACGCATCGATGATCGTTTAATCCATGGTCAGGTTGTCGTCGGCTGGCGGCAGGCGCTCAATCCCGACCGGATCATGTTGTGCAGCGATGATGTGGCCACCACCGATTGGCAAAAGACCATCTATCTATCGGCAGTGCCGCCGGAGGTCTCGGCATCGGTGCTGACACTGCAGGAGACCGTCGCAGAGTTGTTGTCGGAACGGGCCGACGGCGAGCGCATTCTGTTGTTGGTGGATGACCCCAAAACCATCGTCGATCTGGTCGCCGCCGGCGTTGCCATTCGATCCGTTAACGTCGCCGGCATGCACTTCAAGCCGGGGAAAAATCAGATCGCGCCCTTTATCTTTGTCGATGACCGTGACATCGCCAACCTGCGCCTGCTCTTCGAACAGGGCATCCATCTGGAGGGCAGAGATGTGCCCACCCGTTCTCCGGTCAATATCGCCAAAGAACTCAAGTTTTGCACGGTTTGTGGCTAATTTGCAGCAGATGGATGCCGTTTTGTTGTGATTTCGCAACATGTGCATCGTTTGTTTTTTTTATTTCTCTGCAAGTGAAATAATCACAATAGCTCTTTTGGGCCCGGTTTCTGGCATGCGATTTGCAATGGGACAGGCACCGAGGGGTATGAACAGGAGCCGTTCCTAAGGGGGACCCATTAATGGGGTGAGCCGTTGATCTCGAATCGGATTTCAACGGCTTTTTTGTAGCCGCGAAAGCACGACGCCCACCGTCACACACACCAACAGTCCAATCAGGGTATACCAGGGCCAGCTGAAAGCGATGGCCGGCTGGAAGAAGATCAGCAGGATCATCAACACGGCAAAGAGGATCACAAACGCCCGGTGAAGTGTCCGTTTGACCCGGCGCCAAATCCACAACGCAGCCAGCAGGTTCAATGACACCATGATGATGGCCTGCACGCCGTGCACACCGATGATCCAGGTCATGAACAGGATGGCGCTCCACAGGGCCACCAGGGCATCCGTTTCCCGCACTTTTTTATCAAAAGTGCCGAGGAAGAATACGCCCAGCATGCCGCCATAGGTGAAAGAGGCGATGGCCAGTCCCAGCTCGACCACCGGGTTGTTTTGGTCTTTGAACATCATGGCGCCGCCGATAAACACGATGCCCCAACCTAGGGTAAAGAGTTTGGAAAGATAGAGTTCTTTTTTTTCTTTGAGGTTTTTTCCCCAGCGCGGTTTGTAGAGATCAAAAAGTGTTGAGGAGGCGAGGGAGTTGAGTGAACCACTCAAAGTGGACATGGCAGCGGCAAAGATGCCGGCAATGATGAGTCCGGCGGCGCCGACGGGCAATTCGCTCGAGATAAATTTAGGCAGCACTTCATCGGAGCGCATGGCCGCGCCGTTGTAAAAAGCATAGAGCACGAGTCCCAGAACCAGAAAGAGCAGGAATTGAACCAGGACGAAAAGACCACTGCCGATCAGCGCTTTCTGACTGCTGCGCAGGTCGCGGCAGCTTAACAGCCGCTGCACCATCAGATGATCCGTTCCGTGCGAAGCCATGGATAAAAAAGCGCCGCCGATGAGCCCGGAGAACAGCGTATAGTTGCTGCTGAAAAATTCTCTGACGGTCATGGACAGCCCGGTGGTGATCATGTGCAGTTTGCCCTCCGCCTGACAGGCCTGCCACACCGTGGACCAGCCGTCAGGCAGATGATTTACCGCCACCGCCATCACCAATCCCGCTCCCGCGAGATAGACAAAAAGCTGGATGACGTCCATCCAGACCACTGCCCGCAAGCCTCCGATAAACGTATAGAGGATGGTCAACACCGCCATCACAATGATGCTCCAGCTGTAATCCCATCCGGTGATCATGGCCAGCGGGATGGCGGTGGCGAACAGGCGAACGCCGTCCGCCAGCAACCGGGTGACCTGGAAAATCACCGCGGTAAAGCTGCGCAGAGTCGGCCCGAATCGATTGCCGATCAGTTCATAGGCGGTCTTGATTTCACCGCGATAATAGCCGGGCAGCAGCAGGAAACTGATTGCGACGCGACCGATAAGGTAGCCGAAGGTCATCTGCATGAAATTGAGATTGGTCAAATACGCCAATCCCGGGATGCTGATAAAGGTCAGAGTGCTCGTTTCCGTGGCAATCACGGAAAAACAGACCGCTAGCCAGGGCAGGTTGCGGCCGCCTAAAAAATAGTCGGTGGCGTTCTTTTGTTTTTTTCCCAACCAGGCGCCGAAAAGCGTCACACCGGTAAGATAGCTTAAAAGAAGAAGCAGATCAATCAGTGGAAGGGTCATGAAGCGTCCGTCTTTTTAATCATGTGTTCCAGCCAGTATCCGTGCTGCCGTTAAAATCCGGGCAATATGCAAAAAGTTAGCATTTTGTTGAATAAATGCAAGCTTTATGCTGGGCGGTGCGCATCCGCCGGGCAGGAGGTTCTTTTTTCTCCCGCAAGAATTGTCTTGATTATCTTTTTTGTTTTTTATACATTTATGATTATAGAAGAAGTGCGGGGTCATTGCATTGAAAAATCCCTATAAACGCACGGATATCTTTCGCTGCAATTACAGCAGCCATGGCCGGTTTGAAGATAAGGTCTCTGCTTATCACGTTCTGCAGGCAAAGCGCTGTTTTCCGCAGGGCTGCATCTATTTCCACTGGTCCTGCAGCAGGAAAAATAAAGGGTTGAGCTGCAAACGCGGTTATCATTACGTCGGCCGTTTGTGCCAGGGTTGCAGCTTTTATCAAGACGAAAAGCGGCATTGTCAGCCGAAAATAGTGGCGCCGGAGGATGTGTATCGCGCTTTTGCCCAAGAGCGCGAGGTGTTCGATGAATGGTTGACAGAGATGACGAATCGGCGGATCCCGGTCTCCTTTTGCGTGCAGGCGGTCAAACCGCGCTTCATTAAAGAGATCGACCGGGACCATGGTCATGTACATCTTTCCGGCTATCTTTTGGTTATGTCCGAGGGATTTTTCGACCGGGATCACTTTCAAGATGCCTTTTATGCGCTCATCTCGCCTGGACAGCAGGAGCAGTTGGCCTTTGCGCCTGGGGATGAGGTGGAGGCGCAAGCCCTGCTCAAAACGGACAGGGGGCGCTTGATCCTGACCCAGCTGCGCGCCGTTCATTTTGAAACACGCTCCGGCGCGCCGGCCTGGACCAACAGCCAGGCCCTGGTCGCCAAAGCGGGCGCCACCTATTTTCCGCGCCAATCCGGGAACTGCCTGCATTGTCCGCATGGCGCGCTGGTGGACGTGACCGAGACTTGGCAGGGTGGTGTCCGTGAACGGCGGGACCTGTATTGCCTGGCCGGCGTGCAGGATCAGCGGGAGTGTCATCTGTATGCGCTGCACAAAGTGGATGTTTGTTGGGAACGGGCCTGATCCGTTGATTCGGCCTGACTGAAATTCTGGTTCAACGCTCACAAGGAAAAGACTATGGCAAAAGGAATCACCAAACGCAGTGAGGATTATTCAAAATGGTATCTGGATGTCATTGACGCCGCCCAGTTGGCGGAGCATTCGGCCGTGAAGGGCTGTATGGTGATCAAACCGACCGGATACGCGATCTGGGAGCATATTCAAGCCAATCTCGACCGGCTGTTCAAAGAGACCGGCCATGTCAACGCTTACTTTCCTCTGTTCATACCGGAAAATTTTATGCACCGGGAAGCCCAGCACGTGGAGGGCTTTGCGCCGGAATGTGCGGTGGTGACTCATGGCGGCGGAAAAAAACTGGACGAACCGCTGTTTGTCCGTCCCACGTCGGAGACCATCATCTGGTCCACATATAAAAATTGGATCCAGTCCTATCGCGATCTGCCGATTTTGATCAATCAGTGGGCGAATGTGGTGCGGTGGGAGATGAGAACCCGGCTGTTTTTGCGCACCACGGAATTCCTCTGGCAGGAGGGCCATACGGCGCACGCCACGGAACAGCAGGCGGTGGATGAGACGTTGCTCATTTTGAACGTTTATCGCACCTTTGCCGAGGAGTACATGGCGGCGCCGGTTTTCACCGGCATCAAAACCGAGAAAGAAAAATTCGCCGGTGCGGTGCGCACCTATTGCATCGAGGCGATGATGCAGGACTACAAGGCGTTGCAGTGCGGCACCTCGCATTATCTGGGACAGAATTTCGCCAAGGCCTTTGATGTGACCTTTCAGGATGAGGAGAGCAAAGTGCGCCATGTGTACGCCACCAGCTGGGGCGTATCGACGCGGTTGATCGGCGCGCTGATCATGATGCACAGCGACGACAACGGCCTGGTGTTGCCGCCGCGGCTGGCGCCCACCAAAGTCGTCGTCGTGCCGATCTGGAAAGAGGACGCAGAGATGGCGGCGATGAAGCAAAAAGCCGCGGATTTAACCCGGGATTGGAAGGGGCGCATCACCTACAAGATCGACGATCGTGATCAGTATCGTCCGGGCTACAAATTCAACGAATGGGAAAAACGGGGAGTGCCCATCCGTATCGAGATGGGGTCCAAGGATGTGGCGCAAAATCAGGTGATCGTCGTCCGCCGCGACAGCGGCGAAAAAATGGCCGTGCCCCAGGAAGGTCTGCTCGCCACCATTGAGTTGCTGCTGGAAAAGATGCAGAAGGATCTGTACGCACGGGCGCTGCGCAACCGGGATGCCAACACTTTCACCTGTGATGAGTATAAAGAGTTGATCGAGCGACTGGAATCACCCGGCGGTTTTTTCTGGGTGCACTGGTGCGGACAGGCCGCCTGCGAAGAAAAGTTTCAGCAGGATGCCAAAGCCACAATCCGGCTGCAGCCGATCGAAGGCGGCGGGGCGCCCGGCGCCTGCATCGTCTGCGGCGCTCCATCCACGCAGAGAGTGCTGGTCGCCAAGTCTTATTAAGCTAGCGAGGAGGAGATTAATCCATGCCGAAAAAACAAAAGGAGACGCTCGAAATCGAGCTGCCAAGCAAGGCCATCCGGATTCAGAATGCCGGTTGTCCCAATGGCCACAGCCTGATGAATGCCGAGCACACCATCAACGGCTACGCTTCGGTGTCCGTGTTAGTGAAATACAAGGATCAGGAAGGCCTCATTTATCTGGATCCGGTATACGGCAGCTTTAAAAACGTGTTTGAGATCGAGGTGGATGAAGGCGGCGTGGTGGAATTTTTCTGTCCGCAGTGCCGCGTTTCCTTGAATGACGAAGATCAGCGCTGCCAGATGTGTTCAGCCTCCATGTTCGCCCTGCATCTTCCCAACGGCGGCATTGTGGAAGGATGCCTGCGCAACGGCTGCCAGTTTCACACGCTCCGGCTGGTCAGCGGCGTGGAACTGGTTGATCGTCTGTTCGACAGCCACACCCTGGACGCCTATCTCTGATGGCAGCGGCCGGCTCCACCCCCTCTGCGGGATTCCGCTGCGGCTATGTCGCCATTCTCGGCAGGCCGAATGTCGGCAAGTCCACGCTGATCAATCACCTGTTGCGCTTCAAGCTTTCCATTGCCACCGCCAAGCCGCAAACCACGCGCCATCGCATCATCGGCATTCAGAACGGCGATGGTTATCAGATTGTTTACTTTGATACGCCCGGCATGCTGGAACCGGCGTATCGGCTGCAGGAGATGATGATGCGGGCGGCGCGGCAGGCGGTTGCGGACAGCGATGTCATCCTGTTTGTCACCGACAGCTATGATCAACCGGATGCCCAGGATACGGCGCTGCTCGATCATCTGCAGACCCTGGGCAAACCCCTGGTGCTGGCGATCAACAAGGTGGACCTGGCGCGGCCGGAGCAACTGCTCCGCATCATCGATGCGATGCAAAGCCGCTACCGGTTTGAACACGTTTTCCCGATCTCGGCTTTGCATGGGAAAAACACCGATGCCCTGGAGCCGGCCCTGGTGAGTCTGCTGCCGGAAGGAGAGCCCCTCTATTCTTCCGAGGAGCTGACCGAACATCCGGAACGGTTTTTCGTCGCCGAGATCATCCGTGAAAAGATTTTTCTCAACTATCATGACGAGATCCCCTATTCCACCGCGGTGGTGATCGACGAGTTTCATGAACAGCCCGGCCGCAAAGACCTGATTCGCGCCCGCATCGTGGTGGAGCGGGATTCTCAGAAAGCCATCATCATCGGCAAAAATGGACAGAGCTTGCGCATGATCGGAGAAAGCAGCCGCAAAGAGATCGAAGCGTTCCTGCAACGACCGGTGTTCCTGGAACTGTGGGTGGCGGTGCGGGAAAAGTGGCGGAAAAGAGACAGCCTGTTGCGGGAGATGGGGTATCAGCAGGGGTGAGAGACCGCCTTAAAGCGGTCGACCTGAAAGACTCGAAGCCTGTAGCGGTTGATATAAAGGAAGGGTGGCTATGAAGAAAGGATTGCCTAATCTCCTGAGGATCGTCCCTCTTTTTGC
>DAIQOA010000074.1:0-19619 GCA_036788095.1 bacterium | reverse complement strand
AGTCTCCATGGCATCGATCAGCACCTTTTTGCTGACGATGTAGCCGGCGGCCATGCTCTTGATCTCGTCCTCCACGGTCATGTAATTGTGCACTCTGCTGTAGGACTCGATGTACAAACCGGTGCCCTGTTCCACCGCTTTGCGTTCCGCGTCCTTCATGGCCCTTTCCTTGGCCGCCTGCATGGTGTCGGTATCGCCCATATAGGCCAGACCGTCCACTGTAACTTTGACCAGGGCCGCGGGTTCCTGCGCTGAACAGACAGTTGCCCCGAGCCACAACAAAAAACCGATAAAAACGTTCGTCATCGATCCGGTCATTGGATCCCCTCTCTATTTCCGCCGGCCCTGCGTATCGACCGGCCAAACACCGGGAAAGATCCCGCTTTTCATACGGTTCAAGATAATTTGAAATATAAAGATTAGCAAGAGCTATTTCACCTTCAGCCGACCATTAGCTCGCCTCGGAGATGGCGCGGTACATGGCCACCATGTTTTGCGGAGAGCTGGTCACCTGAATATTGTGGCATGGGCCGGGAAGATAGCCGTTGTAGGCGCCGAGCACGCGAACGTTCTCGAACACCTCCTCCCTGATCTCTTGTTCAGAGCCGAACGCCAAAGTGTATTGGTTGTCGATAGCGCCGTGAAAGATCACCTGTTTGCCGAAATCATCGGCCAGTCCCTGCCGATCCATGCCTTGACAGCGCCATTGAATGGGATTGAGCACATCGATGCCCAACCGGATCATGTCCGGAATGATCGGCCGGACCGCCCCGTCGCTGTGGTGAAAAACAAAAGCCCCGGCCTCGTGCGCCAGGCTGATCATGCGCTTCATATGTGGCAGAAAATATTGCCGAATGTGCTGCGGCGAATAGAGCAGGCTCT
Source organism: bacterium (assembly GCA_036788095.1). Taxonomy (GTDB): domain Bacteria; phylum Zhuqueibacterota; class Zhuqueibacteria; order Residuimicrobiales; family Residuimicrobiaceae; genus Anaerohabitans. The sequence goes on along the minus strand of DAIQOA010000074.1, from coordinate 18,737 downwards.
CCTGTGTGCCCATGTCCTCCGCCACCCAGGAGACCAGCACACGGCCTGGAATAGCCTCGTACAACCGTTGCGTCTTTTCATAGCACAGATCGTATAATTTCCCCAGGCAGTAATGGACGATCTCGGGATTATCATACAGATCGATGAAGGCCTGTTCAGTGCCGCGCAGTTGCTCCTTGTAATCCATAAACGGCTCTGACCCGCCGCCGATGATCACCCAATCCTCCTTGCCGCGGATCTCTTTTGCCAGATGACTGAAATCCCACCAGTCCGCGGAAGGCCAGGTGTAATGGGCTTCGATCTCCTCCACCGTCTTATAGCGGGCCAGAGGATGGTGATCCACCACGCCGTCCAGCCCGGTATACACGCCGCCGTTATAGGCGATGTCCTGATAATGCGCGCCGAACACCGTGGTGTTGGGCGCGAGCTTGGGTCCCGCATAGCGCGGCTCCACCCACAGACACAGATCGATGTCCAGTTTCCGGCATGCGGCTTCATAATCCGGCACCTGCAAATACCGGTAGAGATTGACCAAGGCCTCAGGGGTGGCGGTGAGAAACGTAGGCAACCGGTCCGGTTTACGTCGATGCAGCACCTCCAGCCAGCGTTCACGTGACGTCATTTTTTACATGCTCCTTCCACCATTCCAATGATGCTCTCTCTAGCTTTCTAGCGCAAAGGCGGGTCTGTTGGTCTTCCATTGACCGCGCGTGAAATCAGGACACTCGATCGGCGTCCCTCCCTTTTCAATGGACAATCCGGAAAGCGGGATCACCACGCTCATCAACACAGAGTCATAGATGCTGATGGGCGGTGCACTCTTTTTACGTACCGCGTCCAGGAACAGCAACAGCTCCATATAATCCGTACCACTGTGTCCGGCCTGAAGCGCTTTTTCACCATGGGTGCGCCACCAAACATGGTCATAGTGGTCCTGATAAGGCGGAAACGGCTCCCACTCGTGATACTTGGGACTGACGCGGGTGAGATAGACTGAATCCCGCTGTTCGTTGTAAATCCCCTCGGTTCCCTGAATGGTCCAGCGGTTGTCATACGGCCGCGGCAGTTGCATGTCGTAATTGATGATCAGGGTGTTGCCCTTTTTGGTTTTCACCGTGGAGGTGACGATATCGCCTTGACGGTAGGTCAGACGGGCGTTGGGATGATCGGGGCCGAATTTACGCTTGAAATAAGCGTTGACGCCCAGAGAACGGGTGGCCACGGAGGAGATGGTGTCGAAATAATCGCCATAGCCCAGATCCATCCAGCCGAAAACCGGACCCATGCTGTGGGTGGGATATTGATCGCGGTTATAATCGAGAAGGAAACGGCCGCCCCAGCGCATCTGCCCCTCAGGTGTAAAGAACCAGTGATCGACGCAGTCGTGGGAATGGGCGGCATGACAATAGACGATCTCGCCCAACAGCCCTTTGCGGATCATGTTCAGCACCGCCAGATTGTCGCGGCGAAAACTCCAGTTCTCCAGCATCATGCACGGCACCTGCGTCTCTTCAAAGGTGTTGACCAGATCCCAACATTCCTGAATCGACAGAGCGGCCGGCACCTCGACGGCGGTATATTTGCCGCAGCGCATCGACTGCACCGCCATGCGCGCGTGCCAATCCCACGGCGTGGCGATCACCACCGCGTCAAGATCCTCGCGATAAAGAAGCTGCTGAAAGGCCTCCTCATCACGATAATAGCCCTCTGGTTTGGGCTGTCCTTTCTTTTCCACTATGGCCTGCGCCTGCTGCAAGTTTTCCAAATTAATGTCACACAAAGCCGGAAAGCGCACCCCGGGGATAGCCAGCAGGGTGTGCATCAGCGAGCGGCCGCGAGAACCGGTTCCGATAAAGCCCAAGCGCAGCTCTTTGTTGTCAGCGCTGCCGGCCGGGGTAGAGGAAAGAGCGTTCACCAATGCCGCTCCGGCCGCTCCTGTTTTGATAAAATCCCGACGGTTGATTTCTTTTGACCACATGATCTTGCCTCCTGCTGTCAACGCGTTTTTCCATTTTTCAGAACCAGTTTACAGAGCTGCAATAAGGCATTAAAAACATTATTGGCCACATTAAATTTTTAATCGTTTTGCGGCGCAAGACAAGGTGTTGCAGCGTCTGTTTGCAGATGCTGAACGCAGAGGGATCTAGCGATGAACCGATCCGGCGAAAGGAACAAGTGCTGTTCGTCGATAGATTCCTCGCCCTTCGCAACAGCCTTTCACATTTCAGATTACGGGGTTGCGGGCTCGGAATGAAAAAATAATCATGTCGGCAATTATTTTTAATACTCGCTAAAGTCTTCCATTTTTTCAGATAGTGCAGTAGAGCTGGAAGTGGGCAATAAATAATTAATTGCCACGTTAACCATTTTGTTGAATATAGCTTATTATAGACTTGTGGTCAAGTTCTTTGTAGAGCAACCGGCTGAAACAAACCTCGCCAGCACCTAGTTCTTCCGCTCAGCCAGGACCGGGAACATCGAGATGCGGAACTTGGTACAGCCATAGGGGATGAGCGTCACCTGTTCCGCCGGCTCCTGCGCAACCACGGGCTGAGCCGGCAGAGCCGGTGTTTCGGGTGCGGGCGCCCAATCGATCGCGACAGCGTCGACCTTTAGCTTTAATGGTGACTGGAGCGGCCAGTCCCAGCGGACCGGCATCGGCCCGCGCTCGACACGGATAGCCGGATTCTGAACATCCAGTGCGAACTGCCAACGGGCAGCGGGATCCGGCGTATTGGCATCCCGGGTGTCGGGAATAACCAGCGCGAACAGCAGCGGTCCGTAAGAGACCGTGGCGTAGGGCGCGCCCTGCGTGCCGCCCTCCTCGGGTATGGTCACCATCGTGGGATTGTGTTTGCCGGTGTAGGGTCCACCCGGCGCATTGTCGCGTCCGATCTGTACAAGTGCTTGCATAGACAGTTGCAGGCGGATCGTATCCCCGGATTTCCATCTGCGGCGGAGGCAGACGAATCCCTGGGCATTCGCTATGACCTTGATGGCGACGCCGTTGACGATCAATTCGGGATTCGTACACCAGCGGGGAATACGCAAGTAGATCGGGAATTCCGCCGCGCGAGCCGGCTTGACCGACATTTCGATGGATTCGTTGAAAGGATAGTCGGTGCGGCAATCAATCTCAACAGGCAGACGATTCGCCGCCAGTGCCGTGACTTTGCACGGACCGTAACACGTGGCAACCAGGCCGTTATCATAAGTTGCCATCCACATGTGGGTCACATACCAGGGCACGATGCGATTCAGGGCAGCGGTGCAGCACAACGGACTGTGCTTGGCCAGGTACGAACCACCGCCGGCCCGCGGTCCGTGGGGAAAATCGGGCGACCCATCGGCAAACCGGTTGGGGCTCTGAAAGTAGACATGCGTCTTGTAATCACGTGATACGGTGGCAGGCCCTGCATTAAAGAATGCGCGCTCAGCGCGATCAGCCATGCGGCCTTCACCGCTCACCGCCAGCAGACTCACCTGGCTCCATATGTAGCCCGCGACGTCGCATGTTTCACTCCCCCGGAACGCGCCTGTTGGAACGTACCATTCGTCGGATACCGGCACGCCGTGGGGCTGCATGGCGATGCGATCGATCAGCTCGTGCCAGCCGAGCGCCGCGTGCAGATAGCTGCTCTCACCGGTCCACAGATAGGCCACAGCCCAGGGCGTGGTGTTTTCCAGGAACTCGACGACATGCTGGTTTTCCACGGTGGAACCGGGCCGCAGATCAGGCGCTGTGCGGTAGCGGTTGAGATTCGGTTGTAGTCCCGGCCGTTGTTGATCGAACAGGGCGTTCAACGCGTCCGCAATGATCCGGTTTCCGGTCCAGGTGTAGGTGTCGTAGGCAGGCCATACGTTCGACATGCTGCTGCTGATCGAATGCAGGCAATCGGCGTCCGTGCCGTAAGCAGTCTGCAGCGCCTGGAGAATCTGCGGGTCGTTCGAGCCCGCATAGTAGCCTGTCATCGCGCGTCCCAACAGACCGCAGGCCCACAGCGGCCATCCGCCCAACGCGGCGTCAACCGCTTTGCGGTCATCCGGATTATTCCTGTCGAGCCACCAGAGAAAAAGCAGCCCGTCTGGATTCATGTGGTCCGCCACCGCATGCAGGCGCTGTTTTGCCTGTTGGATCAGAGCGTCGTCGTGAAGAGCGCAGCCGAGCCGCGCTAGGCCGTCGAACCAGTACCCACCCCCTTCGTAGGGCCAGGCGCCTTTGTACCACAGAAGCTTTTCACCGGTCATTTTGTGGTCAGCGGCCCACGCCCGTTTAAATTCGTCGTCATACTGATCCATGTGCCCGGTATAGCCGTCCCTCGCAGCCAGACACCAGTCGGCTAGCCAACCGCCGGGTTCCACCGCTCCGGGCGGCAACGCTAGAAACGCCGGCCGCGTGGCCGACTCAAAGGGACGTGCATAGTTCGCATGCGCCGAGTTGCCCGAATCCGACGCGCGGGCCGGATCCGCGAACGCACAGGCCATTCTAAACAACAATGCGGTCACTGCTAACATGCTACAAATAATTCTCATGACGATCCTCCTGTTTGCCCAGGGTCTTGCAGAGGAAAAATTTTCTCGCAAAACTCGATGGAGACTTGCACTCCAAGTTTAGAACATGCCTAGCGCACAAATAAAAAAAGCGGATGATCGGGCGACCATCCGCTTCCCCCTGTCTCCCCCACTGCGTTCAAGCCATTCTGCGAGTACCGTTCCGTTTGCGCTGAGGCAGAGGAGAACATCGAGCACACCAACAGCGGATTTTCAGTATCCGTAGCGGCAGAATAATCCCTGGTTCATAGGAACCGCTGTGGTGCTGCAACCTGGGGCTGGTCGTCTGAACTGAAAAATGACAGATTGCCTTAAAGTGTCACTCTCTTGTTTCACCCGGATCAACTGTCTGCTCATTGGCTTACGAGCGCGGCGAATAAAAACAGATCATTGGCGATAAATGACCAGCACCGCTCAATAGATAGCAAGAAACATACCATTTTTGTAATCCGCGCCGGTCATTTAGTAGAAGAGGCGGCAGAGCCGGTCAATTTTTCCAGCAACCATGGATCAGTGACGCTGTTTTCTTCCGTATAAGCCCAGTGGCCGGTATCTGGCGCGATCAGTAGCGTTTTCGGCGCATTGATGACGTTATACGCAGCGTACATGGAGGTGGGGGGACAAACGTTGTCGATAAACCCCCAGGCGTAATAGCCGGGCGCCTTGACAAAGCGGGCGAAATTGACCACATCATAGTATTTGCTGGTTTCGATTTTATCCGGTTTGCCGTTAAATGGTTTGTTGGCGTCATTGAACATGTGCGGCCAACCGCCGGCGCGTCCGTGCAGATACCCGGTGACGTCGCACAGGGCCGGATAATAGGCGACCAGCGCTTTGACCCGCGGGTCCAGGCCGGCGGTGATGATGGAAAGGGCGCCGCCCTGGCTGCCGCCGGTAACCGCTAGTCTTTCCCCATCGAACTGCGGTAGAGAAAAGATAAAATCAATTGCTCGGACGCAGCCGAGGTAGACCCGCTTGTAATAATAACGGTCGCGGTCATCCAGATTGAAGAATTGATAATTGTTCAGAGCGCCGGCGCGCAAATCCTCATAGACCGAGGGATCCAGATTGACCGGAATGCCGTGGATGCCGATCTCCAGGGTGATGACTCCTTTGGCCGCCGTATTGACATCCCCCTGGTAAGGACGAATGCCTGCGCCGGGCACACGCAGCAACGCCGGATATTTGCCCGGTTTTTTCGGAACACAGAGCATGCCGTACACGCGGGCGCCGCGGGAAAAATTCTGCACGCTGATGTGATAGACATCCACCGTCTCAGTGCAACGGGACGGGACCAAGACCATACGAGCATCCATGGGAATCTCGGCCGCTGCGGCCTTGGCCTTATCCCAAAATTCCTTGAAATCCGGCGGCAATGTATTGGTCGGCTGGATTTTTTCCGGCTCAAAGGCAGCGGCGGCCATGCCGATGTATTCGGCCTGATTATGGGTGCAGATTACCTTGCAGCTCAAAAAGCCCGGTTGTTGCAGGGTTCCAGCGTCGATGGTGGTCTGACCATTCTTCAACACCATGGTTCCAGTCTTGACCGGTTTGAGCATCTCAGGGCCGCACTCGTAGCGAATGGAGGCGCCTTCCAACAGCCGGCCGAATTGATAGACGGACACCTGGAACAGCGCTTTCTCGCCGGTGCGATAGAGCCAATCGCCGTGTTGCGGCGCCATTAAAATTCTGACGTAATCCCCTCGGCTCTGTCCCACACTCCAGGAAGTGAGAAGCAGCGACAACAGCAGGACGCTCTGCCAAAGACCAGTGTTTTTTTTCATAGACTTACTCCTTTTTTTCGGTCGTGTCAAATTTTTCACACCAATATCTGCAAGAACCTCATCAATCATTAGTAGGATCCATCCGGCAATTAGGCAGCCGATCAACCGCCCAGCCCGTCAAGAGCGGCGAGAAGCAATACGCGAAAAAGTTTTTTTTATCCCCTCGGCGTTGCTTTGCGTTTTCTCCGCGGTTAAATGGGGCGCACAGGATTCGGATGATCCCTATTTTCATCCTGTTTCAGGCATTGCCTTTTTGCCGGTGAAACAAGCGATCGCGGTAATAATACAGCAGCCCGGTGAGGGTCAACGCCAGCCCGCACAAAGACGGGATGAAAGCCGTGATCAACGTGGTCACCAGCAACCAGATTTGAATGGATAGAACGATCAACAGAGAAACCGGATAGCCCCAGGCGCGATAGGGGCGCGCAACGGTTTTAAATTTCCGGCGGAATATCCACACCGCCACAAACGTAGAGATGTTAAAGATGGCGGAGGTAAAAGAAAAGAAATCGATGATGGTTTCATACACCCGGCCGGCAAAGGAAGCGGCCAGCAGCAGCAGCGAAGCCCAGAACGCCTGAACCAGCAGCGCGTTGTTGGGCGTTTTGTAGCGGGGATGAATGCGGCCCAGCTGAGGGAAAAAAAGCCCGTCGCGCGCCATGGCAAAAACGCCGCGCGCCTTGACCAGCACCTGCGAGCTGACGCTGCCAAAGGTGTTGAGCATAACCGCCACGGACACCAGGGCGCCGCCCAAGCCGCCGATGGCCGTCTCCATGGCCTCCACCGCCACCCATTTGGAGTTTTGCATGAGCGAAACCGGGATCTGATAGAGATAAGCGGTATTGACCGCCAGATAGATCAGCAATACGCCGCTGATGCCGAGGATTAGGGATAGCGGCAAATTTTTGCGCGGATTACGCACCTCTTCGGCCACATAGGTGGCGCCCTCCCATCCGCTGAAGGCAAAGAACGCATAGCGCATGGCCGCGCCCATGGCCAGAAACGTGGACCAGTTGAACTGCTCCGGCCAGAACGGCTGAGCGAAATGGTGCCAATTTCCGCTGTGGCTGAAACTGACGCCGATGACGCCTCCCAGGGCGATCAGTTTGGCGAGACTGAGCACGTTCTGCACTTTGCCGCCCAAGCCCACGCCAAAGCAATTGACCAGAGTCAGCAGCCAGATCACCACCAGCGCGACCAGCACTTCAACAGAACGGGGAAAGGCCACGCCAAAGGCGATCTTGTTCAATGAGCTGGCGTATTCGGCAAACACCATGGAGACCGCTGCGATGGCCGCGGTCTCGGAGACAAAAAACATGGCCCAGCCGCGCAGAAACGCCCACAGGGGACCATAGGCAACGCGTAAAAATGCATAAGGGCCGCCGGACCTGGGCAACATAGCGGCCATCTCTGCGTAGCAAAAGGCGCCGAGCAGGGTCGCCACACCGCCAAGAATCCAGACGCCGTAAAAAGTGCTGACCGATCCCACCAACAGCATAATGGGACCGGGTGTGCGGAAAATGCCGGAGCCGATGATCCGTCCGATCAGGATGGAGAAGGATTCTGTGAGTCCGAGTTTTCTCTCCAGCTCGGTTTTCTCTGAAAACAGCTCTTCAGGAACAGGGGATTCAGACGGCACGGATTCTCCTTGCGGCTGAAATGCGGGGTAATTCAATCGGCAACCAGAGCCCGATAAAAGCCTTTGGCCGATTTTTACGTCTGCTTATGGCTGAAATTTCCTTGAAGAAGATTCTGCCGGTCGACAAGGGCCGAATGATCGTCAACGCTCAGATCAATTCTTTGTTGAAAGAATCACCAACCGTTGTCCGCGATTCATTCCTGTCGACCGGCTCCCCTGGCGCCTCCGGCGAACGGTAAAGGGACGATCAACAGCAGAAAAATTTTTATCAAGGCGCGCTTAAAATTTATAATTTTTCTTGGCCAGATTATAGGCCAGTTCAACCGCCAACTCTTCCGCCTCATCCAGATCGATCACATGCTCGGCGGTCAACTCGGCCAGATAACGGCAATCGAGGCGCCGGGCCAGGTCATGACGTGCAGGGATGGAGGGAAAGGCGCGCGTGTCGTCGATAAAGCCGACGGTGTTGTAAAAGCCAGCGGTCTCGGTGGTGGTTCGTCGAAAACGCAGCATGGCCTCGCGGCTGTCCAAAAACCACCAGGCGGGCCCCAGCCTCATCGCCGGATAATGGCCGGCCAAAGGCGCCAGTTCACGAGAATAAGTAGTCTCGTCGATGGTAAAGACCACCAGGGTCAACCCCGGCTCATTGCCAAACCGATTCAACAGCGGCTTCAGATCATGAGTGAAATCCACCGCGATCGGTATATCGCAGCCTTTGTCCGGTCCGAATTTCGCATATACCATGTCGTTGTGGTTGCGTAAAACTCCGGGATGAATCTGCATGGTCAGTCCATCCTCCACGCTCATGCGCGCCATCTCCATCAACATGTGACCGGTGAACATTCGGCTGTCTTGCGCGTCGGCCTGACCCTGGATCGCTTTGGTGAACAGCGCCGCGGCTTCTGATTCCGTCAGCTGAACGGTGAACGGAGTGAGGACGCCGTGGTCGGTAGAGGTGGCGCCCATGGTTTTGAAAAAAGCACGCCGTTTTTCAAGCGCACGGATGTAGCCCCGATAACTTGTACACTCTTCGCCCGACAGCTCGGCAAGCCGGTCGATGTTCTGGCGCCAACCCACGGCCATCAGATCGGTAACGTTGTCCGGACGGAACGCGGGAATGATGCGTCCTGCCCAGCCGCTGTTACGAATAGCCTGATGATGCGCCAGAGTGTCGATGGGCGAATCCGTGGTGCTGAGCACCTGGATATTGAATCGTTCGAACATGGCGCGCGGTAGATTTTCCGGCTGCGCCAGTGCAGTGGAGATCTGATCATAGATCTCCATGGCCGTTTCTCTGCACAACCTTTTATGCACGCCCAGCACCTCGTAGAGCTCGTGCTTGAGCCACATGCCCGTCGGCGTGCCGCGAAAAAGATGCATATGGTCCGCAACGATCTGCCAGATCCGGCGATGATCGGCTTCGGTGGCGCCGCCGTCCCGGCGCGGTATGCCCAGGTGCTCCATGGGAACACCTTGAGAATAGAGCATGCGGAACAGATAATGATCTGGAATGATCAGCAGTTCAGTGGGATCCGGAAAGGGTGCGTTCTCAGCGAACAGCCGGGGATCGACATGGCCATGCGGGCAGAGCAACGGCAGATCCTTGACAGTATGATAAAGATGCTCCGCTATTTTTCTTTCCTCGGGATTCGATGAAAAATAGCGCTGCGGATGTAACACCAATTTATTCGCCGACATAGTGACTCCAAAGATTGGGGACCTATTTCTGCTCAACAACGATGGGAAATTAGCATTTTTTTGGCAATTTAAAAACAGATTTTATCCAAAGGCCGGCATAAATAGCGATTGATTTATGTTGAATAAATCATTAATTTTATACTAATGTTTTTTGACTGTTGATTTTTATGGATTCTCCACCCTCATGTCCCGTTTTCTCGCAAATTTCCGCAGAATGCTGCGTCCAACGGAAGAAATCATCTCCCCGGCGCAGCTGCAGCGTTCACTGAAATTGAACACCATCGCCGGCACCATCGGCATCTCCTGGTTTTTCATGCTCAGCCCGACAGGCAACGGCGTCACCGGCAACATGATCAATGTGTTTTTCAAAAACCACCTCGGCGGTTCCGCCTCGGATCTCGGCCTGCTGGTGGCATTCGTCAATCTTACCGCTGTGCTCTATCTGGTCTCCATCCTCATCTACAACCGGCTCCCGTCCATCAAGGGCTATTGGTGGATCAACCACCTCCTCGCCCGGCTGCTGGGCGCCACGCCGGCGGTAGTAGCGATCTATATCCTTCTGGGCGGTGAAAAGCATCATGGCGTCACCCTCATTCTCTTCTGCGGGGGCATCGCCTGGATCTTTTACAACCTGGCCACCTCCGGCTGGTTCACCTGGATGACAGCATTGATTCCTGAGAATATCCGTGCTTCTTATTTTGGCCGCCGTGCCGCCATCCTCTACGGCGTCGGCATGATCGCCTTTTTCCTCATGACGCTGGCGCTGGATCTCTTTGAACAGCACGCGTTTGTGGTTTTTGCAGTTTTCTTTACCCTGGCAGGCATCGGCGGGGCTATCGAAGTGACCTGTTACCTTTTCATCCCTGAGCCCAAGTCTGCGCTGACCAATATCCCTCTGAGCTGGCGAATGATTGTGGAGCCTTTATCCAACCGGAATTTTCGCCAATTCCTCGCCGCTGTGGGACTGTTTATGTTCGCGGTCAACGTGATGGTTCCATTCACCGGCCCTTATCTGACAGCCAAGGACGGCATCGGCGCGCCCAACATCTGGCTCGGCATTCTCACCCTGAACGCTCAACTCGCCTATATGACCAGCGTTTCGTATTGGGGCATGATCATGGACCGCCTGGGCCGTAAACCTGTGGTGCTCCTGGGCAGCCTCTATTTCCTTTCCGGCATCGGCTGGTTTTTTCTGTCGCCGACGAATTACGTATTTCTCATTCCAATGATCGCACTGGTGATGGGATTGCTCGGCCCGGCTATTTTTGAAGGCGCCACGCAACTGATGATGACCCTGACTCCGTCGACAAATCGCACCACCTACATCTCCTGGTATTTCGCTCTGCTGGGCCTCGCCAACGCCTGTGGCGCTCTGGTGGGCGGCTTTCTTTCGGACGCGCTGTCCTCTTTTCAGTATTCGCTGGGCACGTTCATCACCCTGCGCAGTTTTCACGTCATCGCTCTGGTGTATATGAGCCTGGCCCTGATCAGCGTCTTTTTGATCCGCAGGATCAAAGAGGGCAGCGACATATCCATCGGCACCATGTTGCAGCAGATCGCATCGCCGTCGCTGTTCCGCACGCTGGGCACCATCGGACTGATCGGCAAACCGGAGGACTCGCGACGAGTGGCCCGGGCTCTGCGCAATCTGGAGGGCGGCTCCAGCACCCTGGCAGTGCCGGACATCCTGTCCCGGTTGGAGGATCCGGACGCAGAGGTGCGCGAAGAGGCGGCACGCGCGCTGGGTCGCATCAAAGCGGTGGAAGCCGTTGATCGCCTTATCCAGGTGATGATGGATCCTGCTTCCACCATTCGCGTGCCAGCCGCGCGCGCCCTGGGCAATATCGGCGACCGGCGTGCATTGCCCTATCTGGTCGCGAATCTGGACAGCAGTTCAGAGGAGCTGCAGGAAGCCTCTGTCCAGGCCATCGGTGAGATCGGAGAGAAAGAATCCATCGCCCGAGTGCTTAGAATGCTGGTGGAAAACCGTAGTGAACGAATGCTGGGATTCGGCGCAGAAGCCATCTCCAAACATGGGGTCATCGAAGCGGTGTTGGAAATCTTTCCCCGTATGCACGAGACCGCCAACCCGGTCCTGCAGCGCCAGCTGGCTATCGCCATCGGCAACCTGCTGGGAAAACCCGGAGAGTTTTATCGCTATGTGACCGGCGAACGCATCAACCAGGTCGATTCTCAGGATCAGCTGTTCGATCGCATGGAGGATGTGCTGCGCTCGCTGGCGCAGTCCAAGCCGGCGGCCGTCTCTTCGGCGGATCAGCTCGACGGCGAGTCGCTCCTCGCCCACCTTCGCAAAGAGGCGGAGAACGAACGGTTCGAATCAGCGCTGCGCTCGCTGTCGCAGTTATACTCGCATGTCGCGCGGATTCTGTTCCCGCATGCCGGCGGCGATGATGAATCTTTGATCGCATTTGCGATCTATCACAATCAGCAGCTGGGTTTGTCCATGTGGCTGGTCAAAGAGGCTGAAAAAAAATTGGGGAAAGGACTGACGAGAGAGCTGTTGGGTCTGGACATGCTGCTCGGGCTGTACGGGCTGAGTTATTTCCACTATTCCGGCGATCGCTCAAGCGGTTAACCTCACCCCTTGGGCGCCGTACGCTCAAACGGCGATCTGCGCAGGTCTTGATAAAAATCGGCGATTCTTGCATGATCGATCTTTTTACATCCATGTCCACCGGCGAAATGCGGGTGACTTTTGGCAGATGGTTTAGTTAACAGGATGGACAGGATGAAAATAGCGAGACCACTTAATTTAAAGACGCCCAGCCTGTCAATCCTGAATATCCATGTTTATTTAGTTTCTGGGAGAAAAAGGCGGTTATAAATGGCTCTAAAAGTCATCCCCAGACCTCTATAAACTAACTCACTAAAACAGCCTAGCGCTGCACTATTATGCGGGTGGCCGATTTTCGCCGTACTCTGTCGGCCGGCAAGTTTTCATAACAGGGGCAACGATCGTTTTTTAAAGAATTGACGATCAAATCATTTAACGCATCAGGAGCAGAAATGTCCGCATCATCCCCCCTTCGTCCTTTCGGCCGCACGGGCATCACGGTTTCACCTCTCGGCCTCTCCGCCACCTATCGCCCCGGCAAAAAAGCCGTCCGCACCGCGGCTGAGGAAGGGATCAACCTCTTCTTTGCTTTCGGGATCGACACCCAGATGAATGCGGCGCTGCGCGAGATCATGCCCGCACGGCGCGAGCAGTTCGTCCTCGCCACCGGCGCCTACAACTACATCTGGTGGGCGCAGGACGTCCGCAAGACCTGCGAGAAACGCCTGCGCCAGTTCAGGACGGACTATATAGACCTCTTTCTCTTTCTGGGAGTGATGAAGCCGGCCGAATTTCCGCAAAGAATCCGTGATGAGCTGCAGAAGCTTAAGGAGGAGGGCAAGGTGCGCGCCATCGGCCTCTCATGCCACAACCGTCTTTTTCTCGGCGAGTTGGCGCAGCGTGGCGAGATGGATGCTCTGATGCTGCGTTACAACGCCGCTCATCGTGGCGCCGAGCAGGACATCTTTCCCCACCTCGCGGCGTATGATCCCGGGGTGCTGAGCTACACCGCAACCCGCTGGAGCTACCTCCTGCGCCGCCCGCGGGGGTTATCCGCAGACGCCCGCGTGCCAACAGCCGGGGAGTGCTACCGTTTTGTCCTCTCCAATCGCCATGTCCACTGCGTTCTGACCGCCCCGCGAAATGAACGTGAGCTGCGGGAGAATATCGCCGCAGTGCGCCAGGGCCCCTTGGATGAAGAGGAACTGGCCTTCATGCGCAGCTTTGGCGATGTGGTGCACGGCCAGAAGCGGTGGTTCATGTGATTCAGCCGCGCCCCATGCGATCCGACGTCCCGCGTCAACAAGCTCTCGCTCACCATCCCATGCAGCAAGTGCCTCAGCGTCAACGCCGGCCATCATCTACTGACGGGCACGGCGCCGCCCTTTGCCATTGTGGAATTTTTTTCAGGGCGCCTATATCCACGACCTTTAGAGACTGCGTGAAAACCGTCTGACCCCGGATGTTGCCGCGGTTTTTGCGGCAACTCCGGGTGTCGTTTGTCAGAGTTACAAGCGGAACTGCAATATTCAGCGAGCAACTTTTGCGTTCTCATACACCCTATTTAGCTCGTGGATAGCCTATTCAGAAATTATATTTTGGCTTTAGCCAAACCCATTGCGGTAAAGCCCTGGTGGAGCCACGGTATCTCTTACTATGCGCTAAAGCAAATGGTAGAGAGCTCGATCTTTCCACGTCAACTCGAGTTAGCGCAAATTACAGAGCTGCGCCGGCTGCTTGTTGTAGGATGGACAGCAACAGTGTTGTCCACGACGAGAACACCATAAAACTCTACGCCGCATCCTTCGGCCAAATCAGGACAGGCTCCGAACAACGCACTCACGCCATACCTTGTCGCCGAAAAAACGGACAGACCAAGGTATAGCGCGTTCTAAAACATCACCGCAACTGTGTGAAAAGTAAAAATCACCTCTATTGTTGATGATGCCCTGGCCTCTGCTGCAAAAAGGCTTGACCACCAATCAATAAAAAGCTATATTCTAGCTAAATGGGGATTACGGCGGTAGGGAGATCGGAGCGATGCACACGGCAGCGACATGAAAAAAATCGACCATATCTTTTGCTCGTATCGCGAGGACCTGATCGGCCGCCTGCTCAAGGAGCAGCCACCCGAAGCAACGGTATTTGTCTCACCGACGCAAATGGCAAGCAAGACCGCCTGTCGCCGGCTTCAGCCGCTTTGGCAGTGGAGCGCAACGCTTTGGCTCGAGAGGGAGGAATTCAAGGAACGTTGCTTCCCTGCCGCCCTCCCCCTGCTGCGCGAAGAGAAACGGACGCTGGCCTTTTACGCCTCCCTGTCCGCAGAGATGCGGGAAACCTTCAAGATTCGCAATTACTTTCACTGCATCGAACTGGCTCACCACTTTTTCTCGTTCTGGGAAGAATGTCAGGAAGCCATGCCGGCCGAACCGTTGGATTTTGATCACCTCCACGCCGCGGGTCTGGAAGTGCAGGAGTGGCAGAGGGAGCTTTATCAGAATCTGCTCGCACTCAAAGAGGCCTATCGCCGATTCATCGAGAAATACCATTTTCAGGATCGGCTGTTTTGCCGGCAACCGGAACGAATCGACCTCATGGATCTGGCCGCCTATGACCGGTTCGTTTTTATCAACCTCCCCGATGCTACGCGCCTGGAAAAACAGATTTTCTCCAGGTTGGCTGAAGCGGATAAAGCCGTTGTTCTTTACCACTTTTCCGAGCAGGCCGGCAGCCAGGCCCCAGAGACAGCGGAACAACCGCTTTCTTTTCAGGATGTCCACGAAGCGGCCGTGAAACGGTTGCATCTGTATGAATGCAAGACCGACTTTTCCATGATGGCCGTCGCCTCGCAACTGGCGAGCCGATATGCCGGCTGCACCATCGTTCAGGACCATCCCTCGCTCAACCCCTATTACCGTTTTTTTTCGCTGAAAAAGCTCGGCCTGCGCCTGCTGCAGCCATTCCCGCAAACAACGATCTATCGATTCCTGGCTCGCCTGCTGGAGATACTGAACAGCGTCAATCCCGACCAGACAGATCCCCACCGCCTGCTGGCGCCCTTGTCGATCCTGTTGGATGCGTTGATGGACGCTGATTTTTGTCGCACCATCTGTCCAAGCGATCACCCTAACCCTGTGCAGTTCAGCGAACAGGCCGTACACGCGGTGTACGGCCTGTTGGAACAGGATTATCGCTATGTTGATCTGCACGGTGATTTCTTTTCTCTGCAAGAGAGTCGTGTGCAGCAAGCCAGACCTTTTCTCCAGCCGCTGTTGATCCTGGTGCAGCGTGCACTCGGCCTGCAGGACATGCAGAGCCTGATCGAATGGATCGACGCTGAAGGCGGCGTTCGCATTCGCGAAATCATCAGCGAGGATGAAAAGAACCATTCCGATATTTTGGATGTCTTTTATTCAAGCCTGGCGGATTTTTACACCCTGGGCTCGCTGGAATTCCTCGTGGACTGGCAGGAGGTCTTTGCGCCGGAACATCGTTCCAACCGAACGGCTGTGAGCCGGGGCTGGCTTCGGCTCTTGCTGGAATATCTCAAACCAAAACGGATCCATTTCTCCACCGGTGCGCCGGCAGAGCCGCTGGCTCAGGTGCTCGCCTTACCGGACACACGCAATCAAACCTATGACCGGGTGATCGTGCTCAATCTGGCCGAGGGCGTGCTGCCGTCCGCTCCGGTCACGCCGTTTCTATTCAACGACCATCAACGCAGAGCACTGAAGCTGCCCACCCATGAGCAGGTACGGATGGCCGAAAAAAAGGCCTTCGCCGGGTTGATCTTCACCACACCGGAGGTTCACCTCCTTGCCCGGAAAAATACGGAGAAAAACGTCGAGGTCAGTTCTTTTGTCGAGGAGTTGGCTCTTCATTTCCGCTGCCGGGAGATGCAACGGGTCCGGGTTGAAGAGGCGTGGCATCGCCGGGTCTACGCCAACCTGCTGCCCGAGGAAGCCATGCAGGCAGCCCCTGCGCCCACCGCGTTGTCTCCGTCCTTTTTCACCCTTCCTGTCGATCGCCGGCAGGATTTTTCCGAGCATACCATCGATCTGTCCTTTTACGACTACTTTACCTGCAAAGAAAATCCGTTTCTTTTTTACATCCGCCACCTTCTGCACATCGAACCGCGTTCGAAAGAGTTCGAGGATGATTTTTCACCCCCCTTCATCGGCAAAATCGCTCATGCGGTGATCAACCTGATCTGGCGGTTCTATCTCGAGGAGCCGTTTGCGGCAGCAAGCCCAGCCAAATGGATCGGGCTTGCCGACACCTATTTGGAGCGTGCCTTTCACCATTGGATGCAGGAAAAGCCGGAAAACCGGTACAAAATTCCACAAAACCACAGCCTGATCTATTTCAACGAGATCTACCGGCCTATTCTGATCAGTGGAATCCGTTCCTTTTTCAATTTTCTGGATAACAGGCTGCACCTGCCGATGAATAGAACGAAAATTTTTCCTGAAGGAGAGTTCTCCAGCTCTACAGAAAAAGAAGGGGTGACGTTGACCACCTGGCAGGAGCAAGACGGAGAATGGCGGATCAAGATCAAAGGCCGCGCCGATCTGCGTTTGGAAACCGCCGATCCGCCGCGCCGCTATATCTTTGATTACAAAACCGGAAGCATCAACCGGGAGCAGTTGCTGTTTTATGAACTGCTCTACTATCTGCTCCAACATGCGGAGCTCGAAGATCGAATAGCCTCGTACGGATACCATCTGGTGCATCAAACGGCGCAAGAGTTCTCCCAGCTCTATCAGCGACGTGGAGCGGCTGTCAGCCGCCGTCAGGTTCGGCTGGAGTTCATCGCCTGGCTGCAGGCTCATCTGTCCGGCATTCTCGCCGAAGGGTTCAAGGTCGGCTCCACCCAATCTAGTCAGCCGGATTGGCATCCCGTCATCCGCACCGACCTCTATCAAAAGTCCATGCCATGATCAATAAAGTTATACGCGCCAGCGCCGGCACCGGCAAAACCTACCGGCTCTCCCTGGAATATATCTCCCTGCTGTTGCAGAACCGGGAGGCGGGGATTCACTTCAGCGAGATATTGGTCATCACCTTTACCAAAAAAGCCACGGCGGAAATCCGCGAACGAATTTTTCACCATCTGCAGACCGTAGGCGAGGAATCAGCCGATGCCGTTTCGCTGCGCCGCAATCTGGCCGAGATTGCCGGTTTCCCGATCACCGAAGCGCACATCCGTTATCTGCAACAGGTCCATCAGGAGATGCTGACGGAAAAGAGCCGCGTGCAGATCAGCACCATCGATGCCTTTACCAATCAAATCTTTAAAACCGTGATCGCGCCCTCGGTGGGACTGACGGAATACACGATCGATCCACAGGCGTACCAGGAGTATCTGGCCGAGCTCTATGCCTACATTCTGGGTCCGGATCATCTGCCGAAAATTCGCCGGCTGTTGGAGCGCTCGGCGCTTCGCAATATTCAGGGCTATGAAAAGCTGATCAAACACATTCTCGACAAACGGTGGATTTTTCCGTTTATCGGAGAGCGCCGTGTGACCGCGGATGCCGGCCTGGCCCAGGAATCGCTGGAGCGATTTCAGGCTCTTTTTCTCGGAGTGCATGAACAGGTGTTCCCCCTGCTGGCGGACAAATGTTCCACAGGGTCGCCGCAACCGCTGCTGAAAAAAAAATTCTATGACGCCATCACCGGGACCGGGGCGCCGGATCTGCAGGCCTGGGATCGGCTGCTCAGAGACCGAATTGCGGACACCTCTTTTCTCAGCAAGCAGTGCAAGTTTTTCCTCGCCGGAGATGCTTTCTGGAACGGCGTGCGCATTCTGAACGGCGCCCGTTATGCAGAGACGAAAACGCAACTGATCCAGGACCTGCAAACAGCCGGTTCACATCTGGCCGAATATCTCTATCAAACAGAATTTCTCCAGGAACAAAACGAGTTGCAGGAGATCAGCCGCCTGCTGTTGAGCAAATACGATGAAATCCTGTTCCGGGAAAAACGATTCAACTATTCCGACGTGCTCTATCACACCTATCAACATCTGCGTGATCCGGCCTTATCGCTGATGCACGGCGATGAAGTCAGCAACACCTTTTATGAGATCTTGACGACGCGCATCCGGTTTCTGCTCATCGACGAGTTTCAGGACACCAGCATTCTGCAATTCAAGCTGTTTCTGCCGATCATCAAAGAGATCACCAGCGGTGAAGGGGTCAAACCGTATGGCGGCATCATCGTTGTCGGCGACGAAAAGCAGTCCATCTACAGTTGGCGTGGTGGAGAACGGGATTTCATTCTGCGCATGCCGCAACTCATCCCGGACCTGCAGCAGCTTCAGCTGACCACCTCCTATCGCCACAGCCCGACGGTCATGCGTTTCGTTAATTCGGTTTTCGCCGACCCGGCGCTGACGGAAGCGCTGGAAGAGCAACAGGTGCGCTGGCCCTATCAGGGATGCCGCACGGAACTGACTCTGGAGGGATCGGCCACCATTCTGATGCAC
>DAIQOA010000073.1:0-19705 GCA_036788095.1 bacterium | reverse complement strand
GCGCTTCCGCCGGCACCGCCAGCAACACCTCCATGCTCACCGAGATGATGAACGGCACCACCATGACGGCCAACACCATGCCGCCGGCGATCAGAGTGTATCCTGAATTAGCATGGCCCAGCCAACCGCCGACGGTTCGTATCAGCGGGACGATAACGAGAACACCCCACAATCCGTAAATCACTGAAGGGATGGCCGCCAGCACTTCCAGGATGGGGCGAAAACTCTGCTGCAGGCGTCGTGAAGAATATTCGCTTAGATAAACCGCGGCCAGCAGACAGGGCGGAACCGCCAGCAGCAGAGCGATGAGCGTGACGACCACGGTGCTGAGGATAAAAGGGAAGAAACCGAACTCGCCTCTGAGCGGCCGCCAGCTGTCGCCGCTGAAAAGCTCCCATAAAGACACTCGCATCAGGATAGGCCGGCTTTTGAGCAAAAGTCCTAACACCAGCAGCAGCGCCGTCAGCACGGCCAGAAGGAGAAAAATTCTCGCCAGGATTTGACTGAGGGAATCGAGAGAGGAACGCCGAACCATCATGATGCTATCGCTTCCGCAGGGGACTGGTCAGTGGGTTGCTTTTGCCAGATCGGCCAGGCTAGCCTGTACCTGCTCGGATGACAGCTTGACATAGCCCGCGGGATCCACCAGCACCTGTCCCTGGGTGAGGATCCAGCGGACAAACGCATTGGCCGCGGGTGGGAAAGCGTTGTGCGCAGCCAGATAGAGGTTGCGCGCCGGCGGGGAAGGATAGATGCCGGCGATGATGGCCCGCACCGCCTTTTCTTTGGTGTCGATCTCCTCCTCTACGTCGACGGCGCCGTTCTCATTCACATCAATAGGGATGACCGCGAGCCCTTGCACCACCTGGCCGTTCTGCAGATCAAATGCATAGCCGAGGTTGTTGTAGCCGATGCCGAGCAGATCTTTTCTGACCGCTTCGGCGATGCCGGGATCGCCGTACACCGCGGTTCCCTGCAGATCCTCCTGCTGGCCGCTCAGATATTTGGCCCAGGTTTCGGCAGCGCCACAGGCATCGGAACGGGTATACAGCACCACCGGTTTGGTCTCCGATGTTGCCGCCAGATCACCCCAGGTTAAATTTTTTCCATTCATCCACAGATCGATAAAGCGGCTGCGGGTCATGCCTTTTCGCTGAATGTCTGCATAGACGGGATTGGCGCGATTGATGACCGGGAATACCGCGTCTTTGACCACTGGGATGAATGCTGCGCCGCGCGCCGTTTCTTCGGCACGGATTTCACGCGAGACCATGCCGATGTCAGCCAGGCCGGCCAGCACATCGGCCATGCCCTTGCCTGCGCCGCCGGCCGAGATGTCGATGCGGACCTCCGGGTGCAGCTGCTGATAGGCCTGCGCCCACTGTACCATCATGGGGTAGAGCGCCCAGGCGCCTGAGATTTTAATCGTCTGGTTTTCGGCTGATTTCTGCTTCCCGCCGCAGGAGAGAAAAAACAGGCATATCAACAACAATATCAAACAATAATAGGTTAATTTTCTTAGCATGATGGTACCTCGGTAGATCACTTTGCTCCTTTAACACTCCTATAAGAGTGCTAGCAATATAACATATTATCCTGATTTGTCAAATCATTTTTTTGCGAGGAGTCTATGGGTGGCAGTGGTTTCAACAGGGGCGGAGAAAAAGGGAGGGTGGTCAACCTGGTTGCGGGGGCCGGCGGCTGTCAGGCAGGCACGGGTGAATCAGGTCTTCAGTCTCTTTATCAGGGAAGGCAGTGTCAAAAATAGGATGAAAAAAAAGGGTGGGGTGAGGATAAGAGAGCTTTCACCTGGGTCATGGATGGCATGAAATCGAGTTTAGAGCAAATCCAAACCACAAAACGCGAGACTTGGCATAGGAGGACTTGCATAGGGAGCACTCAAATCCTGCGTGCTTTATTAAACCGCAGAGAAAGCGCTAAGCAACGCCGAGGGAAAGAAAAACTTGATGAAATATAAAATTCGATGATTGATCAAATGTCATAATCGGTTTGGTCGTAAAAGTTCATCGCCAACTCGGTCCTGGTTTATTAGAATCAGGCTATCAAGCTGCTTTGGCGTATGAATGGCAAAGAGTCAAGATTCCTTTCGAAAAGACAGCTCCATCATAATAGCGAGAACGAATACAAATCATTTGGAATATGTCTTCTCGGCGCTCTTGGCGGTTGATCAGCTACCCTTTTGCCGGATGAACCCTATAAATGATTAATGGGGCCATTCATTTATTCTCGGCACAAGAGGTTACTGCCGAACATAGTTAAAAAATTTTGACCTTACGAGAGGGATAAGAAATGAATCCAGGCCGGCCGTTTTCGTTGTCGCGCCGCGCCGGCCTGGAAGGTCCTCGGCCAATCTGGGATCAGCGGCCGGCCAGGCATTGGTTCAGAAAGACCACCGCGTCATTGGGCGTGGGTGAATAAAAATCAGCGCCGATCCGTTTGCAGAAATCAAGGGTGATGGGCGCGCCGCCGATCAGCACCTTGGTGTCCGGGTATTTTTCCTTGATGGCCTTGACGCTGTTCTCCATGTTGGCCATGGTGGTGGTGAGCAGCGCCGACAGGCCGACAAAGCAGCCGGGATGTTGGGCGATGGCGTCGAGAAATTTGTTGGTGGCTACATCGATGCCCAGGTCGATCACCTCATAGCCGCCGCCTTTGATGATCATGGAGACCAGGTTCTTGCCGATGTCGTGCAGGTCGCCGGCCACGGTGCCGATGACGAACTGGCCTTTGCGTTTCACCTCGCCGGATTCCAGATACGGTTTGAGGTGTTTCATCACCGCGTTCATCGCCTCGGCGGAGACGATCAAATTGGTGACAAAGGCCTTGTGTTCAGCGAACAACTGGCCCACGCGTTCCATGCCCTGCATGCAGCCCTGCAGCAGCGCCTCGGGCGGCATGCCGTCTTGCAGCGCCTGGGCCGCGATCTCGTCGGCGCCGTCCTGATCCTTCATATCCGGCGGAAACCAGGAGGATCTGGAGATTTTTCCGCGCGCGATGCACTCGACGATTTTTTCTACCCTATCATTCATGGTCGTTCTCCCTGGTTGATCGTTGTCCATCCCGCTTCGCGAAGGAGGATGGGTGTAATGCTCTCCCACATCACCGGCATCAGATGGATGCCGGCCACGCCTTTCATTCGCACCAGCGCATGGATGATCTCCACGGCGATTTTGACGCCCTCTTGCTGTGGATCCTTGGCCTGCTGCATTCTCTGCGCATACCCTTCATCAATGCGGACGCCGGGCACCTGTTGCATATGCTGCACCGCTTTGACCGATTTGAGTGGCAGCACACCGGCGAGGATCACGGCCTTTTCCGTCAGTCCCCAGGCCACGGCCTGTTGTAGCCAGCGGCTGAACAGCTCAAGATCGAACACCGCCTGGGTCTGGATAAAGCGCGCGCCGGCCTGGATTTTTTTATGTAGCCGGATCAGGCGCATCTCCAAAGGCTGGCCGCAGGGATTGGCCGCGGCGCCGATGAGAAAATCCGGCGCCACTTTCATCTTATGGCCGGAGAGGAGCAGGCCCTGATTCATGTGCGACACCGCGGCGATGAGCTGAATGGAATCGAGATCGAACACGCCTTTGGCCTCGGGCTGATCGCCAAAGGTCGGATAGTCGCCGGTCACGCAGAGCAGATTGTGCAGGCCGAGGGCCGCGGCGCCGAGCAGATCGCTCTGCATGGCGAGGCGGTTGCGGTCGCGGCAGGTCATCTGCATGATCGGCTCCACCCCTTCGTCCAGCAGGATTTTGGCCGACGCGATGCTCGACAGCCGGGCGATGGCCGTCTGATTATCGGTGATGTTGACCGCATCCACCAGCCCCTTGAAATAGCGCGCTTTTTCACGGATCACATCGCCGTCGCAGCTTTGCGGCGGGCTGATCTCGCCGCAAAGGATCAGCTGTCTGGATTCAATCTTTTCTTTGAGGGCCAACGCGGATGGTTTCCTTTACATTTTCTTCATCGTGGCGGACGAACCAGATGGGCGGATCGATGCGTTTTCGGAACACGTTCAGCCACGCCGAGGTTTTTTCCAGATTCCAGTTGTGGATTTTGTTGGTCTTGTACAGCAGACTGACGCGGTGAAGCGTTTTGGAGCGCAGATAGATGCGATACCAGACGCATTTTTTCTCCGGATACACCTCGCACGATCCGTCGGCGCCAGTGCCGCCGCAGGGGCCGTTGCGTAGTCGTTTGGGACAGTTCTGGCTGCAGATAAACGCGGTGGACGAGAGGATGCACTCGCCGCAGCGTTGACAGTGGAACAGCGGAACTTTGAACAGGTCTTCAAAAAAAAGCGCCAGGCGCGTCACTTTCCGCTCCCGTGCGCTGATGGGAGGCTGGTGGTAAGAGAGCAGATTTTTCAGCAAATCGAGTTCCTCATAATGACGATGGAGGTGCAACCAATTTAGCCCGGCCGCACAGGGGCTGCGCACTCCGGCCGCCGGATGCTTCGCGGGTTCAGGAAAAGTACATCATCACTCTCATGATCACATCGACCCCATCCATTCTCAGGACGTCCTTCAAGCATTGCATGGCCGGGTCGTCATCAGTGAGCAGCGCATATTTGCGCTGCACCGAACCGATGATGGTGTTCAGTCCCAGGGGCATGGCCATGGTCAGAAACGCGCTCTCCAGCGGCCCTTTGACCGGCGAGCCATCCGCTTTTTTCGCCGGCAGCATGGTGGTGAAATTGCTCAGTCCCACAGAGATGGAGACACCCGTCAGCTCAGGGTCCTGGTGGATCAACGTCAGTGTGTTCATCAGCCGCTTAAAAAATCCTTGTGAATCGCTGCCGATGGGCATGATGCCGGGATCGAGGATCAGCGCCTCGTTGGAGGACAGAGCCAGTCTGTGTCTGGCGATGGCGGCCAGCGAACGGGCGGTGGCGTGGATCTGTTCAGCGGTTTTGTTCATCACCATGTCCCCGGCCTGATCCATGCCCTCGGTGATGAGCAGAATGGGGATGAACGGCTGGACCTGGTATAGATCGAACATCTGCAGGCGCGCTTCCGAGATGGAATTCAGAAGGGGTTTTCGCTGGCCGGCCGCCGCCGGATGATAGGCCTCCAGTCCGGCCTGGGCGATCTCCGGATCCGGCGTGTCGATGGAAAGGGGCAGTGAGATGCGTTGCTGGATTTTTTTTACCACGTCCGCCATAAAGCCGGGCGTTCGCGGACCTATATTGACATCGATGTAGGCCGCGCCCTTTTCCGCCTGCAGGCGGGCCAATTCGACAATGCCGTTGATGTCGTTCGCTTCGAACAGCTCATGGGTGGACGGCACGGAATCGTTGATCGATTCTGCGATCAGTGTAAGACCGGGAATGGCCATGGCAAGGGATCCTTTGAAAGACCGGTGGTTCAAGTATGGTTCAATTATGTTAATTATTAGGAAAATAAATAGCAAGTGAAAATTGCCGCTTTCTTTTTTTTAAAATTATGCTATATTTCATAGAGATCGGGCGTCGACGGATCTGCGGCTGACGACCGCCGGGGCGCCTGGATTGGCAACTGTGCTCACAGTCGCTCAACTTTTTAATCGAGGATGGCTATGAAAGGTCTATTCGTCAGAGGAAATGCGTCGGAAAAAACCGGGCTGAAGGAGTCCGACCTGTGCAAAGTGCTTAAAACCATGCCGATTTTTCAGGATTTGACCCGGCGCGAATTGGCCGCAGTGATCCGGATTTTGCACGAGCGGGAATATCAGCCTGATGAGATCATCTTTCGCGAGAACGAACCGGGATTGGGCATGTACATCATCGAGTCCGGCCGGGTGGTCATCCTGTCTGAATCCGGCAATCTGCAATTGACCGAACTCGGAGACGGCGTGTTTTTCGGCGAGATCTCGCTGTTGGATGCGGCGCCGCGTTCCGCCACTGCCATGGCAAAGACCAAGAGCCGCATTTTCGGCCTGTTTCAGCCTGATCTCTACGGCCTGATCGAACGCAATCCCAGCCTGGGCATCAAGATCGTGCTGGGGCTTTCACGGCTGGTGTGTGAGAGGCTGCGTCAGACCAACCAGCGCGCCTTTGCCTTTAACGAAGCGCTGCAGCAGATGCGCCATACTGAGCCGTGAGTGCACCGCACTCTCCGCAACCCTTCCAGACCCTGTTGTCACGGCGGTTCACCCTTGATCGGAGGATAGATTCATGATCTCCCTGCGCGACCCGAGCGCCCGCAAGATGCTGTATCTCCTGTTGGCGCTGGTGCTGATCGTACTGATCCTGATGTTCAGCCATGTTGCCAAAATGGTGATCATCGCCATGTTGCTCGCTTACATTCTCGATCCGCTGGTGGTGCGCATGGAGGCGCGCGGCATCTCTCGCGCCGCCGCCGCCGGAATCATTCTCGCGGTCATCACCACCATCATGATCGCAGGTCTATTCCTGACCGTGCCCCTTATCAAAGAGCAGATGATCCAGATGAGCGGCGGCGAGAGTTCGGCTAAAACCGATCAGGCTGTTGCTCAACTACAGGAGGTGGTGCGCGCCAAGCTGGGCTGGCTCGGCTATGGCGACATCGATCTGAAGGCCAAGCTGCAAGAGTTCAAGGCTGCTTCCAGCCAATACATGGTCGATTTCATCGTCAGCGACTTCGCCGGCCTGGTCATCACCCTGGTGACGATTCCCTTTTTAATGTTCTTCTTCATCAAAGATGCTCTGACGTTCAAGAAAGAGCTGATCCGCATTGTGCCCAACCGTTTTTTTGAGTTCAGCCTGGATCTTATTCACAAGATGGATCAGCAGCTCGGCAATTATTTGCGCGGCCAGTTCATCGATGCGGTCACCATAGGTACGCTGGCGACCGTCGGCCTTGGCGTGCTCAGTGTGCCTTACTTTTTCATCATCGGGCCGCTCGCCGGATTGGCCAACCTGATCCCCTATGTCGGCCCGTTCGCCGGCGGCATTCCGGCCATGATCGCCGCTCTGATGGAGCATGGGGATCTGGCCGCAGCCGGCAATGTGGCGCTGCTTTTTCTCGGCATCAAGCTCGTGGATGATTTTCTCGTTCAGCCCATGGCCATGTCCAGCAGCGTGCATCTTCATCCCGCGCTCATCATGGTCGCCTGCTTAGCGGCCGCCAATCTCTTTGGATTGATCGGCATGCTGCTGGCTGTGCCCATCACCGGATTCATCAAGGTGGTGATCACCGAGAGCGCGCAGACTCTGAAACAATATCGTTTCAATCGGGACATCACCCTGAAGGCATAAAAAAGCCCGGCTGGGTTTTACCGGCCGGGCTTTTTTAAATTACTATGCTGGTACGGGATCAGAACCAGACGCGAAAACCACCGCTGATTGGAACATAGAAACCGTTGGTCTTGATGGTGGGAATCATCGAGATGCCGAACGCCGGAACCACCTGGGCATACAGCTCGATTTTTTTATCGATGAACATATTGACGCCCAACGGGACGCGGATGCCGTCGTGCAGTTCAAAATCGTCGCCAAAGAACATGCTCAGAAACAGGCCCACGCCGGCGAACCAGTTGATGGTGGATTCCCCCGAGTTGCCGATGGGTTTTTCAAAGAGCCAATAGTCTCCGGTCAGGCCAAAACTTTTATCGTCATCAATATAATAGCTGGCGGCGAAGACCATCGGCCGGTCGTCGAGCTTGAGATTGATCGCAATGCCATTTGTATATATCTTGCCGGCGTTTCCACTGTATTGGAGGCCGAGACCCACTGCCAAGCTGCCGGTGGAGTACACCAGCATCAGTGCGGCGATCAACCACCCTGCTTTTTTGTTCATCTTTTTACTCCTGTGCTAGATTGTTTTAAGAACTCCACTCTGCTTTGCTTCCGGATGATCAGGTGAAAGCGGTTGCGGAAGCTGCAAACTCGCGGTCCGATGGATCCCCGGGGACGTGGCGCCCTGTCGATCGGTCTGCCCTCTGGGCCGAAGCGCGATCACCGGTCTGTTGAGCGTAAACAGGTGATCCCCACGGTTCACCCTGCGCGCAGTATATCTCATATTTGGATAAAATATAGCGCTTTGTACCCTTGGAATCAAGATTTATTTATCCTGGGAAAGCCGTTCCCCTGCACCTCCGGGGTGCTGATCAGCAAAAAATGAGCCAGGACTCATAGTGACCGCTTTCTCCTTGACATTGGCCGGTTGAATGGCTAATATTCTTCAGGGGCAAACCGGCATTCAGACGGCGCGGTCAGGCGGTGGCGGCGCAGTCGGTGTATCTGGGCCCTGTCGGTCGAACGGTTTCCACCGGTGGATGAGCCCGCTGGTTTGAAAAACAGGCTTGCGCTGTCCAGAACGACTAGGGAGGAAAATCATGCGTTTGAAATCCGACATTGAAATCGCCCAGGCGGCGGCTTTAAAACCCATCGCAGAGATCGCCGCAGGGATGGGGATCAATGAAGCGTACATCGAGCAGTTCGGGAATTATAAAGCCAAGATCGATTACCGTTTTCTGGACGAGGCGGCTGGTAAAAACGGCAAACTCATCCTGGTGTCCGCCATGACGCCGACGCCGGCCGGCGAGGGCAAGACCACCATCACGGTGGGGCTGGCGGACGGATTGCAGCGGATCGGCAAAAAAGTGGTCGTCGCCCTGCGTGAGCCCTCCCTGGGGCCGGTGTTCGGCATCAAGGGCCGCGCAGCCGGAGGCGGTTACGCCCAGGTGGTGCCCATGGAGGACATCAACCTTCATTTCACCGGGGATCTTCATGCCATCGCCGCTGCCAACAATCTGCTGGCCGCCATGCTGGATAATCACATCTATCAGGGAAACGGATTGCGCCTGGACACGAGGCGCATCACCTGGAAAAGATGCCTGGACATGAACGACCGGCAGCTTCGCTTCATGGTCAACGGTCTGGGCGGCCTGGTCAACGGCGTGCCCAGAGAGGACGGATTTGACATCACCGCTGCTTCGGAGATCATGGCGGTGTTATGTCTTGCCGCGGATGTGACGGATCTGAAAAAACGGCTGACCGACATTATTGTGGGATACACCTTTGACGAAAAACCAGTCACTTCGGGAGATCTGAACGCCCAGGGGGCGCTGGCCGCGTTGTTGAGAGACGCGCTCAAGCCGAATCTGGTGCAGACCCTGGAACATACGCCGGCGTTTGTGCATGGAGGCCCCTTTGGCAATATCGCCCACGGCTGCAACTCGATCATGGCCACGCGAATGGCGTTGGCGCTGGGCGATTACGCGGTCACCGAAGCCGGGTTCGGATCCGACCTGGGCGCAGAAAAATTTTTTAACATCAAGTGCCGCTGGGCGGGATTGACGCCTTCGGCGGTGGTGGTGGTGGCCACGGTGCGGGCGTTGAAACATCACGGCGGCGTGGGCAAAGCAGAGTGGGAGAAAGAAAATCCTTCGGCAGTGGAAAAAGGTATGCCGAATTTACTCCGCCATGTCGACAACCTCACCGGCGTGTTCGGCCTGCCCTGCGTAGTGGCGATCAACCGGTTTCCCACTGACACAGACGCAGAGCTTACGGTGGTCAGGGAACAATGCGCTCGGCAGGGTGTGGCGGCGGCAGCGGCAGAGGTGTGGGCCAAAGGGGGCGAGGGCGGCATGGCGCTCGCTGAAGAGGTCGTCCGTCTGTGCGAACAGCCGAACCATTTTAAACAGCTCTACGATCTCGACATGAGCATCGAGAAGAAAATCGAAACCATCGTGCGAAAAATTTATCACGGCAGCAAGGTGGAATTTACCGCCAACGCCAAGAAACAGGCCGCCCAGTTCGCCGCCCTGGGGCTGGACCGGCTGCCCATCTGCATGGCCAAAACCCAGTACAGCCTGTCGGACAATCCCGCGCTTTTGGGCGCGCCGGAGGGATTCACCGTTACGGTGCGAAACCTCAAAATGTCCGCCGGCGCCGGATTCATCGTCGCCCTGACCGGCGACATCATGACCATGCCCGGTCTGCCGAAAGTGCCCTCTGCTGAAAAAATCGATGTGGACGCTGCGGGCAAGATCAGCGGATTGTTCTGACAGCGTGACGCTACGCCTTCGCCTATAGCCTGTGGCGTGAGATTCGCCGGCCGGTCTTTCAGCCTCGAATCTCACGCCGGCTTTTTCCCCACCTTATTTCTTCCAAAAATCCGGTCTAAAGATAACGATTACGGTGTAGAGCTCGAGACGGCCGAGGAGCATGAGCAGGGACAGCAGCCATTTGCCGATCATCGGGACCTGTGCATAGTTGTCCATCGGCCCCACCATGCCCAGGCCGGGACCGACGTTTCCCAGAGTGGCGGCGACGCTGGAAAAGGCGGAGATGGTGTCCAGCCCTAGCAGCGCCATGCATACAGAGCCGGCGACAAAAATGAGGATATAGATGATAAAAAAGGCGAGGATGTTGGTGACCACGTCGGCTGGTACCACGCGTCCGCCCAGCCGAACCGGAATGAAAGCATTGGGATGCAAAAGCTTTTTGACCTCAGTGATCCCATGCTTGAGCACCAGCATAATACGGATGGTCTTGATGGATCCGCCGGTGGACCCGGCGCACCCGCCGATGAACATTAAAAAGATCATGATGAGCTGTCCGGCGGGATGCCACAATTCGAAATCATCCGAGCCGAAACCGGTGGTGGTCATGATCGACACCACCTGAAAGGCGGCGGAGCGCAGACTCGCTCCGATGCCGGATGACCGGCTGAAAAAGAGGATGATCGCGACCAGCAGAATACTGGCCAGGGTGAAAAATAGGTAGAAACGGAACTCGTGATCCATGTGATAGGCGTCCCGTTTGCCGCGAAGAAACCGGTAGTGCAGGCTGAAATTGACGCCGGCGAGGAACATGAACAGGATGATGACCAACTCGATGTACAGACTGTTATAGTGGGCAATGCTGGCGTTTTTGGTCGAAAAGCCGCCGGTGGCCATGCTGCCGAAGGTGTGGCACAGGGCATCAAAAAGCGACAGGCCGCCCAGCATCAGCAGACCGGTCTCTACGGCGGAGAGGAGCAGATAGACGCCCCAGAGGATTTTGGCTGTTTCCGCGATCCGCGGACTCAGACGGTCTTTGGTGGGCCCGGGCACTTCCGCTTTATAAAGCTGCATGCCGCCGACGCCGAGCAACGGCAGGATGGCCAGAGAGAGGACCACAATGCCCATGCCGCCGAGCCAATGGGTCATGCTGCGCCAGAAGAGCAGGCCATGGGGCATGGCCTCGATATCGCGAAGGATGGTGGCGCCGGTGGTGCTGAATCCGGACATGGTTTCGAAAAACGCGTCGGTGTAGGAGGGGATGGCGCCGGACACGACGAACGGCAGAGCGCCGAAAAACGTCAGCGCAGTCCAGCCGAAGACGACGATGGCAAATCCTTCACGGAGTTTCAGCTCGGATTTATTGCGGGTGACCATAGCCAGCAGGCCGCCGGAGATCAAACAGATCACGGCGGACAACAGGATCGCCCCGGCATCGCCATCGCCATAGGTGAGGGCTACAACGACGGGAAGGAGCAGAGAGAGTCCTTCAAAAACAATGAGGTCGGCGATGATGTGCAGTACAGCGCGCAGGTTCATGGGGCGGGCGGGTCCTATCGGTTGGTAAAAATCTTTTCCACGCGCGCCACGGACAGAGGCGTGGTGAAAACGATGATCGAATCGCCGGACTTTAGTTCGGTATCGCCGATCGGCACGATCACCTGGCCGTTGCGGCTGATGACGCCGATCATGCCGTCGTGATCGAGCTTGAGGGCCTTGATTTTGCGTCCGGCGGCCCGGGAACGCTCGGTGATATCGATCTGCAGGACTTCGGCTTCAATGCCGGGAAGACTCGCCAGCGAGGTGACATTGCCGCGCCGGATGTAGCGCAGGATCGCGTTGGCGGTGAGGGTCTGCGTGTCCACCGCCGCGTCTATGCCGATGGAGGCCATAATGGGAAGATAATCAGGACGGCTGACCAGCGCCAGACAGCGGCGTACACCCATATGCTTGGCCATCAGACAGGAAAGAATGTTGGTCTCTTCGTCGCTGGTGACCGCAATGTAACTGTCCATCTCCATGATGCCCTCCACCGCGAGCAGATCGAGATCCGTGCCATCGCCGACGATGATCATGGTGCGCTGCAGTTCTTCGGCGATGCGTTGGCTTTTTTCCCGATTGGATTCCACCAGTTTCACCTGGCAGCCATCCTCTTTTTCCAGCTCGGCCGCCACCATGCGGCCTACCCTGCCGCCGCCGAGGATCATCACTTTGGCGATTTTCTCCTCGCTCTTGCCGAGGATTTCCAGCAGACGCGGCACCAGTTCGGTCTTGGTGATGAAGAAAAGCTGATCGCCGCGGAGGACGCGATCTTCGCCCCCGGGGATGATGGTCTTGTTGGCGCGAAAGATGGCCACGATACGGAACAGAAGATCCGGATTTTGCTGATCGATCTCTTGCAGCGTTTTGTTGAGGATGGGGGAGGAGAGGTCGAGACGCACACCGATCAGTTGAACCCGGCCCTCTTCGAATTCGATCACATCGGTGGCTGCGGCGCGTTTGGTGAGCCAGACCAACTCGCGCGCGGTCTCGCGTTCCGGGTGGATGATGAAATCAATGCCCAGCTCTTTCCTGCCGAGCAAGGCGTTTTCCTGGCTGAATTCAGGGTTGCGCAGTCGTGCGATCTTGATCTTCACTCCAGCCTTGGCCGCTGCCAGGCAGGCTAGAATGTTCACCTCATCATTGGGGCTCACCGCCACCAGCATATCGCAGTTTTTCAGTCCCGCCTGCATGAGCAGAGCGGGCGATGCCCCGTCCCCCTGGATGACCATGGCGTCAAGGCTGTCCATGGCCTTGCGGCAGACGGCTGCATCTTTTTCTATCACGGTAACGTCGTGGTCCTCGGAACTGAGGTATTCACAGATATAGGCGCCGACCAGGCCTGCGCCTATGACAATGACTTTCATGCTCTCTGATGCAACTCCTTCAACTATAAGTGCCCCCCTCGAGACCGCCGTTCTGCTCAGCATCGGTCAAAGAGCCATTCAAAATTCGTTAAAAGTTAGGTTATATTTGCAGAATTCGCAAGCGATTTTCACCCGCGCGGGATGAAACGGCTTTTTTTTGCCCGGCAATAGGACAAGTCGATGGCGTTAGCTCTTTTTTCACCATGTCGTCCTTCCTCGCCCACCTGAACCGTGTTCCACTGGATGCACGGATTTATGTTGGTCTCGAGTTGCATTACCGCTTGCTTTTCGTCCGCACTTTGGCTATTTTGATTCAAAAGGCAGGGGGGAAGGCCTCTATCGTCCGGGCGTTCATCTTTCCGCGGAGGGTATTCTTGATCAAACTCCGGCCGCTGATTTTTTTCTGTCTCGTTCTTCGCTCAGGTGACCCTGCCGCCGGCCAGAGCGACACGGTATTCCCCAAACGCACAGACCCCCTGCATGTCCGGATCGCGCACTATGAACAGATCGCGCGCACCGATCACTGGAATGAAGGCCTCATACTGCCCCGCGTGATCTTTCCTCCGGCTGGACTTGATCGTCCGGTGATCGGCGGCCATGCCGACGCTCTGGACGAGACCGGTCACCTTCTGGTGGGCTATTGCTACAAGTATGCGGTTACTCAAGATCCAGCGGACCGCGCTGTGGCTGATCAGCTCTTTGATGGCATTGCCAGGCTGGAGACCGTGACCGGCGTTCCCGGTTGGATCGCCCGCAGTTTCTACCGCAGCGATGCGCCGCTCTGGCATGAGGCGGTCCTCTGGTATCCCATGGAATGGCACGCGTCCTCCTCCATGCCCGGTTATCGCTGGCCGGGAGATCTGAGCTCTGATAAATTCACCTCCCTGTTTTATTCCCTCGGCATCTATTGGGAACTCTGCGCCGATACAGCGCATCGACAGCGAGCGGCGGATCTGCTCGATCGTTTCATCGGCCGCGTGATCGACGACCGTTTCCGGTTGGTGGATCTCGACGGCAAGATGACGCTCTGGGGCAACTTTTGTCCGGACCTGCCGCATCAGCCGCTCAATTCGCTGGAGATGCTGGCTGGACTCAAAGTCTGCCACCGTCTCAGCGGCAAGGCACGGTTTGATCAGGCCTATCACATGTTGATCGACCGCTATCATTACGACGACCATCAGTTGGAATCCAAGGTGATCTGGCCGGAGGAATGGCGCAACCGCTGGGATGACAATCATGCGGCGAAATCTCTGTACATGCTCCTGCGCTATGAGGAGGACCGCTCGTTGCTCATTAAATACCGGATGAATCTGAATCGCCACTGGCATGTCTGGCGCACTCATGATTTCAGCTTTGAGTGCGACGCTCTGTATGTTCTTCTCTATCAAGTGCTCACCGGTGAAAACGTCCTCACGCCGGAACGGATCCAGGCTATTAAGGATCTGCGGGGCTTTGAACGGCGTGAATCCGAATTCACCATTCCCGGCGTACAGGGGGTGAAGCGGGTTCGCGCGATGGAGCAGAAAAGCAATTGCACGTTGATCCAGACCTACTGGTTCGGAAGGTACTACGGCCTGATCGATCCATCCTGGTGAAAAATTCAATACGGACCGGCCGCGAGCGGCAAAGTTACAGCAATGCGCGGGCGGTCGCCCCTACTTGTACACATCTGCGAATCACTAACCCTCTTTTTGCCGTGGACCTGTTGCAGGAAAACGCTTATGAAAAGAGCAGTCGGTTTGTTTACCTTCTTTTTTCTGGCGGCCGCTGTGAGGGCGGATGGGCCGCGAACGATGGATTTGAGCCAGGGGTGGAAGTTCAGACCAGAGCCGGCCGGGCCCATGCCCGCCTGGCAGAGGACCTCGCTGGTCGACACAAGCTGGGCGGTTTTGCATGCCGGCCGCTGCTGGGAGCAACAGGGCTTTGCCAACACCGACGGATTCGCCTGGTATCGCAAAGAGATTGACGTGCCTGCTGAATGGGCGGGCCGGCCGGCCTGTCTGATCCTGGGCGCGGTGAACGACGCGTTCAGCCTCTATTGCAATGCGCAGCCGGTGAACGTCTTTGGCGACGACAGTCAGAACAGCGTGGCCAACATTCCATCTCTGGCGAATCTGCAGACTTTTCTCAAGCCCGGCCGTCAAAATTTGCTGGCGTTGCGCGTATGCGACTGGGGCGGCAGCGGCGGCCTCTGGCAACCGCCCTGCCTGCTCACGGTGGACGAGACGGTGATCGATCGATTTCCCTTGCTCTTTTGTCAGCCTATGCCTGATTCAAACCGGATTGAGGCGGTCTTGAACCTCACCCAGCTGGGCCGGAACTGGGACCGGTGCCGGGTCGAGTTTTCGCTGGCCGAGGTTGCGTCCAACCGGATTCTGCGGTGCACCCTGCATACACTGAGCGACGATCCGGGCGTGATCAGCGAAAGTTTTGAACGGCCAGCCGTAGGCCCCTGCCGCCTGACCGCTCGCCTGTGCTCGCAGAACGGCGCGGTGCTGCTGGAACGCTCGCTCGCCGTTGCGCCCCAAGCCGTTCCGGCCGCTGGTGAACCGGAATTCAAAGTGCTGAATAATTTTGTCACTGAGTTGCTTCACCGGCCGCTGATGCCGGCGCCGACGCTGACCGTACCGTTCCACAATCCCCGCGAAGGCTGGGTTTTTTTCGCTCTGCCGGGCCTTTCAGACAGAGTGAAAGCAGAGGTGAACCAGCGCCTTTCATTGAAATGGCGACTGAATCCCCTGGAGCGCACGCCGGAGGCCATGCTGTATCTCGCCAAAGGCGCGCACACGCTGCAGCTGAGCGGACTTGAGAGCGGCGAGCTCATCATCCGCGCAGTGCCGGAGATCATCTTCAGCCAGTACCCGAGCACGCCCCATCTCGAACCCTTTGGGCCCTATGACTGGGATTTTTTAACGCGCCATGTGCTCTCACAGGTCAACACGCTGGTGACCGGTGGTGTTCCGGATCATATGGCAGAGTGGCAGGCGGAGGGACGCAAGTGGCTGGTCCATGCCGCCCTGCCGGGTCTTGGCGAAAAAATTCCGCCGCCGGCCGATCAGGTCTACAACACCTGGCTGTCGAACCCGGGCGTCATTCGGCCCGAGTTCGGCGGCATCATCGTCGATGAGTTTATGCTCGCCTCGAGCGAACTTTATCAGCCGTGGACCGAGGCGATGGTCCGATTGCATCAAAATGCTGATTTTACCAGCAAACAGTTTTATGCCTATTGCAATGATCTCTTTCAGAATCCCTACCTGCCGGCCTTTGAATTCAGTCAGACGCTTTTGCTCCACAATGGCCGGTTTGCCCTGGAGCGTTATCTGCCGCTGCCGGCCACCGAGGCCGAGGCCCGCGCGCAGTTTGACCAGGAATTCCGCCACGCGGTCCTTGTCGGCGATCACCAACTGCCGGGGTTGAAAGAACATCTGGTCGTGGTCCTCGGCTACCTGTCCGATCCGCCGGAGATGCTCAACCGCCTGCCGCAGGTCAATTTCAAGGCGTTCATCGATATGCAACTGCATTTTCTGGCCACGGATCCTGCGTTGAACGGTTTGTTCGGCATTCAAGAGTATCTGTCCAGCTATGCGGATGAGGAGGTGCTGCGCTGGGCCCATCGCCTGTTCCGGCATTATTGCATTGAAGGAAAGCGCACCCGCTTCACCTCAGAGCCGTATCATTTGCCGCACATCAAGAATCCGGATTTTTTTAATGGACTGGACGGCTGGCGGGCGGAACCGGCTGAGAACGGCGCCATTCAGCAGGGAAAACTGGAAGGCTTTAGCTGGCTGCAGGGACGCTACCCGCGCATCGCCCAGGGCGATCAGGGGATGCTGTTCAAACGCTCCGGCCGCGGACCGAACCGGCTGCGTCAGCACCTGCTTGCCCTGCAGCCCGGTCACTGGTACTCGGTGAAGATGATCTCCGCAGACATCCGTCACCTGGAGGTGAAACAAAAGCTGGGCTTGGCCGTAGAGTTGGACCGCGTCCGCCTGGATTCGACGCGCAGCTTTCACACCGTGTTCCCCAGCAATTATGCGCATACGTTCGGGCCCTATCATGCGGGTCATCCTGCCTGGATCAACTATCAGCGGATCGTTTTTCAGGCCGCGGAACCGTCGGCTGAACTGACCATCTCCGATTGGTGCGGCGACGTGCCCGGCGGCCCGGAAGGGCAAGAGATCCTTTTTAATTTCATTGAAGTGAAACCGTATTTTAGAGAAGATTAAACAAAAGGAGTGTCTGAAAAAATGAAGTTCAGAATCTTGATCATCGCCGTGTTGATCTGTTCCGCTCAGCCGCAGTTGTCCGCGCAGTCGGTTGGAAGAGAAAATTTCGACCGCGATTGGAAGTTTCATCTCGGCGACGTGGCCGACGCCGAACAGGCCGCCTTTCCCGACCAGAGCTGGCGCAGTCTGGACGTGCCCCATGACTGGAGCATTGAAGGCACGTTCAAACCTGATCATCCCTCCGGCCATCAGGGCGGCCTGCTGCCCGGCGGCGTCGGCTGGTACCGGAAAAGCTTCCGGCTTTCATCTGTGGAGAACAAAAAATTTTATATCGTCTTTGACGGCGTCTACAAGAACAGCACGGTCTATATCAACGGACAGCCGTTAGGCAGCAGGCCTTATGGGTATGCCACCTTTCAATACGATCTGACCGGTCATGTGCACGCCGGCGAAAATGTGCTGGCGGTTAAAGTGGACAACTCCAAGCAGCCGGATTCCCGCTGGTACACCGGCGCCGGCATTTACCGCCATGTGTGGTTCATCACCACCGCGCCCCTCCATATTCGTCCCTGGGGAACCTTTGTAACTACGCCGAAAGTCTCCCGGCGGGAGGCACAGGTTCGAGTGACGACCCAGGTGGCCAACGACAGCCAGGAGGACGTCGATCTGCTGCTGGTATCTTTTATAACGGATGCGGACGGCAAACGGGTCGCGTCGCAGCGGCAAACCATCCGCTCCGCGGCCGCATCCGTCCAGGCGGTGGATACCCGGATTCGAGTGAAAGCGCCCAAACTGTGGGATGTGCACAACCCGAACCTGTACCGTTTGACCAG
Organism: bacterium; assembly: GCA_036788095.1. Classification (GTDB taxonomy): domain Bacteria; phylum Zhuqueibacterota; class Zhuqueibacteria; order Residuimicrobiales; family Residuimicrobiaceae; genus Anaerohabitans. The sequence continues at coordinate 1,756 of DAIQOA010000073.1, read as the reverse complement.
CCAAGTTTATAAAGGTTCAGAGTTGACCGACGTCTATGTCACGCCGTTCGGCATCCGTTCCATCGCCTGGAAATCGGACAGCGGATTCTATCTGAACGGCGAAAACGTCATCATTCTAGGCGTGTGCAACCACCATGACCTGGGCTGCCTGGGCGCTGCGGTCAACCACCGGGCTCTGCAGCGGCAGCTGCAGCTGCTGAAATCCATGGGCTGCAACGCCATCCGCTGCAGCCATAATCTGATGGCGCCCGAACTGCTGGACTTGTGCGACGAGATGGGCTTTCTGGTGATGGACGAAACGTTTGACAGCTGGTATATCGGCAAGGATGCAGCGCCCCATGGCTTTCAGAATTACTTCCACGAATGGCATGAGCGCGAGACCGTCGATATGGTTTTGCGCGATCGCAATCATCCCTCGGTCATCCTTTGGAGCATCGGCAACGAGATCAAGGAGCAGTGGTTTCCGGGCAGCACCAACGGCGGCGAAATCGCGCGCAAACTGGTCCGCCTGGTCAAACAATACGACGCCACCCGCTTTACCACCTCTGCGTTTAATTTCATTCGCGAGGCCGATGAAAAGGGGATGACCGCCGCGGTGGATGTGGTGGGATTCAATTACTCCATCAATCTGTACGATGAGATCAGGGGCAAGCATCCGGACTGGTTCTATATCGCCAGCGAAACCACATCCCAGTTCGACAGCCGGGGCGTGTACCATTTCACCCTGGATACGCTGGTCAAAACGTTCCCGGACTGTCAGGCCTCGGCGTTTGACGACGCCGGCGGCGGAACGACTCATGAGAAGGCGTGGCGGGCGGTCAAGGAGCGGCCCTGGCTGGCAGGGTTGTTCGTCTGGACCGGTTTTGATTACATCGGCGAGCCGTCGCCTTATCAGAATTTCAGCGTCAGCTCTTATTTCGGCATTCTGGATCTGTGCGGTTTTCCCAAGGATGCCTATTATTTTTACCAAAGCCAATGGACCGATGAACCGATGGTGCATCTTTTGCCCCATTGGAATTGGCGGCCGGGACAGAGCGTTGATGTGGTCGCCTATACCAATTGTGAGGAGGTCAGGCTTTTCCTCAACGAGCAGCCTTTGGAAGTAAAAAAAATAATGGCGGAGAAGAAATTATCTTTGCGCTGGACCCTGCCCTTTACGTCTGGCGTTTTGCGGGCAGAGGGATTTCGCCACGGCCGTCTGGCCGCGGTGGACACGGTGCGCACGGCGGGCGATGCGGCCAAAGTGGTCCTGTCCGCCGACCGTAGCCGGCTGAACGCCGACGGCAAAGACCTTTCGTTTATCAAGGTGAAAATAACCGACGCGAACGGCACGCTTTGTCCTACAGCGGATAACCTGGTCCTGTTTGAGATCACCGGCCAGGGGAAGATCGCCGGCGTCGGCAACGGCGATCCGGTGAGCCGGGAGTCTTTTAAGGGCAGACAACGGCATGCATTCAGCGGCCTGTGCCAGGTGGTGCTGCAGAGCACGGATGAAAAAGGCCGAATCGAATTGAAGGCATCGTCGCTGGGATTAAAAGATGCGAAAATAATCGTGACCACCGACTGATAAAGTGGTTGTCCTGTTCAGGGCAAAAATTGCAGATTGGTCATCGCCCGGCCGTTGGCATCGGTAAAGCGCATGAACAGTCCCCACATTCCCGCCCGGTTATAGACTTTAATTTCGAACCGGGATTTACCTGCAGGCAGGGTCAACGGTATGGCCTCTTTATCGTACTCTAGCCCGCGTACGCCCTGG
>DAIQOA010000072.1:0-20180 GCA_036788095.1 bacterium | reverse complement strand
GCTCACAGGTGTCCGCATACTCTTCGACCAACGCCTGGCTGTACATCTCAGATCGCGCGCCTAATCCCACCTGCACATATCGTTTCTTTGCGCTGTTCATCTATCCTCCAATAGAAACCAGAAAAAACATGATCCCGATCAAGACAAACACCAGGCCGACGGATGCCAGAAAGCCGACACTATCGACCTGTTTCCAGCGATAGAACTCCCAATCCGAACCGCGAAGCAATTTCATCGACTCGAATCGCTTCGGATCTTCGTAGGAGCGCGCCAATTCCTCTGCATCCAGTTTGGGATCTGCATGCACTTTGGTTTTCATTTTGACGTAAAACCGATCCAACGCCTCCTGAGACTCCTGCCGAGTAAAGCGCGCGACCAGCATTAATATCAAGAAAGGAAAAACGGTGCGAATGAGCACACGCAGGGTCTCATTCCAGGCATACGGTTTACGGGATAAATCGGACAGGTAGGTATCCACGAGGAGGAGCTCCAGGTTGAGCATACCAGCGCCATGTGCGGTTCCGTCCGCTGCCCTTTTGATGCCCTGGGTCCAAAAAATGGACCGCTGCGGCAAAATATCCGTTTTGCTAAAAGTCTCGCCGAGTTGCAGCGGCTGTGGTCTGGTGCGCTGTCGCTGTTGCAGGGGATCCAGCTGTTCCCAGTCAGCAATCTCCTTTTGCCGGGCGGCCACATCCATCTCATGGGCGGTAAAAGACCGTACCAGCGGAGCGGGGTTGGTCATTTTGAGCAGGTGGGGATGGCTGCGCAGTCCGGGAAATAGGACCGGTGTAAAGATCGGCATCAGGCTGAAGAGCAGCATGGTGGAGAGGATGGAACTCCAGGCAGCCGAGCGGTTGGCTTTGCGCCACTTCATGCCCAGCCAAAAGCTGGCGGCCAGGACCACATTGAACTCCCAGGTGAATTTAAGCATCTGCAGAATATTGTCAAACTGGGTGGCGATCAGGGCGCCGCCGGCGATGACAACGATGCCGGTGATCCGGCCGACGAGTATGTCGTGGGATGGTTTATAGCCCCGAAAAAAAGGACGATAGAGATTGTGCAGGATCAGGCTGGATGCGGTGACCATCAAACAGGTGGCGGTGGACATCAGGGCCGCCATCAACGAGGCGATCATCAGTCCGACCAATCCCAAATTTACCGGTCCGAGAAGATCCACAGTGGCGAAGCCCCAGAGCAGATCCGAGTTGGACAGCGTGTCGCGATAAAGCAGCACCGCCGCGAGGCCGAACATGCCCCAGAAAATGGTGCAAAAGCGCTTCATAAAATTTCCGCTGGTAAAGCCGACCCTCGCCGTGTACTCGTCCTTGGCCGATCCGGTGGCCACCAGCATATTGGGAGCGACCACGACGTTGATGGTGGACATGAGCGCGAGCGCGGCGATATAGTACCAGGTGAAATCGATGCTGGCCGGAGAACCAAAGATATCAAAAAACGATTCCGGCAGGTGCTGGTGGATGGTTTGCAAAGCGCCCTGGAATCCCGTGCCGCCATAGATCTGATTGATCTTTATATAGGCGAAGGGCAACAGCATGAAGGAAAGGCCGATGATCAAAACACCCTGTAACAGATCGGTGAGAAAGGCGGCCTGCAGTCCCCCGGACACCGCATACAGCACCACGATCAGACAGACAATCCAGATGATCACGGACTCGCTCAGATGGGAAAAGAACTTTTGCGGCCGTTCCATGCGCAGCTCGGCCAGCTGGGTTCGGTCCGCCTCGGACAAAGAGGCGTAATCGGACTTTTCCAGACGCTCGAGGATCATCGCCCGATCGTACTCGCTTTTCTCCTGCGGAGAAAATTGCTCAGCTGTTTTCGGTAGCGTGGCGACGATGGTTTTGGTCATGGCGCTGAGACCGATGGCGATATTGGCCATCATGCAGATGCAACCGATGACCGCATACACCGCCGCCATGCGGCGCGAACGGTATCGTTCTTCGAAAAAATCGCCCATGGTCAACAGGCGCAAACGGCGAAACCAGGGCGACGTGATCCAGTACATGGGGGTGGAGAACAGCATCACCATGGCGCTCCAGATGCCGCTGGCACCGTTATGGAACGTGGTGGTGGTGACTCCGACTACGTTCTCCGTGGAGGTGGCCTGGCCGAAAGCGGCGAAGGTTTGAATCACCTTGCCGAAGCGGCGGCCGCCGAGAAAATAATCCTCCTTGTTCTTGATCCGTCGCATGGAATAAACGCCGATCAGAATGACGACGGCGAAATAAATCAGGATCATGATCACATCGAGATAGGTCAATCCGAACATGTTGTTTTCCTCACCATGAGACGCTGAAGACGACGGACAGGATAGTTATTGTTTGAGCCATGCAAAAACAGCCGGGTCGTAGCAGGAATCGATCTGCAATCCGTCGACCCCCCATTCCAGCATCTTTTGGATATCCGCAGAGCCGATCGTCATAGGATCGCCCGCCTTTTTGTAATGGTCTACATTGACGCTGGCGATCACTTTGAGGACCATTTGGTGAAAACCGCGAATATCCTCCTGAGTAAAATCGATGGGGGAATTGAAAAGGTAATAATATTTACTTACATCAGGCATGTGAGGTTTGAGCAACAGCCCCCGCTGCAGGTTGACGCGCCAGGAGATTTTAGCACGGCCGAGGAACCAGGCCGCGACTTTTTCCTGATTGCGGATGGGAAAACGATTGATGAGAAACAAGGCGTTGTCCAGCAACCGATACTTGATCAACGCCTCTTCGATCTCTTTGGTGAACGGCTCCAGCCACTGGTCGTTGACGCCTTTGACATCCACCATCACCTGGATGCGTCCCTGGCATCGGCGGCAAAATTCATCAAAAGTTGGAATGGTCTCATTGCTTTTATGCAACACGATTTTTTGGACTTCTTCAAGGGTGAGGTCTTCAATGTTGACGTCCAGGCCGGTTTCGCTCTTCATGTTGTTAAGATGAAAGCACACCGCATGGCCGTCCCGGGTGCAACGGGCATCCACTTCGACGTGGGTGTAACCGCGGCGGACCGCTTCGTCCAGCGCTTTGATGCTGTTTTCCGATCGCGCCTCGTCCACCACCCCGCCACGATGGGCCACGAGAATGAAATTCTTTTTGCTCGGCGCCTTGTCGGCGGCACCCCCTGTGCACGCCAAAGATACAAGAAATGACAAAGCAATGATGCCGGACAACTGTTTTTTCATAACCACTCCTCTCGCACGTTTCGTACTGTTGATATTTTTCTTACTCTTTTCAACAACAACCTCTTGTGCCGACCATAAATTACTTGCTTAATTTACCCCCTTCGATGATACCATGATACCGGCTACGATTTTTTTCACCAGATCATGAACCATTTTTTTCCTGGTGCTAATGGGACTGAAGATCGTGGCCCTTTCGGCCTATGGTAAGTAGAACCACGGTGATGATCACTGCGGCGAGGCCACAGGCCAGCCAAAAAACGAACGCGCCCTTCCAGCCATACTGGTCGGTAAGAACACCCGTCAAGGCGGAGGTAAGCACAGCGCCCAGATAGCTCATGGCGCCGGTAAGGCCCACCGCAGAGGCCACGGCCTTGCGTGGCACCATCTCCAGCGGCGCCAACCCGGTGCTGATCATCTGCACGCCATAGATGAAAAAGCCGGCGGCGCCGAAACACAGGGCGTCCAAAGCGCCATAGCCGGCCGGAATGAGATAAATGGCGAACAAACTCAAACACATCAATAACAGATAGACAATGCAGACATACAAGCTTTTCCCGCGGTAGAGCTTGTCCGATAGAAAACCGGCCAACAGGGTTCCCGGTATGCCCATGAGCTCGAGAAAGCTGGATTTGAGACTCGCCCAGCCGACCGAGGAGCCTTTGACCTCGTTGAGATAGGTGACCGCCCAATCGCCCAGTCCATAGCGCACGATATAGACCAGCATGCATAAAACACTGAGGATCCAGATGCGCGGATTGGTCAGCACATATTTTTTAAAAAGCTGTGCGCCGCTCTCTTCGCTGTCCAGAGTCGACAGCGCCGGCGCTTCACCATGATACTCCTGTATGGAAGGCAGGCCGACCGATTCCGGCCGATCCAGCATTTTCCACAGCACCAGCACCGCGACGCCGGCGGCGATCACCCCAGGCAATATAAATCCGGTACGCCATCCCCACCGATCGACGATAAATCCGCCGATGAGCAGTATGAAAAAAGAACCGAAATTATGACAAGTGTTCCAAAGGCTGTAATACCGACCGCGCTCCCGGCTGGAGAACCAGTTGGCCATGGTCTTGGGACCCACCGGACTTCCCATGGATTGAAAATAGCCGTTGAGCAGCCAAAACACAGCAAAAAAGAGAAAAGAAGAACTGAGGCCGAAAAAGATGTTCATCACCGCGGCGCCGAGCAGGCCCACCGCCATAAAGGTGCGCGGATTGGAACGGTCGCACCAGGGTCCGTTGATCAATTTGGCCACAGCGTACATGGCGTTGAACAGAGAAAGGATCAAGCCCATCTCTGATTTGGAGGTGTTCAGCTGCCGCATCAGGGCAGGCAGCGCCGCCGAGATGTTTTTGCGAACCATGTAAAACGCAGCATAGCCGATGTAAACCGAGTAGAAAACTTGCAGCCGTTTGGCCGAATAGACTTTATCGATTTGATCATCCGGCAATCGGGAAAGCGCCGGCGCTTTGTGCAGCACGTTGATCCAGGCCATGAAATCTTCCCACTCACCGGGTTACATTGTGATCCAGCACGACTTCGGCGCGCGACTGGTTGATAAGATTAATTTTGCCGTGTTGAAAACGGCTGTTGGTGATTACTGCAGAAAGCGCCGCCTCGCCGAGAAATAATTGCGGTGAGGGATGGCCGTCCTTCATGAAATCACATTGGGACAATAACAGCGAGCCGTTGGTTGCCGTGATGCAGGCGCGGCCCAGGTTGTCGTAATCCCATTTGTGAAAATGAGTGGCTGTGCAGGTGAGGGTACAGGGGCCGAGCAGATCGATCTGCGAGCCAGAGCCGGGTCTGCCCCAGAAACCGCAGTTGTTTAATTTTACCGGGCCGCTGTTCTGCGGGCCGATCTCAAAACCGGACATAAACTGGCAATTCTCAAAAATAACGCCCGCGTGAGATTGTACGGCGTCAATCTTTACGGCCAGCGGGCCCAAATCGGATCCGCTTTGCGTCACCAGCGCATTGGCCAAGCCGCCGGCCGGAGAATTTGTTTTTATAAAGTGAAAACCGACTCGTGCCCAGATCACAAAACAGTTGCTGATGTATTCCCAATCTGTGCGACCGATGACAAAGCCCTCCAGGTGCTCCAAAGTATAGGCCTCCAGCGCCTTGACCTGGTCCGAAGTTAAACGGTAGGGTTCACTGACCCGCCACCAATAGACATTGTGAATGTGTACGTTTTCCATCCGGCCGATATCCGTGGTCTGGTCAATATAAACCCCTCGATGTAAGCAGCACATCAGAACATTGCGCAGATGATGTCCCTCGTTGTGAAAAGTGCCGCAATCAATGCCATCCCAGGCATTGGCAATGGTGACATCGATGATGTTATAATGCTGACCCCGGCCCTGCACCGTCCAGGGATAGGAGTGAATATCCTCCACCTTTTGTTCCGGATAGAAAACAGTTAAACCTTTCAGGGTGCTGCCGGTTTGCAGCGAAATAAAAGCCGGACCTTCCGCCTGATCGCGGCCGCCGTAACAATACAACGTGGCGCCCTTATCGAGCTGTGATGTGTGCGGGCCAGGCCAGGTTCCCTCCAAGGAGACGCCTTCCGGGATCGTCAGGCTGCCGCGGAAGCAGTAAATGCCCGGCGGAATCAAGACACGGCCGCCATGCTTCTTTGCCCTGTCCAGGGCTTTTTGAAAAGAGGCGGTGTTATCGGACCGGCCATCCGGCTTGGCGCCGAATTTAAGCACATTCAAACCGAACTCTTCCGCTAAAACCGGCCAACCCAGCAGCAAAACGCACACGACCATTTTTTTCCACATAAAGAATTTCCTTATTTCGTTATCGAATCATTCTGTAATGATCGTGGCGCATGTCCAATGACTCTAGCCGGCGGACTGCAATCATTCCAGCGAATCGGTTGCCCGGCCATGCCGTTCATGGAGGATTACTCTGCCATGATTTCTATGTGCTTCACGCCGGCACGCTGGATGCGCAGCATATTAGGGCTACCGCGATACTCGCCGAACCGCCAATACGCAGGATCCAAGGGCTTGCCGTCTGCCAGTACCTGCGGCCGGAAGCGCAAATAAAGCAGTTCTGTTCCTTCGGCGTCAAAAGCAGTGTAGCGAATCCGGTTTTCCTCATACTCGATCCGACGTATTACGGAGCTGGATTGCAGCAGGCGATTGCGTGAATGGCTCATCATCGCTGGAATCTCTGCCAGGCCGTCGAACAGATGGGTCAGGTAATCGAAATAAGAGTCCGAGAACCAGGGATCGACATAGCCGATGCCCACATAGTTGATCGCTCGGCCATCCCGTGAAAACCGGTTATAGGCAGAATAGGTCGCCAGGGCGAAAGCGGCCCGCGCCTCTTCAAAATCCTGTTGCGCTCCACTGTAGCCGTACCAACGGGCGACCACAGAGGCGTAACGGGCGGTATGGCTGCTCATCTCCATAAAACAGGAATCCTGTTCGCGGATGCTGGTGGCGCCGTAGCGCTTGGTTTTGCCGAAACGGTTTTCCACCCAGGCAAGCAGAGCCGGCACATGTTCTTTGAAATCCGGATCGAGCTCAGGATGCTGCAGCAGATAGCGGGCGGTCTCCATGGGCGTGTGCTGGTTCAAATTGTGCTCCTGCGAAACCACATCCTCATAATAGCCGGACCAATAGTAAGTGGTCATGGGAAAACGAAAGATCCATTGCAGCACGTGATCGTGCTGCAGCCGATAGTCCGGCTGCTCCTGTGGCGAACAAAAAGGCAGGAGCAGATCCAGCATTTTGACTACCGAGATCATCGCGCTGTCATAGCCGTCAATCACCCGTCCGCTTTGCAGATGCACGCGAAAGGGCAGCGGGGAGTGTTCCGCATCGCCGGGCTGTAGATGCCGGCAGATGGTCCGGGCGATTTGTCTGGCCGCGTCCAAGTATTTGACTTCACCGCTGTACTTATAAAAGTCGATACAGCCGATGGCCACCATGCACATTTTATCCGGCTCAGACCAATCATCGGTATATTCTCCATCCGGTGAATCGTCCTGCGTCCGCGGCACATTGGACCATGCCCAGTCCGCTGGGGTACGAAAGAGCAGAGAACGGTCGATCAGCTTTCGCACTGCCTGAAAAAGAGAAGAATCGCCGCTGTAAGCATAATACTTTTTAGCGCTCTCCATGGCCCAGTAGATATTGCTGCCTTGATTATTTTGTTTTTTTAGATACTGGCCGTCCTCGTTGAATTTGGCGGTCACCAGATACCAGGGATCCTGGCCGAATTTTGTTTGGATGGTCGGACACTGGTTGATAAAATTGACGCTCCAGGTGATCACGTTATCGTAGCTGGTCCACGGCTGCAGACGCCCCTGTGCATCGAGTACGACGTCATGATCGAGGATGCGATCAGCAGCCCGACAGAGCGGCAGGGTCATCAGTAGCCACAGCGCTAAAAAAAAGAGCGGCTGCGTCGTAAAAGTAGATTGAGGTTTCATGCACTTCCTATGACGATAAAACCGAATGGGGGCTAAAGACCATTTACTCATTTTAAGAACGTTCGCTGTAAACCCCGCGCTAACGGAGGGCTTGAATAGGATCCTCTCTCGCGGAAGAGGACGTCCGCACCCCATATAAAACACGGGCGATGAAGCGCCAACTATCAGGGTTCGAGCCAAGCCTTTTCCAAAATCAGCTTGTCTTCCGGCACATGCAAGGCCTGCAGCTTGCGCCAGGCCCAGGCTTTCTTTTCCTGAGAAATAGATTGCCGGATCTCTTCCCGAACCTGTTCGAAAGGGGCGTAGAGGTCCTCTGCCGCTGCGACCATGAGCAAAGAAAAGCCCTCTGGGCCGGGGATGACCGGGCCTGTTGCGGCGCCCACTTTCAGCCGAAAGGCTTGCGCTCCCAAAGGCGGCCAATCGCCTCTTTTCATCACGCCTAAAAAGCCCTCCTTCTCCCGCATTCCGGAGCGCCGAGTATACTGCCGCGCCAGGCGACGAAAATCCGTTTCATCATGAATCAGCGTGCGCAGGCGATAAGCCTCCTGCTCTGTGGCCAATAAAATTTCCAGGACCTGCATCTCGCGGTCGCGGAGAAAGCGCGACCGGTGCTGTTGATAGTATAGCCGCAAATCCTCCTCGCTGAAAGCGCAGGTGTCTGCAAAAGCCGCCAGATAAGCGGCAGAGAGCAGGTGTTGCCGTTTATCGTCGATTTCCTGTCGGACCGTGGGTACTAGATCGATCCTCCTTTGCCGTGCATTCGCCAAAAGAAAGTGATTGCGCAAACTCACCGCGACGGCACGAAAGAGGCTGCGTTGGAGAATTTCCGGGGAAACGGTGGCCAGGGTGCGGCGAAAATCCTCTACAGTCCACTGGCCGCCATCATAGAGAGCTAAAATAGCCTGCGGGCGATCACGGAGCATATTTTCCAGCGGGGTATCAGCGACCTGCGTGATATCGCTGAATTCAATCAGGCCGTTGTTCGCCAACCTTCTTTGCGCCTTTTCCAATTCCAGGATCAGCGGCACGTTCATGCGGATATTTTTCGTTTGCATCAGCGTACGGATGCGTTCATCGCTTTGCTGATTGAGTTTTCGTAGCCATACCTGGTTCTGGATTGATTTTTTATGTACCAGGTAATCCTGCTCAGTCAGCAGCGGCTGGTAGCTCAGGTTTTCCAAAAAGAGAATATGCCAACCATATTTGGACTCGACAGGCTGGGAGTAGTGTCCTACCTGCAGGTTGAACACAGCCTCCTCAAGGCGCAGATCATTAAAATCACCCCAGGACAAAACTCCGAGATCACCGCCGGTTTCTTGCAGGTTGCCATCGCGAAAGCAGATGCGGGCCAGAGAGGAAAAGGTTTCGCCCTTTTGCAGCCGGGCGTAGAGAGAATCGATCTGCCTCTTCGAGTCCGCGAACAGATGGCGCACATGGAACTTGGCCGCCATTTTTTTATAGGCGTCCTGCAGCTCCTGTTCCGGAATGGTTTCCGGGGCCAGCGTTTGGCCGATCTCTTCCTGCCAGAGGCCATGCAGCACCACCACCGTGGATTCGGCTTGGAAGGCTTTGCGGAATTCTGCCCGCGAATCCAGCTTGGCCCTGCGTGCCTGGTCAGCCAATACGGTGCGGCAGGCCAGATCTCTGACAATCTGCCTGCGCAGCTCGGGCGTATCTTGCACCTGAATCGGGCTTTTTTTCAGCCGGTCCATGAGCGTTCGAGAAAAAGTGGATTGGTGAATAGGCCTACCGTCAAATCGGGCGACGACCGGATCGTGGTTCCGTTTTTGTGAACAGCCGACCATCAGAAACAGGCTCAAACACAGATAAAATCTAATTTTCATACGATCGATACGGCAATAACTCATAAAGGTTAACCAGGCCTTGCTTGTCCACGCGGCGTGCGCGGATCAAAAAACCAGCCCCAGTGAAAAACGTTGTGCGTTCTGCAGCACGCCCCAATCCGCCCAACAGTAGTCGATGCGAATGCCCATCATGCCGCGGCGATAGAGATCGATGCCGCCGCCGCAGGTCAAGCCGTTGATATGGTCGCGTTCAAAAAGGCTTTCAAAGCCGCCGCGCAGGTAAAACATATTGGCCAAGCCATATTCCAGACCGATGTTAACGCTCTCCGTGGCAAAGCTGGGGTGACAGACATCCACAGCGGCCAGAACTCGGCCAAACGCACCCAACGTGCGCTCATAGGAAAGGCCGACACGGAAGAGCAAGGGCAGCGAATATTGTCCGGTCTTGTAGTTGACCGGCACGCGATCATAGTTTTCTACACCGTCATCCGGATCCACGATGGTGCGGATGTGCCGGCCGCGCATCTCGATCTTGGAACCAAAATTACTGACGCAGGCGCCCAAGCGCAAACCTTTGATCACCGTATTATAGAAAATGCCAATATCCAGGGCCATGGCGCTGCCGGTCTCGCTCCAGATACGCTGCGACACATATTTTCCACTGAGGCCGAAAGAAAAACGATCGGTAAAGGCAATGGCATAGGATAGCGCCACGCTGAGGTCACGGCCGGAAAACATCTCTCCTGTGCCTTCGGGCCGTTCAACAGTGCGGACAGGCTCGTCGCCATAGTCGAGGGCGTTATAGCTCAATCCGAACGTGGACCGTAAGCTGGGAACCGGTACAACGATACCGGCGAAATCATGATAGGTGCCCACCAGCCATTTGTTGTGCGCCAATTCACACTGCACACCATTGATCCAGGCGATGCCGGCAGGATTCCAGTAAAGCGCGGTAGCGTCATTGGCGACCGCAGTGTAGGCGCCGCCAATGGCCATGGCCCGGCCGCCAACGCCAATTTCCAGAAACGCGGCAGCGCCAGTGCCGACGCCGGAAACGTCGGCAACAAACTCAACGCCTCCCTCCTTCTCGGTCTGGGCCCAAGCCAGGGTTATCCAGACCAGCAAAAAACCCAACACCCGCGCACAGAAATACGTTTTGGTCGATCCTGCTTTCATAACAACCTCAATTATTTTATGATCGCGAATTTGCCTTTTTTTCCACCGCTCCCGGGCGTGTCCACATAAAAAAAATAATATCCGGAAGCAATTTCCAAACCGTCCGCAGTGCGCAGATCCCACGATGCACGTCCTTTATCCACCGTGGCAGAATGATGTATCTCCCGAACAAGTCTTCCGGCCACCGTAAAAATAGATATGGTGCATTCGGTCGGCAGGTTGACAAAATCAATGCGGCGGTTGCCGCGTCCCATGTCGGTGCTGATCATTTTTTGTTCCAGACTGCTGGCCGCGACATAAGGATTAGGCACAACATAAATATCATTTAAATCCTGCTGCAACGTCGCTTTTTCCGTGGTATTGCCGGTTATAGTAAATTCGAATACATCATTGCGATCAAATGGCTTGTTGGTGGTCAGGCGCAAAATGTCGCCGGCCTGGGGGACTATTTGTTGCATATCTGCCGGCGCACTGGATGGCATGCTCACGAATAAATGCCAGGCTCTTTGTTGATAGAGAATCTGTCCGTTCGGCTGCAGCTCCGGTTTGACATAAATCCACAGATCATCGCCGTTGCTCAATTTTGTTTTCAAGGACTCTGCTTCCGTGCGATTGATGGTCGTTCGGTAACGGACACGAAACGGAGTGTCCGGTTCGGTCACGTCCCAAATCTGGAAATTGGTGACGACATTGTTGCCCATGGAGGTGTCAGCGCCGACATCCAGAATGCGCACTTCGTAATCCCTTGGCACGGCTTTGCCGCTGATGCTGTTCATGGTCGCCACCAGGTTGGTGTTGCTCTTGATCCACTGCGCGTTTTTAAAAGAGATCGTGGAATCGTTAGTAATGCTGAGCACGAATCCATCGAAAATTTTATCGCCCAGCCCTTTGACAGAATAATCGGCGGTTGGAATCAGCAGGGTGTCGTGGCTGGTCTGATCGATAAACCAGGCGCCGGCGGTAAGGCCGGTCAACAAGGAATCCCACACGCCGTTCAGATTATAGAGAGAATTATCATCCACAAATGACAACCGGTATACGTGCCCGCTTTTAACTTCATAGGGCGAGAGGATGTTCAGATTTACCCCGCCGGTTCCATAGCCGGAAACATGCTGCACCCCATTCTCGAGTTGCGGTTGGACATATCCGGCCGCCGCTTCCATGGGAATCACCTTGGCGCAATTTTGATCCACATAGATGACGCTGCCCAGGGCATTGATTTGAATGATGGCTGAGCACTCGGTAGGCGAAACCGGTTGCAGATCGAGCCGATCCGATAATGTGCGTTCATAAAAATCTTTGTCGTATCCCTTGTCATAGGAGACCACCGCATAGTGATAGGTGCGACCGTTGGTAACGGCCGTATCCACATAGAAATGATAAAGACCTGTATCCTGGCCCATGGCAAAACCGATGCCCAGGTCGGATTCCGCTCCGCCTTCGCGGCCGATGGTGATGGGATGCGGCCCGACCAGGCCGTCTTTCAAATCGTATTGCGCCAGCGCTTCGTACAACAGGGGGTTATCAAAAGCATCGCGTATGGTTTTGATGTCGCTAAAAGTCGGATCTGTGCTTTTATAAATTTTATAGCCCTCAAAGTCTTTGCCGTAAACCGGATCTTTGGAAAACTCGGCACGGCTGTCCCAGGTGAGGACAACACGCTGATCACCGGCCACCGCCACCAGCACCGGTTTGCGCGGCGGCTTGGTGAAATTATAATCATTGTCGTAAATGGTTTGCATGGTGTGCTTATTGCGAAAGATATCATCCATATCATTGCCGAATAAACAGGCGATGGCGTAGCGTTGGGTGCCTTCCTTGCCCGGCTCTAGCGGCACAAAACCGCATCCATAGGTGACACAGATATCGGCTTCAAATCCTGCTTCGATGTAAAAGTTCCCCGGTTGCAGTTCCGTGTACCAAAACGACTCATCGTCGGCCTGGCGATTGTTCACGGCTTTGAGGTACCAGGAGGTCAAACCCACCTGATCCGATTCATCGTTATCCGTGTAATCATAATTGGGTTCACCCCAGTCAGGCTTGCCGTTTGCTTCAGTGCCATCAATGTCCGGACCGGTGTAATCATCATCGTCGGGCCCGATGCCGTCAGAACCTACATCGTCGCGCAGAGGTTCATAATCAAGCAGACCGTTGTTGTTGACATCTTCACCGACATCCAAAAGGCCGCTATAATTGAGATCTTCATTATCCGATACGCCGTTGCCGTTTTGGTCCACCCAGGTTTGCCAATCTCCGTCGTTGTCGATCTTGTCATACTGCGACTCGTCAACGATGCCGTCCTCGTCATTATCTTTAGCGTCGGCCGACAAACCCGGACTCTCTAAAAAAGCATAGCCAAAATAACCGGTGGGCGCCAATTTGGCCGTACGCCAGGTTTCCAGGCCATCCCATACGTAGGTGATATCGTCCTCTGTATCAAAAGAGGATTTATTGCCCGACTGGTTGCTGCCGACATCCACGTCACAGTACATGCCGATGATCGATTTGTCAATACGTTTGCCGAAATTAGTCACATCATACAATGATAGTAGAATATCTTCTGCTAACCGGGCGTTCCATTGGTAGTTGCGCACCTTGACCGTAACGCCTAATCCGCGGCGGGAATCGGGCCAGGCTCGTGTATCCGGTTCCGCAGTGCCCGGCAGGTTTTCCGGATAATATTCGAATTCATCGTTCTCGTGATCATCCATGATGTAATAGGATTCCTGATCAGCGCGTATATAGTATCCGTATTCGCCATTCCATTTACCGGCGCAAGGTCCTGGTTTAAAATCATCAACGCCGGGTACGCGCCAGTCGCCGGCATAGCTTTGCGGCGGCCAGTCGGCAGGCCAGGTTTCACGACGGTGACTCATGGCCGACCACTCGGCCTCATTGATCAGGCTTAAATCCAAAACGCCGTTTTTATTGACATCCTCTGCAGTCTGCAGAACACCGTCCCCCTCGCCGACGTCGTGCGTGTCCGGCAGGCCATCCACCCCCACATCTTCATTGATGCCGCCCATGTCCCAGTCAGCGGAACTGGGATGGTGGTTGTTATAGTAACGCGGCAGCGGCATAAAATGGTAGTGGTGCGATTGATCCGGAGAGATCTCTAACAAGCCGGTACGATTGAATCGGTCAGAGACAATATGAATGGTACGGTCATATTTATCCTTAACCTCGCCGGCGACATAATAGACGAAGGCATAACCGTAAGGTCGCTGATCCGCTCCTTTCGGCCAATTCATGCCGCAAAAACCGCCCTGATAGCCGTTGGCAAGCTGGCCCTGGTTGACAAAACCCGCTTCGATCAGATTGCCGTCGTGTTTGGCAAAACGGACGTATTTTGACCAACCAACCTTGGCCGAGACTTTTGATAATGGCGCATAGGCTCTGCTGTTTAAATAGCCACCGGGTTTTTCCACCAATGGATCAAACTTTTTATCATCAACCTTTTCCACAGCGCTGATGGTGCTGAGAAGCAGCAAAAGTAAAACAAGGCTGTACATTGATTTTCGGCGCATGAATCATTCTTTCGTCGGGTTCATTTGATGATCGCTAGTTTACCTTTTTTACCGCCCATACCGGGCGCTTCCACATAATAGAAATAGTAGCCGGAAGCGACCTCCAGCCCGTCCTTCGTCCGCAGATCCCAAATTGCTCTTCCCTGGTCGCTCGCGGAGGAGTGATGGATCTCACGCACCAGTCGTCCGGATACGGTGAAAATGCTGATCGTGCATTCAGCCGGCAGATGGACGAAATCGATGCGCCGGTCCCCCCTGCCGATATCCCGGTTGATGATTTTGCGTTCCAAAGTGCTGGTGGCGATATAGGGGTTCGGGACGACGCAGATGGCGTCCAACTCGTTGCGGGCGATCTGGGCGTTTACTTCATTGCCGGTCATGGTAAATTCAAAGACATCCCGGCGATCAAAAGGCTTGTTGGTGGTAAGGCGCAACACCGCGCCTTTTTGCGGCACGATCTGTTGCGTGCCGGCAGGCGCCTCCGGCGGCATGACCACAAACAGATGCCATGCGCGCTGGGTGTAGCTCACTTCGCCTGTGGGGGAGACGGACCTTTTGATATAAATCCACAGATCGTCGCCGGCGCTCAACTTGCTTTTGAGCGAATCCGGTTCGTTCCGATTGAGCGTGGTTCGGTAACGGACGCGAAACGGGTGGGCGGAGTCGGTGACATCCCAAATCTGAAAATTGGTGACCGCCATATTGCCCATGGAGGTATCAGCCCCCACATCCAGAATGCGCACCTCATAGTCGCGCGGCGCGGCTTTGCCCCCAGCGCTGTTCATGGTCGCCTGCAGATTGGTCGAACTGTTCAGCCACTCCGCCCGGGTGAGCGCGACATCGTTTGAATTGATGATCTCCAGGGCCAGGCCTGCAAAGATCTTGTCCGCCAAGGCGGCGGAGGAAAAATCGATATCAGAGGTCAGCAACGTATCGGCATTCGTGCGATCGATAAAACGAACCCCCCGGGTCAGGCCGGTGTAATGGTCTTCGTTCACTCCGTTGAGAGGTTGCAGAGATCCGTCATCGGTAAAAGAGAGTTGATAGGTGTGTCCGGATTGAACCGCGGAAGGAATCACCACTTTGAGATCGATCCGTCCTGAGCCGTAACCGCTGAGATGTTCGACTCCGGCAGCGGGCGTGGGCGTCACGTAGCCGGCGACCGCCTCCTGCGGAATGGCCGCTACGCAATTTTGATCAAAAGAAATGGTCCGGCCGATCTCATCGGTCTGAATGGTAAAGGAGCACTCGGTGGGCGAAATGGAGAGCAGATTGGGTCGGTCGCTTAGGCCGCGCTCATAAAAATCCTGATCATAGCCGCGATCATACGCCACCACCGCATAATAATAAGTACGGCCGTTGGTCACCGTGGTGTCCACCCAAAAATGTTTCAGGCCCGTATCTGAACCCATATCCATGGCAATGCCCAGATCGCTCTGCGGTCCCCCTTCACGGCCCAGGGTAATCGGATGAGGTCCAACCAATCCATCGATCACATCGAATTGTGCAACCGGAGCGTAGAGCAGCGGATTGTTAAAGGCATCACAAATCGTCTTGATATCGGTAAAAGCCGGATCAGTGCTTTTGTAGATCTTGTATCCCGCAAAATCAAGCCCGTAGATCGGATCCTTGGACAGCTCGGCACGGTCATCCCAGAGCAGCACCACGCGGCCGTCTCCGGGCATAGCGGCCAGGCTGGGCTTGCGCGGCGGTTTGGTGAAATTGTAATCCGAGTCATAAATCTTTTGCATCGTCCGCTTATTACGTAGGATATCATCAAAATCATTGCCGAAAAGACAGGCGATGGCATACCGTTGCGTCCCCTCTTTGCCGGATTCCAACGGCACGTAGCCGCAGCCATAGGTGAAGGCCATATCGCCTTCATAGCCTGGTTGAGTTTCAAAAGTGCCAGGCCGCAGTTCAATATGCCAGAACGCCTCGTCATCCCCCATACGGCTGTCCACCGACTTGAGATACCAGGAGGTCAGACCCACCTGATCGCTCTCATCATTATCCGTATAGTCAAAGTTTGGTTCTCCCCAATCCGGTGCAGCGTTGCACTCGGTGCCGTCGCCGTCCGGCCCAGGCCAATCGTCCTGATCCGGCCCGATCCCGTCGGAACCGACATCCGAATGCACCGGTTCCCAATCCAAAATGCCGTTGGCGTTTAAATCTTCCCCCGGGTCCAGCACTCCGTTATAATTAACATCCTCATTATTCCACCGGCCATCCAAGTTGGAATCCTGCCAGGGCATCCAATCCTTATCATTGTCGATCTTGTCATACTGACTCTCATCCACCATGCCGTCTTCATCATTATCAATACCGTCCTTCGGCAGTCCCGGGCTTTCCAGAAAGGCGTAGCCGAAATAGCCGGTGGGCGGCTCATGCTCATAGCGCCAGGTCTCCTTGCCGTCCCAGACATAGGTGATGTCGTCAACTTTGTCGAACTTGGCGACATCCGCACCATGGCCGCCGATATCGATATCGCAATACATGCCGATGACCGACTTTTCAATGCGCCGGCCATAATTGGTCACATCATAAAGTGATAGTAGAATGTCCTCTGCTAACCGCGCATTCCATTGATAGTTACGCACTTTAACCGAAACACCCAGGCCGCGGCGACCATCGGGCCAGGGTCTGGTGTCCGGCTGATCGCTGCCGGCCAGCTGTTCCGGATAATACTCAAACTCATCGTTTTCGTGGTCGTCCATAATATAATAAGACTCTTGATCTGCACGAACATAATAACCGTACTCGCCGTTCCACTTGCCGGCGCAGGGTCCCAGATCCTGGTCGTTCACGCCGAGTGACCGCCAGTCGCCGGCATAGCTTTGCGGCGGCCAATCGGCCGGCCAGGTCTCCTTGCGATGGCTCATGGCGAACCACTCCACTTCGTTAATCATGCTCTGATCGAGCACGCCATTGGCGTTGAAATCCTCCACCGGCTGAAGCTTGCCGTCCCCTTCGCCGGAATCTTGGGTGTTGGGCACGCCGTCGAGGCCCACATCCTCGGTGATGCCGCCGATGTCCCAATCCGCCGACTGTGGGTGATGATTGTTATAATAGCGTGGCAGCGGCATAAAATGGTAATTATGGGATCCATCCTGAGACATCTCTACCGAATTGCGATTGAATCGATCGGAAACAATGTGAATGAGGTTGCCGCGGCTGTCGGTCACTTCCCCGGCCACGTAATAGTTGAAAACGTATCCATAGCTGCTCTCAGTCGCTCCCTTGGGCCATCTCATGCCGGCCAGCCCGCCGCTGGTGTACCCAGAGGCCATCTGTCCTTGATTGACCATACCGCTGACCACCAGATTGCCGTCGTGTTTGGCGTAGCGAATATATTTAGACCACCCCAAGCCGTCGAGCGCTCTAGTCAGAAACGCCGGCGAATATCCACGAGTGCTCATAAAACTGGTCGGTACGTTGGCCACCGGCTCTTTCTCCTGGCCCTGTTCGGCGAAAAGTAGAACGGGCAAGAGAGGAACCAGATACAACCATTTCATCCATAACATGACGACTCTCCTGAAAGCCAAATATTAAAACTGTACTTCCATGCCAAGCTGGATATGGCGCGGCGGCGAATAATAGTGCGGCCGGTTATCGATCTCCTGCGGGGCAAAGATACCCTCCTGGGCTAGCCGTTCGTCGCGAATCTCGCGCAACTCAGGCAGCATGGCGTTGATGTTAGCCAGCCCGCTGGTGGTATAAACCGATTGCTGATTGAGATGGTCGAAAAGATTTTCTATATTGCAGAACAGGCCCAGGCGATAGTCTCCCAACTTGAATTGTTTTTTCGCTTTCAGGTCGATATTCCAGCGCATCGGCTTGCGAGCGGCGTTGTTGAATTCGATATCAGGGAACAGCGCCTGGCCCACCGTGGAGGGAGTATAGGGTAGACCGCTGCCCAGAGTCCCGATGATGCTGGCGCTCCAATTGCCTGGCCGGCTGAAGATGGCGGTCAGATTCAAAGTATGCCGTTGATCCCAGTCCAGCGGTACAATCTGGCGTTCGATGAATTGCACCGGATCGCCGCCTAGACGGGAGGACACCTGCACCAGCTGCAGAAAAGTGGGATCCGAGGCACTGCCTTCTCCATATTGAAAGGTGTAATCGACCCCGCCGGAGAACCATCCCCTGCGTAATTTTTCCAGTGCCAGCGTAAAGCCTTTCACGTTGCCGTAATCCCGATTGACATAGCGGGTGTAGCCGATGGCATCCACGGTGGTAATGTATTCAATGCCCAGTTGGTTGCGAAAGTCCTTGTAAAAGAGGGTGAGATCGGCCGCCAGATCGTCGGTGAGCCCCTGCTGCAGTCCCACCTCGTAGGCAATGGTCCGTTCGGGCTTGAGCGTGCAATTACCTAGCAGTTGTCCCTCCAGCTGCAAAGGAGTCAGCACCTGCAGCGGCTCGCTGTACATGGTCGCAAAGCTCGGCATCTGAAAGAAATGGCCATAAGCCACGTGAAAAGCGCCCCGATCCGAGATGGGAAAAGAAAAGCCGAGGCGAGGATTCAGTTGATACTGAATCGGCGCGCGCTTTAAATTTTGTTCACTGCCCAGGAGATAGGATTCGATCCGCTCGTTGACGATGAACTTTTCATTGGCCTTGAACAGGTCGAGGCGGACGCCGGCGTTGAGCACAATCTCGCCCATCTCCAGCTTGTCCTGAAGGTAAATAGCCGCCTCCAACGGTTTGATCGTGTAATCGCGATAGCGGGTAATTTCCTCACCGCGCGGCAGGCGGTATTTGCTGGTCCCATAGGTCTCATCCCAGTTCTTCCAGTAATCCACCATCTGGGTCCAATATTCTTTCCAACTCAAATCGGCGCCCCGAATGGCAGTGGTGTATTTATAGCGCTGCCACTCTTCTGTTTCGATCAAAGGATAGCTGTAGGTGTTGTAGGCATGGTGTTTGATCTCAAAGCCCAGCTTGATGAAATTATGGCGATCCACCTGCCAATTGATGTTCCCGTTGGCCGTATAGATCTTTTGATAGTTCTTGCCGTCTTTGCCGTAATAACCGCCATCAGTAGTGCCGAGCGAAAAGCCATTGGAAGTTGAGGTGATCGGTTGAATGCCCACATCGCCCGGATAGTTTGCCACTTTATTGTCCCGGCGGTAATAGCTCCAGCTGTGTTGGTGCTGATAAGAGACATTGAGATGATAGAACAGATTCGGGTGCAGCATATGACGAACATTGATAAAATGGTTGTCTGCGCGGCCCCAATAGCGGGACAGGCCGTCGGGCGCATATCGACGATTGAGGCCGCCGCTTTCTCCCTGAGAGCCTGACGCGAACAGCGAATAGGTCAGAGAGAGATTCGAAGAAGGGGTGAAGATGAGCTTGCCGGAAAAAGTGAGGGATTGTCCGTGGCTCAACGGTCCCATGGAGCCGTCCCCGGTGGATAACGAGTCGGGAATCCGGATCTCTCCGGTGCGGCCGATCTCGGAGGCGTAATGGTCATTGTACCATTTCCGATAGGCGTCGATGGCCCAACCATCGGTCGAACGGAAACGCCGTTCGTACCAGTACAGACTTTCGTTCCGGTTGTAGCGCGTGGTGAGCAATAGCCCGAGCTTATTGCCCATCAGCGGGCCGGTCAAAGTGGCCTGGAAATCACCTTCGGCGACGGGATTGAGGCGATCGACGCCGATGAACACCTTGGTTTGATTGCTGACAAAGTCGCCGGAATAGAACTGCAGAGAGCCGTGCCACTGTTTTTCCGGCGCCTTGGTGACGATGTTGACGATGCCGGACTGTGCAGAACCATACTCCGCATTAAAGGTGCCGCTGATGACCTGCAACTCTTTGATAATGGCATTTTCAACCGCCACGTTATTGCCGCCTGACTGTGCATAAGCGTTGTTCACCGGTACGCCGTCGATCATGTAGGCCACCTCGCGCTCCCGGCCGCCGCGAAAATGCAGTTCACCGCCGGCGCCGGCCACCACGCCTGCTTGCAGCTGGATCACCTCCGCCATGCTGGTGACCGGCAGGTCCTGGATCGTTTCAGC